>DRGP01000210.1 GCA_011050015.1 Leeuwenhoekiella sp. | reverse complement strand
GCTCAAACAATGTAAGCAATTATCCTATTTTGAAAAAGAAGGAAAATTTAATAGAAAAATTAGGTGTGCATCTGGAATGCAAAGAACAGCTTGCACCTCTCGCCGCACGTATCCTGTCAAAGCTAATCCTTACCGGAAAGAAAGGAGTGACTTTTGACGATATGGTATGTGGCCTCTGCGCCAGTAAAAGCACCATCTTTACGCATTTAACCCATTTACAGGCAGCAAAGAAAATCTCATATTACACAAAACCAGGCGACCGAAAAAAATATTTCGTAATCTCCCCAGATGCCATGCTGCAATCCATGATAGAAATGATAGAAAACTGGAACACGGAGCGCGAGCTTCATCTAGAAATCATGGAATACAAAAAGGAAATCAATAAAAACCTAAAAGAAAAGGATCTATCAGACGAAGCCTTTGATATGGAGTTCCACAAAGACTATTTAAATTTTTTGGAACAGGCAACCTCCTCCATGCAAAAATTACGTGACAACCTTACCACCAAAATTAAAAACGATTAATTACTACCAAAAATGAAAAAAGTAACATTTACCCCAATTATACCTGCCCTACTGGCAATCTGCATCTTGTTTGCCAGTTGTGGAAAAAAAGAAGGGTCTGGGCGGGCAGCCGCCGCCCAGCAGACCCCTCAACTGCCCGTGATCACGATACCTACCAAGACCGTGACCGCATATACAACCTACCCCACCAGCATAGAGGGCATTGTAAACAGCGAGGTACGCGCAAAAATATCTGGATATATCACAGAAGTACTCGTTGATGAAGGTCAGAAAGTAAAAAAGGGTGAAACACTCTTTAAGTTGGAGACACAGTCGTTGAGTCAAGATGCCGATGCTGCCAAGGCCAATGTAAATGCGGCACAGGTAGAAGTAGACAAACTGAAGCCGCTTGTAGAAAAGGATATTATTAGCAATGTGCAGCTAGAGACCGCAAAAGCACAGCTGCAACAAGCAAAAAGCAGTTATAACAGTGTCAACGCAAATATAGATTATGCCAATATTAAAAGCCCTGTAGACGGTTATGTAGGTTCCATACGCCTTAGGAAAGGGAATTTGGTAAGCCCATCAGACCAGATGCCCCTGACCACGGTTTCAGATATCAGCGAAGTTTATGCCTATTTCTCAATGAACGAAAAAGATTACTTTGATTTTATCCGCGAAGCGGAAGGTGAGGATATTTCTAAAAAAATAAAAAACCTCCCCAAAGTAAACCTCTTACTCGCCAATGGCAGTGAATATGAGCAAAAAGGAACCATACAGACCATCAATTCGCAGGTAAACACAAACACCGGTTCTATACAGTTCCGCGCCATATTTGACAATCCCACCCAGATACTTACCAACGGTAACAGCGGTAAGATAGAGATTCCCAAAACCTATGAGAACGTGGTCGTCGTGCCAAAGGCGTCCACTTATGAGCGCCAGGGCAGCACCTTTGTATATAAAGTGGGCCAGGACAGCACAGCTTCAGCAATAGAGATTAAAATTACCACCGAGGTAGAAAACCTGTATGTGGTGAATTCTGGAATTAAAGAAGGGGATAACATCGTGGCCAAAGGTGTTGCCAGCTTGCGCGGTGAGACCAAGATCAAACCACAGGAAATGCCTTTTGACAGTATTGCCAAACCTATAGTAAAAGTTTTCAGATAAAAAGAGCGTCCCGCTAAGAAATAAAACAATTATGCTAAAGACATTTATAGAACGCCCGGTACTCTCTACCGTGGTCTCCATTATCATAGTAATTCTGGGGATCCTTGGGCTCACTACGTTGCCCATCACCCAATATCCCGACATTGCCCCACCCACCATTTCGGTAAGTGCAACGTATCCCGGGGCCAATGCCGAGACCATTCTGGAAAGCGTGATCATACCACTTGAAGAACAGATCAACGGTGTGGAAGGGATGACCTACCTCACCTCTGAGGCAACCAATAATGGTACCGCAACGATCACCGTGTTTTTTGATCAATCCGTTGATCCCGATATCGCCGCGGTAAACGTGCAGAACAGGGTGGCACGTGCCAACCCGCTCTTGCCACAAGCAGTACTGCAAACAGGTGTTACCACCCAGAAGCAACAGACCAGTGCGCTTATGTTTATGTCCTTTTACACCAAGAACAAGGACTATGATGATACTTACTTGCAGAATTACCTCAAGATAAACGTAATACCTGAAATACAACGTGTAAACGGTGTAGGCAATGTACAGGTATTTGGCGAAAAGGACTACGCCATGCGTATCTGGTTACAGCCCGAAAAGCTGGCTGCCTACAACCTGATCCCTTCAGATATCACGGCCGCCCTTAACGAGCAGAGCCTTGAGGCCGCCGCGGGGTCACTGGGCGAAAATGATGGCGAGGCCTTTACATACACCATTAAATACGGTGGCCGTTTTAAGACGGAAGGGCAATACAGCGATATTGTGATCAAAGCCCTGGGCAATGGTCAGTTTTTAAGGCTTTCTGACGTTGCTGAAATTGAACTGGGGGCCCAGTCCTATTCCGGAAGTTCCACGACCAATGGATATCCTGCCGTAAACCTGGGTGTTTTTCAGACTAAAGGATCTAATGCGCAGGAGATCATTGAAGCTATCAAAGAAGAGCTGGAAATCGTAAAAGCCGATTTGCCAAAAGGTGTGGAAGTCTTTATCCCTTATGACACCAATAACTTCCTGAACGCTTCCATAGAAAAAGTGGTGAGCACACTCGCAGAGGCCTTTTTGCTGGTCTTCCTTGTAGTGTTCATTTTCCTTCAGGATTTTAGGTCAACGCTTATTCCGGCCATTGCCGTTCCCGTTTCCATTATAGGTACGTTTTTCTTCCTCAACCTTTTTGGCTATTCCATTAACCTGTTAACGCTTTTTGCACTTGTACTTGCCATTGGTATAGTGGTAGATGACGCCATTGTGGTCGTTGAGGCGGTGCATGCCAAGATAGATGAAGGTGAAAGTGACACCACAAAAGCCACTACCGAAGCCATGCACGAGATTTCTGGTGCCATTATATCCATAACACTTGTTATGGCGGCGGTTTTCATACCCGTTACCTTTATACAAGGGCCTACCGGCGTATTTTATGAGCAATTTGGTATCACCCTTATTGTGGCGATCGTGATTTCTGCGGTAAACGCGCTTACTTTGAGCCCTGCACTTTGTGCGCTGTTTTTAAAGGGGCACGAGGAGAAGCACAGTAAAAAGAAACAGAATTTTATTCAGCGCTTTTTTGACGCCTTCAACCGTGGCTTTAACGCCACCATAAAGAAATACGGGAGATCCGTTCACTTTTTGGCGCGCAACAAGTGGATCACGGGCGCGATTCTTGTTCTTGCTGGCCTGGGCATCTGGTGGTCTGCATCAACGGTAAGAACAGGTTTTGTACCTGATGAAGACAGGGGAATCCTGTTTATGAACGTAGAACTGCCCGCAGGCTCCTCTATAGACCGTACCCATGAAGTAAACCAGAAGCTTTACAGTATGGTTAAAGATATTTCTGGGATAGAAGGCGTTTCTGTAATTGATGGTAGAAGTTTGATAAGTGGCGCCGGCAGTAACTATGGTCTAGGCTTTGTAAAGCTGGCCGATTGGGATGAGCGTGGGGAAGATTCACTTTCCATTGACGCCATAACCGGAAAACTTTTCGGTATAGCAGCTCAAATTCCAGAGGCAAAAATCATTTTCTTCGCCCCCCCCAGTATTCCAGGATTTGGCAACGCGGCCGGTGCCGAGGTGAACCTGCTTGACCGTTCTGGCGGCAGTTTTGAAGAACTGGATAAGGCCAATCAAGAATTTATAGGGAAATTATCGCAGCGGCCCGAGATTCAATATGCACAAAGTTCGTTCAACACGGCCTACCCCCAGTATGAAATGAAGATCAATGTGCCACAGGCCAAAGAACTGGGTGTTTCCATAAGCAGTATTTTTTCGACCCTGCAAGGCTACATAGGCGGTATATTTGCGGCAGATTTCTCCCGTTTTGGTAAGCAATACAGGGTGTATGTACAAGCATTGCCACAAGACCGCGCAGATAAAAGCGACCTCAACGAGCTCTACGTTCGTACCGAAAGTGGAGAGATGACCCCCATTACCGAATTTGTGACCTTAAAACGGGTTTATGGCCCACAATCCGTTACGCGTTTTAACCTCTTTAACTCCACTAAAATCACTGCTGCGGTAAACCCCGGTTATAGTTCTGGTGATGTCATTGCGGCCATTCAAGATGAGGTGAGTTCATTGCCCAGCAATTTTACGACCGCGTATTCTGGTTTGACCCGTGAGGAGGTAAGCGCCGGTAACCAAACAACGACCATATTCATATTATCACTGGTTTTTGTTTATTTCTTGCTCGCCGCCCAGTATGAAAGCTATTTATTGCCATTTTCTGTGATCCTATCACTGCCACTGGGTGTTTTTGGGGCTTACATCACCACACAGTTTGCCGGTTTGCAGAACAATATTTACTTTCAGATCGCCCTGATCATGCTTTTGGGACTGCTGGCCAAAAACGCCATTCTTATCGTAGAATTTGCCATACAACGGCGAAAACGGGGAGAGCCCATAGTTGAAGCGGCCATAAACGGTGCAGAAGCCCGTTTGCGCCCCATACTCATGACCTCTTTTGCCTTTATCCTGGGCCTTATGCCCTTAGTATTGGCAAACGGTGTGGGAGCCGCCGGTAACCGCTCTATAGGTACGGGCGCCGTAGGTGGCCTGCTCATAGGTACGATACTGGGTGTATTTGTGATCCCTATTCTGTATATCGTATTCCAGTGGTTGCAGGAAAAAATCACCGGGGCCCCAGAAGCAGCGAGTGACAAATTAGAAACTTCAGAAGAAAACGCTTAATATGAAAACCAATAGAATTTATACCCTTTTGCTTCTTGTGAGCGTACCCATTGTGCTGAGCTCCTGCTTTGCGGCAAAAGACTATGAACGCCCAGAAGTGATCAACGAGGCAAATTTTCGTACAGATCATATAGAAGACAGTATTGTAAAGAGTACAAACCTAGATTCTACAAGTATTGCAGATATATCGTGGACCAAATTATTTACAGACCCCGTACTTGATGGCTACATAGAACGCGGTCTTGAAAATAACATTGACATCCGCGTGGCCGTTCAACAAATACTGGCTGCAGAGGCGTATTTTAAGCAGGGTAAAGCTGGTTATTTTCCTACGCTACAAGGCAACGCCACCTATACCTATCAGGAACTTTCAAGCAACAGTCAGTTTGGTAGCCTGTTCTCAAATCTTGATCAATATGAAATGAATGGGATGCTTTCTTGGGAAGCCGATATTTGGGGGAAAATACGCAGTAATAAACGCGCTTATCAAGCCCGTTATTTACAATCTGTAGCGGCCCATAAAGCGGTGAAAACGCAACTCATCGCAAATATAGCATCTACGTATTACCAACTATTGGCCATCGATGAGCAAATACGTATTACCCAAGAAACGGTTTCTAACCGGGAGAGCAGTCTTGAGACCACAAAGGCTTTAAAAGAGGCCGGTAATGTGACCGGAGCCGGAGTAAAACAGACGGAGGCACAACTTTATACCGCACAGGCTATTCTGGTTGATCTGCAAAATCAGGCCCGTTTACTTGAGAATACCATGTCTATCCTTATGGGGGAAGAACCCCATGAGATTGTACGTACAGATCTTGATAGTCAAAAAATCAATACAGATCTTACCATTGGGGTGCCCACTTTGCTCCTGCGTAATCGTCCAGATGTGATTGCCGCAGAGTACGATCTTATCAATTCGTTTGAGCTTACCAATGTAGCACGCAGTAATTTTTATCCTTCTATAACGCTTTCAGCAACGGGAGGATTACAAAGTCTTGATCTGGATAACTTTTTTGATTCGGGTTCGCTTTTTGCAACGATCATAGGTGGTCTTACACAGCCCATTTTTAATGGAAGACAAATACGCACCCAATATGAAGTAGCACAATCACAGCAGGAGCAAGCCCGTTTAAACTTTAGACAGGCCATCCTTACCGCGAGCAGGGAAGTTTCTGATGCGCTTTACACGTACCAAGCTTCAACCAAAAGAATAACCATAAAGCAAAAGGAATATGACGCCTACCAGACTGCAACAGATTATTCTGAAGAGTTATTGAACAATGGTCTTGTAAATTATCTAGAGGTACTAACCGCGCGTGAGAATGCGCTTAACTCCCAACTGGACCTCATCGATGCAGAATATGGTCAACTCAATGCCATGGTCAATCTGTACCAAGCCCTGGGTGGTGGCTGGCAGTAATTGCTTTTTAAAATTAAAAAGACCCCTTTTGAAGATATATTCAAAGGGGGTTTTTCTTTATCCCATAAATAGGTTCAGCGATTGTAGTTTTTACTTCTGAAGGAACAAAACGATCAACTATGGGCTCAAAATCGGTGCTTTTGGTATCAAAAACCTCTATTTTTAGATGAAAAAACTACTTTTTCTTTATGTTTTAATGCTGGCAGGTAATCTGCGGTCTCAAAGCTTCCCTTCCACCGAAGGTGCTAAAACCACTATATGGAACAATTTTACGTATGACCTGGCGACTGTTTTTAAAGGGGTCTATTATGTATATACACGACCACTTTACTGGAAAGGTAATGATTATATCAAACTGGGCGGCGTTGCTGCCGGCACTTTGGGCTTCTATCTCGTGGATGATGAAATTAGATCGGCACTTAGCAGTAACAAGGAGGAGGTGCCCCGTTTTCTGCTGGATTATGGGTGGTATGCGGGCCAGCCGCAAAATAATTACGCCATTACCGGGGCGGTGTACCTCACGGGCTTGTTTTCCAAAAATGAAAAGCTGCGCCGCACGGGGGTGCTGCTCATCTCAAGTGCCACTGCTACCGGTTTGCTTCAGCAATTTATAAAATCAGGTCTGGGCAGGGCCCGACCCAATAAAAATTTTGGAAAAAATCATTTCAAGCCTTTTGACCCAAGTCCCGCTTACAGTTCCTTTCCCTCCGGGCATGGCATCCTTACCTTTACCACCGCGCATGTGCTTGCCAAACAATTTAAAAGTAAATGGATAAAAGCGGGGTTCTATACCTTGGGGGCCATACCGGGCATTTCCCGTATCGTTGAAGATGCGCACTGGGCAAGCGATGTGTTTCTCAGCTGGGCGATAAGTTATTTTATAGTAGAATCAATAGACCGTTACCTCGATACAAAATACAACGAAAAATACAATGCAGGCAAGCCAAAAAAAACAGCTTTCAACCTCAGCTTCAGTGGAAACCGCATAGGCATTCAATTTGTATTTTAATGGATTCCTGATTAATTTTATCAAAAAACAGATAGAATGCAATCAAGCGCGTCAAGAAAACACCCGTTTTAGGCTAAAAACGGCCAAAAACCAGAATAAATCGGGTCTAAAATGGTCAAAATCACTGGGCTGCAACGAAGAAAAAAAAGCCCAACCTGATTACCGGCTGGGCTTTTTTAAAATCAATAGTTCAAACCGCTAGTTGATGACGATTTTCTTCACGATATTCCTACTTCCAGAAGTGATTTTCACAAGGTACATGCCGCTGCTTAAGTTATTGAGCGCCAGTTTCTGTTTTCTATAGCTCAGGTCATAGTTCTTAGAGAATACTTCTTTCCCGTTGATATTAAATACCTGCACGGCAGAATCGCCAAGATCTACGGTAGATGCGAGGGTTATATCCCCATGAGAAACAGTAGGGTACATCGTAAGCTGAGAAGCCAGTAAAGGATCATCTATAGATAGGGTCTGTTTGTTTATGGAGCGTATGGCCCACCCAAAACTGGTTACGGCCGGGTCTGTCACAAGCCTAAAACGAAGCACGATGTTATCGCCCATTTCAAAGATATCTTCGCCAGCATTAGTTTCTTGCAATAAATCAAGGGTCTGGGTTCGGAAAAGTTCATCATTTATCACCGGCGTCTCCCCCTGTAAAACGCTGCTGTAAGTCTTGAGCCATTCGGGAAATCGCTCTGCGTCATATACATCAAGTACTTCCCAATTCCTTAGATCACTGGTCGCCTCAACGGTAACGTAATCATAGATCCCATCGGCATCTCCCGGTTCTACAATAGCCACATCTTCATAATTAAATGTCGCTGATGAAGAAGTGAGCGTAATGGGCTTTTTAAGAATTACACGGTATTCCCTATCGTTCAGGTAGGGATGATCTACATTGTTTAACACATCCTGACCCACTGTACCGGCCACGTCATCTATTTTAAATTCACCTTCGAAATCAAATACATCTTCAGGCTGAAAAACATTGACGCTCACAAATTCAGCGGGTGCTTCATAATCAACGATCACCACCTCTTCTTCTGCTGCGATAGATTGCTGACCTTCATTAGTGATCTGTACGCCAATGGTATGAATTCCTTCACTCAGGCTTTCAAGCTTGTACATATTGGTTGTTCCGGCAGAAAATTCATTTTGCACGGAAGCATATAAACTATCGTCAACAAAAATGTTCACATCATCTACATAAGGCTGTTCTACATTAAATACCACTACGGCATTTGTATTTTCTATAGATTCTTGATAGGCCTCTACGATGGCCGGTGGTGCAAAATAACTGGGTGGTTCATATCCTGCAAGTTCATCAAGAGTCGCCGTCCATACCCCCCGGCCATGTGTTGCAATGACCACTTGATCATTCACGATCTTAAATTCCCAGACAGAAACTGCAGGGAGCCCTTCTACAAGTGACCAGCTTTCGCCAGCATCTTCGGTTTGAAATATACCCAGATCTGTTCCTACCCAAAGTATATTTTCATCAAAGGGCATTTCTACCAGACAGTGTATGGCAACATCTGGAAAACCACGATCTTCTCCTTGTGAAAATCCAGAAATATCTTCCCAGGTCTTCCCAAGGTCGTCTGTTTTTAACACTTTAGCACTTCCTTGAGAGGAAAAGAGTGCATAAGCGCGATCAGGATTCGTAGGGGAAGTTTCAAGACCTGAGATAAACAGGTTATGCGACCTACCATCACGAGGATCTATAAACGGCTCTGTAGGCTGAAATGAATTTCCGTTATCCTGAGAAACATGCAATACGTAGCTACCTGTCTCGGTCATTGCATTCCCTGCCCAAACCACATCGGGATTGGCTACAGAAACATTTACATCCAACGAACTTGAGGCACCTACGGAAAAATTATTGGGTATAGGGGTAAGTTCCCAATTTTCAGCAAAATTTGTGGATCTCCACACCCCACTTATAGAAGGGCTAAAGACAACATTGGGATTGTTGTTTGCATTTGAAATTTTTGAATAAAATGGAGAAGTCCCAGACCCTGTCTCGCCATGACGCATATAAAAACCGCTATCACCGTCAAAACGGGCAAAATTATTATACTGTGATCCTACGATATATTTATTGGTATCCTCATAATTCCAGATGACCTCAAAACCATCGCCGCCCAGTGGCTTTAGATAATTTGTAGCAGCATTTGTATTTGCCTCAAAAGAGATATGCGAACCGTTATCTTGCGCTCCCGCTACGTAAGAATCTGAACCATTACGTTTATCAGCACCATAATATTGTGTGCTGTTCAAGCCAATTGCCATGGCAGACCAGTCTCCTTCGGTAGTAGCAGGATCTGCAAGGTAATCTGTGGCATACACCCCACCATCATTAGAGAGCACAAGTTTAAAATCTTCTGTTTCCTCTCCTTTTACCCATGCAATACCATGCTGGTCAACGTGTACATAATCATTAAGTTCATTATTGTAACCACCTGCAATGGGAAGAAATTCATAATTTAAGGAATCGGTTATGGTCACTTTGTGCACTACTACGCCACCGGCATAAAATACATTTTCATCATAGGGATGCGCTGTAATAATATTATCATACCAACCTTGACCTGAAAGTAAATTCCCAGATGCGGGAGTGCCTTCATAACCCAAATGCGAAAAGCTTTCTCCGGCATCTTTAGTCACATAAAAATCAGTATTTACGGCTGCTGCACCTGAGGCAGAATAGACTCCCAACACCACTTCGTCGGGGTTCGCAGAGGAAACATCCAACTCAAAACGTTCATGGTTAGGATTATAATCATCCGTATCAAATATCAAATCCCAGGTATAGCCTCCATCGGTACTTTTTATAACACCCAGGCTATTTACACCTCCATAAATCACGTTGTAATCGCCAGGTGTTGCGTTAAGGTCTTGTACATTGGTACTGCCCACGCTATCTATAGGCTTAAAATTCTCTACACCAAAGGTTTTCTCCCAGCTTGCTCCACCGTCCGAAGTCACATAAACACCCGTTGCGCTGGCCACTGCAAGGCTATCTGCATCATTAGGATTAATGGCCAGACGTCCTATCCCTCCAAAATTTTTCGTGTTTTCAAGATACTCCCAGCTTGCGCCGTCATCTATTGATTTCATTAAACCTATACCCCCTATGGCATCTAGATTGTTGAAAGGCTCACCGGTACCTAAAAAAATTGTTTCAGGAGCACTATCACTAATGGCCACTGTAGATGTCGCTAGATTGGGCACTTTATAATCGGTAGCATTCCTCCAGGTTCCGCCTGCATCTTCGGTAATCCAGAGACCACCACCCACAGTACCAGCATACCATTTATCTGGGTTACTGGGCGATACAAACACCTTACGTGTTCGGCCGGGTACATTAGCGGGGCCACGCTCTTGCCATGACGCCGTGGGCGCCTTAATTGACCTACTTGCTGCTGCGTTTCTTTGCGCCTTCTGAAACTCGCGCATGAGATAACCATCTTTATAGGTAGATTTCTCGGCATCTATGGGCTTCATAATGTTGGCGATGTATTCGGCAATAAGTTCTATCCCTTTTTTGCCTTCGCCCTCCTCCTCTTCTTCACCTTCTTCTTCCTCATTCGCTTCTACAAGCTCCCCTTTTTTGTGAAGCTTAAACTCCTTTATAGAAGCAAGATCTTTAACTTCTGCCTTTTTCGGTTTTTCCTCGCAGGAGGAAATCATAAATATTCCCATTAAGAGAATAAATAAATGCGGTACGTACTTGTGTTTCATGGTTTACTTTTTAAGTTGGATAATTAAAAATATTTAGGTTTGAGTAAATTCTAATGCTTTGCATTCTATAGACTATCCTTCAGCTTGACAATAACAGCTTTATTTGAAGAATTGCCTGCGGAAATTTCATCCGGATTTTCAGAAACAGGTTTTCGCTCGATCCCAACATAAGGAATAAGCTTAAGGGAAGTATTATCATTCCATTGCACATCTGTACCCTGAAAACTGTCTTTTTTTATTAGTTTTTGTGATCCCACTTCATATACGGCGTAGTTTAACATTGCCACAGGTCGCTTTTGGGTAACAACCTTTTCAATCTTTAACAGCATGGATTTATCACTGTTATAAGATTCTGTTTTAACCGTATCCTCTTGAATTATAATATTTCTTTCTGTTTTGGGAATAGTTGAAGTCACCCGCTCTTTCTTTTCCTGAGTCTTACATTGCGTTGACGTATAAAATAGCATGCTCAAAAGACCAAAAAATAATGGCTTAAAATGGGCAGAAGTACGCAATTTATGTAATTTTCTTGTCAATGGCAGCAGTTATATAATTGGTATAAGATCAAAAAGTTTCCTAAATTTATTGATAATTATTCAAAACAACACGATTTTTGACCTTAAAAGCTAATTTTTTTTTGGACAAGTCTATTTTTTATTGCGAATCTTTCCGCTGCTCTGCCCTTGTCCATTTAATAAACGGCCTTTTTCCCAGTTGCGAATTGTAATACTTTTCATCACCGGTTACCTCTTCACCCAACCAGTTTGGTTTTAAAAAATCTTCATTGGCGGCATTCAGTTCTATTTCCGCTACGATAAGCCCTTCGTTGTCTTCAAAAAACTCATCAACTTCATAGATTTTATCTTGAGCTTTTATCAAATACCGCATTTTATCGATACTTCCCGGTTCACAGAGCGGCAGCAAAGCTTCAGCTTCTTCAAGATCTATCTCTTTTTCCCATTCAAAACGAGTGGTACCCCCAGATTCTGGTATTCCTTTAATGGTAAGAAAAGCTTGTTTCCCCGAGATGCGCACACGCACGGTGCGAGCGGGATTGCTGTTTAAATAACCTTGGGTAATACGTTTGTGAGCATAGGATTCTTCTTTAAAAGCGGTGTTCTTAACGAGGAATTTTCGTTCTATTTCAAGTAGTTTCATGGGCTATTTGTTTGATTTCGTCAGATTTGATAATGGCTTTATTATAGCCGTTTTTGGCCACAAAGCGCATGGTTTTGGCGATTTTTACCGGTTTTATACTTTGATATTTGCGCAACGGCCCCACTAGCAATGGATTAATTATTTTAAAGAGGCCAATGGCCAGGCGCTCTGCGGTACGACTCTCATCGCGCTTCCCGGCCAGCAGTGCAGGTTGCATAAAATAAATAGCGCTAATGGAAAGTTTTAAAATATCCCGTTGCATCTCACCCTTGATCCGAGAGTAAAAAATACGGCTTGAGGCATCTGCACCCATCGCAGAGATTACTATAAAAGTACTAATTCCATTTGCTGAACAAAGCTGTGCTGCCTGCAGCGGAATACCATAATCTATGGCTTTATAGGTCTCTTTATCTTTCGTTTTGGCCTGCGTCGTCCCAATGCAGCAGAAAACCACATCAGCCTTAAACCGCGACTTTTCATTTTTCAGCTCAAATAAATCTACCACATGCTCGGTAAGTTTGGGATGCTTAAGTCCCGATTTTCTACGGTGAAAACTGATGATCTCTTCATAATCGGTATCTTCAAAAAGCTGCTTTGCCAAAATGGTTCCGGTAAGACCGGTAATCCCCAAAATGATTGCCTTTTTTGCCATGATTTAACGTCGTTTTTTTATTTCCAACCTTATACAAACTAAGGATAAACTAAAGCGGAAAACTTTCAATTTGTAGCCAATTTACGATAAGCCAGCCAACTTTTTAAAGTAAAGGCCACAAGAAAATAGGATTGCTGCTTTTGCCGTAATTTTGCAGTTGATGAGCCCCGACGAATTTCCCGCACGTAAGATCATTCATGTAGATATGGATGCATTTTATGCTTCTGTTGAGCAGCTGGACAACCCAGACCTGCGCGGCAAAGCCATTGCCGTGGGTGGAAGTTCTGACCGTGGCGTGGTTGCTGCGGCCAGTTATGAAGCCCGTAAATTTGGCGTACGCAGCGCAATGGCCGGTGGTCTCGCGCGCCGGCTTTGCCCAGATCTTATTTTTGTAAAAGCCCGTTTTGAACGCTACCGCGAAATAAGCCAGCAAATACGCGCCATTTTTCTGGAATATACAGATCTTGTAGAGCCGCTCTCGCTTGATGAAGCGTATCTGGATGTCACCCAAAATAAAAAAGGCAATCCCAGCGCCACGCTCATCGCAAAACAAATACGCCGGCAAATCAAGGAAAAAACCGGTCTCAACGCTTCGGCGGGAATTTCTATCAATAAATTTATCGCTAAAGTAGCCAGCGACATTAACAAGCCCAACGGGCAGAAAACCATCAACCCAGAAGAAGTCATTCCGTTTTTAGAGCAGCTTGAAATCAGGAAATTTTATGGCGTGGGGAAAGTTACGGCCGAAAAGATGTTTCAGCTGGGTATTTTTACCGGGGCAGACCTTAAAAAGAAAGAGCTTGACTTTCTTACCAAACACTTTGGCAAAAGCGGAAGCCACTATTATTACGTCGTTCGCGGGGTGCATAACAGTGCCGTAAAACCAAACAGGATCAGAAAATCACTGGGTGCAGAACGCACTTTTAGCGAAAATATCTCTTCGGAAATATTTATGCTCGAACGGCTTGAAAACATTACCGAAGAAATAGAGCGCCGACTCAAAAAGTCTGACGTCGCCGGAAAAACGATTACTTTAAAGATAAAATACAGTGATTTTACCCTAAAAACCCGCAGCAAAACCCTTAATTATTTCATTAGGGATAAATCTATCATTCTGGAAACCGCCAAAGAATTGCTTTTTCAGGAAAAAATGGAAAACAGTGTGCGCCTGCTGGGCATCACCCTGGGCAACCTCAACACCGAACCTCAAAAAGAAAAAGTCCAGAAGCAGGAAATCGCAGTACAATTAAAGTTTGATTTTTAGCTTTTAAACACAAAAAACCCTTCAAAAATGACGATTTTGAAGGGTTTTTGACTATAAATAGGTAATTTCTATTTTCCTGTAATTTCGCGAATACGCAAGGTGTTAACCATTCCTTTCTCAAAAATAGGCATCGCCGCAAGACTGATCACCATATCCCCTTTTTTGAGAAAACCACGCTCTTTTGCCATGATATTAATGTCTCTTACCGTTTCATCAGTAGATACAAACTTGTCGTAGTAAAAAGCCTTTACGCCCCAAAGTAAATTCAGTTGTGAGAGAATTCTTTTATTGGAAGTAAATACCAGAATGTGCGCCTTTGGCCTCCAGGCCGAAATCTGAAATGCAGTATAACCACTATTCGTCAAGGTGGTTATCGCCGTTGCCGAAATTTCATTGGCCATCAGTGCGGCGTGGTAACATATTGATTTTGTTATATACCGTTTTGTGCGAATGTGCGGTGGTTCCTGCGGAACATGAATAAGTGGTGAGTCTTCTACACTGCGCACAATGGAAGACATGCGCTCTATCACCTGCACGGGATATTTGCCCACTGAAGTCTCGCCGCTCAGCATAACCGCGTCTGCACCATCCATGACAGAGTTTGCTACGTCATTAACCTCTGCCCGTGTGGGGGTAAGGCTGGTAATCATGGTTTCCATCATTTGAGTGGCTATAATTACCGGTATTCTGGCTTTTTTGGCCCTTAGTACCAGTTGCTTTTGGATAAGTGGTACTTCTTCTGCAGGGATTTCGACACCCAGATCTCCCCGGGCTACCATAAGACCGTCACTATAAGACACGATCTTATCAATATTTTTTACTGCCTCTGGTTTTTCAATCTTAGAAATAATAGGGATTTTATGATCTGAATGTTCCTTGATCAATTCCTGAAGCTGGATCAGGTCACCCTCGTGACGCACAAAAGAAAGTGCAAGCCAGTCCACCTCTAGTTTTATGGCAAAAATGGCATCTTCTATATCTTTTTCGGTAAGAGCGGGCAATGATATATTAGTATTTGGCAAGTTCACACCTTTCCTGGAACGCAACGGTCCGCCCTGGATAACAACTGTTTCCACTTCCGTTTCCATATCGGTTTTGAGCACTTCAAAGATGAGTTTACCATCATCAAGCAAAATGCGCTCGCCTTTATTTACGTCTCTGGGAAACTGAGCATAGTTCATATAAACACGCTCCTTGGTACCTTCAAACTCTTCGGCTGTCGAAAAAGTTATGATGTCTCCAGGAGAAACCATAACCTCTTCTTTCATAATCCCTACCCGAAGCTTGGGCCCCTGTAGATCTGCAAGAATCGCGGTATTATAGCCAAATTCTTCACTGAGGTCCCGTATCATTTTTACACGCTCTTTAACGTCGTCATAATCTGCATGGGAAAAATTGATGCGAAAAACATCTACTCCAGCCTTTATCATTTCCTGTAGGATACTCTTTTCACTGGTTGCTGGGCCAAGCGTGGCCACTATTTTAGTCTTTTTTCTATTTGGCATTATTCAAATATTAGGTTTCTTTTTGATTTTAATTGGTTCACATCTACTGTATAGGCGGTTACCACTTGCGGTATCTGGTTAATCTGAGCCAATATGGTTTTGGGAGTTAGTGTATCAGATTCTAGCTTTAAAAAAAAATCTGTTTTCCTTAATTCAGGGATTAGGTTGATCAATTTAAAATTTTCCTGCGTTTTAAAAAGGCCTTCGTCATCTGCACTGCACGGGTGTTTTACTTTACAGTTATTACCTACCAGTGTGTACGACCGGTAATTTCTTGAATCTTCAAAAGTAAACAAAGAAAACAAAGCCTCATACCCCTGTTTCTTAAAATCGACGTCTTGAGCCCTTCTTTGTAGATGTATGCCTAAATGCCTGTTCAAAAAATAAGCAATTCTATAATCTTCTAGGGAGCAGTGTATGGCAATAAGGCTAAAATCATATTCAAGCGCAGCGTTGAGAACTAACTTGAGTGGTGGCATACGCGTACTGATAAGTGCTAAAGATAAAGAAAGTCATAAACAAAACAGGGAATCTGTTTTTAAGAAAAAGGAATTAATGGTATTTAATTGAATTCCTGAGGGTTTATTTTATCCTGAAACGCATAATATGCTCGTTTTGCCGCCTTTTCTTCAGCTTTCTTTTTTGATGTCCCCCGGGCTTTGGCCACCTGTTTTTTATCTATGGAAAGTCTTACTGAAAAATGCTTGATCACATCCTGACCAGAATCTTCATAGGCATCAAAATTGAACGACATTTTTTGCTTCTGGCACCACTCAATCACCAAGCTTTTATAGCTGATCACCCGTCCCTCCAGCTTCTCAATGTCGACATAGGGATCTATAACACGATCATGTATAAATTCCCGTGCATAGCTGTAGCCACGATCTCTGTGTATCGCTCCTACAAGCGCCTCAAAGAGATTTCCATGTATGTTTATCCCGAAATTCTCCTTAGGTATTGCTGCCCTTGCCAAATCTAGCAAGTGAAGGTCGCGCCCCAATTCATTGAGGTGTTCCCGGCTTACTACTTTAGAGCGCATTTTAGTCAGATAGCCTTCGTCACCTCGTCCTACTTCGTTGAACAAATAAGAAGCAATCACGGCTCCCAGCATGGCATCACCCAGAAATTCGAGCCGTTCATAATTAAAACTGTTCCCTTTTCCGTCCTTGAGGTTTAACGACCTATGGGTAAAGGCTTCTTCATAGCATTTTAGGTTTTTAGGCGAAAAACCTATGATTTTTTTAACCTGACCAAAAAAAATCCCGTCCTTTTCAGAACGGGAATTAAATATGTTGCGTATAGCACCCATACTGTTATTATTGGTTTATTTTTTTAAATAGCACACAGGCATTATGCCCTCCAAAACCAAAGGTATTGCTCATCGCTATGTTCACTTCTCTTTTTTGCGCCTTGTTAAGGGTTAAATTAAGTGAAGGGTCAATGCTGGGATCTACCGCAGTATGATTTATGGTAGGTGGTACCACACCATGTTGCATAGCTAGTATAGAAGCAATAGCCTCTATAGCGCCAGCTGCCCCTAATAAGTGACCGGTCATGGATTTTGTGGAATTAATATTAATATCCTTTGCATGTTCGCCAAAAACGTTTGTAATTGCTTTAAGCTCTGCCACATCCCCCAGTGGGGTCGAGGTACCATGAGTATTTATAGCATCTACTTCTTCGGACTTGATATTGGCATCCCGCAGGCAATTTTGCATCACGCGCTCCACACCTATCCCCTCGGGATGCGGCGCGGTCATGTGATACGCATCGCTAGACATACCACCACCTATAACCTCTGCATAAATC
>DRGP01000209.1 GCA_011050015.1 Leeuwenhoekiella sp. | reverse complement strand
TTAAGGTTATTTTGTCGGATTTCCTCAAGGTTGACCAGATTTTCTGGGGTGGAAACCACGGCGTAAGTGAGTGGGCGGCGCTCGTTGGTCTTGCCGTATTCCTGATAGGTGACCCAGTCTGAACTTGCGGCCACGGAAACCGTGTATAAACTCATTACTGAAAAGCAGGACTGGCTGCAAAATGTGGTGGGGATCATGGATCCCTGTGTGAATCCAGACGGGCGTGACCGCTATGCCAACTGGTACAACCAAGTGAAAACCGAGCCCTACAGCATAGATCGCGATGCGTCAGAGCATAACGAACCCTGGCCTGGCGGAAGGCCCAACCATTACCTCTTTGACCTTAACCGCGACTGGGCGTGGGCCACGCAGATAGAAACGCGCCAGCGTCTTAAAATTTATAACCAATGGATGCCACAGATTCATGTGGATTTTCATGAGCAGGGCATCAACGAGCCTTATTATTTCGCTCCTGCAGCAGAACCTTTTCACGAAGTGATCACCGATTTTCAGCGGGATTTTCAGACGGAAATTGGGAAGAACAATGCCAAATACTTTGACAAAAACGGTTGGCTTTTCTTTACCCGAGAACGTTTTGATCTGCTTTATCCCAGTTATGGCGATACCTACCCGCTGTATATGGGCGCTATTGGGATGACTTATGAGCAGGGTGGTAACG
This sequence comes from Leeuwenhoekiella sp., assembly GCA_011050015.1. GTDB lineage: Bacteria > Bacteroidota > Bacteroidia > Flavobacteriales > Flavobacteriaceae > Leeuwenhoekiella. The sequence continues at coordinate 19,729 of DRGP01000209.1, read as the reverse complement.
GCAGCGCCGGTCTGGGCATCAAGACCGATGAAGGGTATGTGCTCACCCTTGTAGATCGCGTCGCCCACCACGTCACTACCGGTCTGGCCACCGTAGAAACCGCTTCCAACAATGTGGAAAAACTAAATAGCGAATTCAAAAAATTCTTTGGCCCAAAGGATTTTGAATACAAGAGCTATGTGCTTAAGGGCAGTCCAGATCGTCTGGCAGCGCTGGCGCAGTTGCTCGATCGCCACGAGATCAAATATGGTTACGCTTCATCCGGTTCGGCACGTGGTTTTAGCTACGCGAATAATAACGACAAGGGCAAAATGGATTATGACACAGCGCTCGTAGTCAGCACCAATCAACCTAAAAGTACGATGGTAAAAGTGCTTTTTGAGCCCAATGCCGATCTCTCTACACCCATCACTTACGATATTACCGCATGGAGCCTTCCACAAGCTTATGGGCTGGAAGCGGTTGCAAGCACCTCGCTCGTATCGGCCAATGCGGCTGCGCCAAAAATGAATACTTCAGCAACTGCCACGCCCGGTGCGGCGGGATATTTAAGCAAATGGGACAGTATGGAAGACGCGCGCTTTCTGGCCGAGCTGATCAAAAACGACATCAAAGTACGTTTTACTTATAAGCCGCTTGAAAATGACGGCAAAAAATACGACCGCGGTTCGCTGGTCATTACACGCAGCGACAATCAAAAAATGACCGATTTTGACCAAAAAGTAACTGAAATCGCCAGTAAACACAAACGAAACTTAACCGCTACCATGACCAGTTTTGCCACTTCCGGGCCTGATTTTGGTTCGGGCGATGTATCGATCATCAATCAACCAAAAGTAGGGCTGATTAAGGGTAAAGGTATTTCTTCGCTCGCCTTTGGTGCTACCTGGTACTTTTTTGAGCAGGAACTCCATTATCCCGTACTTCCCATAGACACCGATGATCTAAACGAAGTCGATTTTCATGACTTTGATGTGTTGATTATGCCAAATGGGTATTACAATTCCGTGCTAGATGATAAACTAACGGATAAAATAAGATCCTGGGTGCGTGCTGGCGGAAAACTGATTGCCGTAGATGGTGCAATAAAAAGTCTAGTAAACAAGGATGGTTTTGGCATTAAAGAAAATGAAGGTAAGAAAAAAGATAGTCTGGTGACGCTCATTCCCTATGGGCAGCGTGAACAGGAAAGAACCAAAGATTTTATTACGGGCAGTATCTTTAAAACCCAAATGGATACCACGCATCCTTTGGCCTTTGGCTATGATGAAACCTATTTTAGCCTGAAACTGGGCAGTGATAGTTATGCTTTTCTGAAAGATGGGTATAATGTGGGGTATGTTGAAGAACCCGAAAATGTTTCGGGATTTTCGGGCGAAAATGCACTAAAAGGTCTTAAAAACTCGTTGGTTTTTGGAGAGCAGCGTATAGGTCGCGGTAGCGTGATCTATATGGTTGACGATCCCCTTTTTCGTGAGTTCTGGCAAAATGGTAAATTGCTTTTTGCCAATGCGGTTTTTTTTGTTAATGATAATTCATATTCCTTTTAAATATAAAAATACAATCTTGTGCCTTTAATTTATTACGATGTCTTTCAAAGTGTAGGCATTTTGCTTATTCTGCTATTAATACGCTATATGGTGGTGCGCCTGGTCGTTAAGCGGTTTTTAAAAGCCAATTTTGACATCACCCGCAAACAGATCGCCATAAAGCTTATCAATATTTTCTTTTTTGTGATCCTTGCATTTTTTATGGCCGCGATCTGGGGACTTTCGGGCGCGCAGGTACTCACGTATGTCACTTCTGCGCTCACCATACTTGGTGTGGCGTTTTTTGCCCAGTGGTCACTGCTGAGCAATATAACTTCCGGTTTGATCCTATTTTTTAACCATCCGCTCAAAATAGGGGATTATGTAGAAATTATTGATAAAGATTTCCCTATGGAAGGGCGTGTGGAAAATATCACGCTTTTCTTTTTACACCTTCGCAATAAAAACGATCAGGTTTATACGCTATCAAATACGGTCGTGGTGCAAAAAACAATGCGTATTCTTAAGCCTGAAGAGTTTTTTGAACACCAGCGGCAGAGCAAAAACAAAGAGATCAGTGAAGAAAACATGCTTTGAAAAATCGGCTAAAATCGGTCATTTTTGAACTATTTAAACTGAAAATCAGGAAATTCAGAACAAACTCAAGGGATATAAATCGCAAATTTATTGTTTAGTTTGAGGCAAGCCTTGGAGAATTAAACCCTCTAAAAAGGATTAACGGGTTGAATTTAATATTGAAAACCATGAAAAAAATATATCTTTTACTGTTTGTTGTTAGTAGCATTCTTTCCTGCCAGAGCGATAAAAAAACCACGTCAACGACCGAAGATTTTAAAGTTGATTTCGAGAAATTTAAACTGGACAACGGCCTTACTGTAATTTTACACGAAGATCATTCTGATCCTGTAGTGGCCGTAGCGCTCACTGCCCATGTAGGATCTGCACGTGAGCTTCAAGGCCGAACGGGTTTTGCCCACCTATTTGAACATCTACTTTTTCTGGAATCTGAAAACCTGGGTAAAGGCGGATTAGACAAAATGAGTGCTCGCGTAGGTGGTTCGGGCGCTAACGGCTCAACAAACAGAGATCGCACCAATTACTTTCAGACCGTCCCCAAAGACGCCCTCGAAAAAATGATCTGGGCCGAAGCCGATAAGTTGGGGTATTTTATCAACACGGTTACAGATCCCGTTCTGGCCAAAGAGAAGCAGGTCGTTAAAAACGAAAAAAGACAATCATATGATAACCGGCCGTATGGACATCAAAATTATGTGATCGCTAAAAACCTTTATCCTGCAGATCATCCTTACAACTGGCAGGTCATTGGCTCGCTTGAAGATCTACAAAATGCGAAGTTGCAGGATGTGAAGGATTTTTACAACCACTGGTATGTGCCCAATAATGTCACGCTCACCATTTCAGGCGATTTTGATCCCGGACAGACCAAAACCTGGGTTAAAAAATATTTTGATGAAATCCCAAGAGGCGAAGATATCACACCACTTCAGCAAAGAATTCCGCAGCTTGATTCGATTAAAAACCTCTATTATGAGGATAATTTTGCATCGCTGCCCAGACTTACCATGACCTGGGCCGCGCCCGTAGAATATCAGGATGACAGCTATGCGCTTGGTGTGCTCACAGATTATCTCGCCAATGGCAAGACCGCCCCTTTATACAAAACGCTGGTCGAAGAAAAACAGCTTACCACAGATCCCGGTATGTACTACAACGGTTCTGAGCTGGCTGGTGAAGTAAGTGTCGTGATCAGGGGGAATGATGGCGTTGATCTAGATTCTATACAAAGTGGAATTGAAAAAGCATTTTCGGCCTTTGAGGCAGAAGGAATTCCTGAAAAAGACCTTAAACGCATGAAGGCGAAACAAGAATCGCGCTTTTACAACGGCTTATCAAGTGCGTTGGGAACTGGTTTTCAATTGGCTCAATATCAGATTTTTACTGATGATCCTGGTTTTATTAATAAAGATATCAAAAATATTCAGGCTGTCACCGCGGCAGATATAAAACGGGTTTTTCATAAATACATCAAAGGAAAAAACTACGTCGCCACTAGTTTTGTGCCCAAAGAAAAACCCCAACTGGCCTTGGAAAATGCAAAACCGGCCGATGTGATAGAGGAGAAAATCGTGGAAGGGGCCGAGGAAACATTTGATCCTTCCATTGCGGCAGATTATGAGCGCACGCCCTCTAGCTTTGACCGTAGTATAGAGCCTACTTACGGGGAAAGTCCGGACCTTAAAGTGCCTGAGGTTTGGCAAGATTCACTTGACAACGGCATTACCCTTTATGGTATTAAAAATACAGAAGTTCCGCTGGTCTACTTTTTTATGGAACTACAAGGCGGCCAACTCTTGGACAATCTTGATAAACCCGGTGTGGCCAACCTTGTGGCAGAAATGCTCAGCAAAGGAACCGCGACCAAAACCACTGCCCAGTTACAAGCCGCGATAGATCTGCTAGGTGCGTCAATAAATGTGGATGCCAGGCAGGAAAGTATTGCTATTTATGGCTCCACCCTTGCCCGTAATTATGAAGAAACCATGCAGCTGGTAAAAGAAATCCTGCTCGAGCCCCGCTGGGACGCACAGGAATTTGACCTGGCTAAAAAAGAGGTGCTTACCCGCTTGCAGCAGGAAAAATCAGATCCCGGAAGCATCGCCGAAAATGCTTTCGCGAAAGCGATATACGGTAAAGATCATATTTTATCTAGAAATATATTGGGGAACCCTGAAAGCGTTTCTACTATAAAATTACAAGATTTAAAAAATTATTATGACCGTAACTTCACACCGTCACTGGCCTCTGTCGAAATTGTGGGAGCCGTTTCTCAAGATAAGGCTGTACAGCAAATCACGAAAATCACCAAAAACTGGCCGTCCAAAAAAGTGACCATCCCCACCTATAAATCACCTGAAATTCCTCAAAAACCAGTTATTTATTTCATAAATGTACCTGGCGCTAAACAATCGCAATTGCGCTTTGGGTATATCGCACTCGCCGGCGATGCCCCCGATTATTATCCCGCGACTTTGATGAACTACCGTTTGGGAGGCGGCGGTTTTGCCAGCGAACTCACCCAATCGCTGCGAGAAGGTAAGGGCTATACTTATGGCATACGCTCCCGGTTTGAGGGCGATAGATTGCCAGGTGCCTTTGTTATAAGCAGTGGTGTGCGCAGCAATGTCACTTTTGAAAGCACCAAACTGGTACGTGATATTCTAGCCAAGTATCCCGATACGTTTAATGAAGATGATCTCGAACTTACCCAAAATTACTTTTTAAAAAGCGGTGCACGTGATCTGGAAACACCTTATGCAAAAATCAATTACCTCAACGATCTTGCTAAATATGGTTTTAGCCCGGATTATGCTAAAAAAAGGCAACAAATCGCCAAAAATATTACGCTGAAAGAAATAAAAGAAATGGCAAGTACCTATGCAGATCCCTCAAAATTGATCTATGTAATCGTAGGCGATGCACAAACTCAATTAAAGAGGTTGAAGAATTTGGGGATTGAAAATATAAACTTGGTTGATGAAGACCTAAAACCTGTACAATAATGGGCTCATAGCTTTAAAAAGGGCTTAAAATCCTTGAAAAATAGCCGCTTTTAGCTGATTAATGCTCAAAGAATTTTATGCTGTAGAACGAGCTATAAAATAGTTGTTTTGCGATTATGCGTGATTTTCACATTGATTAATGGGGCAATCATTGTCCGCCAAATCCGTTATTACCGGTAGGGTTATAAGTCAAAAGAAGAGTAGCCCATCTTCTTCCCATAAATTATGAAATAGAACTTTAAAATGAACTATTATAGTCAAAAATCGCTCTTTTAAAGTCCATAATCTACCTTTTACATTTTCAAAAAAAGCTTTTTAAAATGAAGTTAGGCGAATTGCGCTTGTATATGATAATCGCCAAATTGCATACGCAATTTCACTTTATTGCTTTCACTGAAATGCTTACTATCTATTATTTCCGCATCGGCTAAACCCGAATTGATAATAAAATGTTTTTGGGTAAGGGTTAAATTTTGATCGCCTCAGCCCTATATATTACTTTTTTCTTCCCTGGTAATTTTAATTCTAAGTGTTCGTTATCCCAACTTAAGATGATATTCTCATATTTTATATGGTAAATCCCCTGCCCTAGCCCAATAAAGCTTGAAAACCCAAGTTTATATAGTTTCCGTCAGCAAACAGAAAAATAGCAATTGCAGCTACGCTAAAAACGGTTCCCAATATGAGATACGCAATAGCCCATTTTTGTTGGGTTTTTACCAAAATAGTTGTCATATTTTAAAAATAAAAGAAAACGATCAATAATAGCTTCAAAAAGGTCATTTTTTATCCTTTAACGCCCATTTTCATAATAAAAAAAGGAGGCCATGAAGGCCTCCTTTTTCCATTAAAAACAAATCTCAGATTGATCAGTCTTTTATGAGGAGTCGTTTTTGTTCTATAACCCCTTCTTCGCCTGAAATAGTAAGCATATAGACTCCAGCTTCTAAGCTTTCAACATCCAGATCATAACGATTGGCAGCTCCCACTTTTTCAGCATCAAAATCCAGCACAAGCCTTCCTCGAATGTCAAATACCGATATCTTGGTAATGCTTTTCGTCGTGTTTGCAACTTCAAGTGTTACCCGAGTGGTAGCAGGGTTGGGATACATGCGTGTGCTCAATACGCCAGTTTCAAGAGCATCTGTGATCGTGTTATCACTTCTGCCATCTACCCAAATCTCTACGGTATTTTGATAAAGCACTTCTTTATCTCTTTTTACTGTCAAACTTACCGGATAGAAACCTGCTTCTTCAAAGGTATGCTTTGGGCTTATCTCTGTAGAGGTCTCCCCATCTTGGAATTCCCAGAAGTAACTTAGCGAAGCGTCTATGTTTGCTCGTTCTTCAGCACCGTTAAAGTCAACATTAAGTGGCGCTTGACCATTCATAGGCACTGCGGCAATTGCACTGGTCTGGTTTGCATTTCTCACGCTCACATTATCATAGATAGCCTCTGCAATCGTACCATCTTTATGAGAGGTGGTTGCAACACCTACCTGTATGGTCGCATCCATAGGTATGGTCGCACTGCTCACCTGCGTCCAGTTTCCATTGGTCTGCGAAATGTAACCGGTAAATGTATTTCTAGTCCTCACAAGCCTTACATAATATGGAAGTGCTGCATTAGGTAATATTCTAGGCGTATTACTTGCCGAAACACTATTTGTATTGCTCCTGCTCTGGAAAGCGTAGCCGTAGTTGCCACTACCCGAATAGGTAGGATCTGAGGCCAAGGTCATAAATGCATGTTTTGCTCCAGCTGCTGTACCGTTGCGCATCATCACACCTGCTTTAGTCCAGTTATCAACTTTACTCAAGCTGGTCACACGAGCGATGATCTCGCCATCACCGGTGAGTTGACGATAAACAAAATGGAATTCATCCTTACCTCCCCAAATATCTGCCCCTGAAGCGGTCACATTAAACGTTCCATCATAATAACACGTATTACCGGCAGCTGCGACGGCACCTATATCTGTAGATAACCAAGGCTGTGGCACGGCGTTACAGCCTCTTGCCTCAATAACTATTTCTTCGGTATCTACAAGACCTTCACCGTCAGTTACCCTTAAGCTCACATTATACATACCGGTTAAAGTAAATACATGCTTAGGATTTTTTAATGTCGAGGTCGCCCCGTCCTTAAAGTCCCAACGGTAACTTACAATACCTTTATCGTCAGTAGAATTATCGCTATTAAAACTTACCTCAAATGGAGCGGTACCCGCTTTTGGCGTAGCCGAAATAGCTGCTACGGGAGCTTCGTTTAACGATGTGCCTTCAATAGCAATCCCTGAGATAGTTGATTTATTAACGCTAGCAGGCAGGCTGATATTCAACACACCATCGGCAACAACAATATTATAGAAGGATAGCTTTGTAGGCCTGTTATTGAATTCCTTAAAGATGTCAAAGTTATCCTTGACCAGATTACCTTCAATAAGAATATCAAATACACGCTTGCCTGCTGTTGCATTACCTCCTTTTTTACCCCACCACAATTCGGCATGGTACGTACTAATGGTGTACGTACCATTAGGCACTGGGATGGCATAGTTGAGGGTACCTAAGTTGACACCAGGACCACGCTCTATACGATACAGTGATGATGGCGATGCCTCAGTATCTTCATAGGTATAATTACCGCTATAGATACTAGGTGTGTTTTTATCGCCCACAAAAGTGTGCCCTTCAAGGTTCACATTATCTGCACCACCGGCATTAATATACATAGCTACATCATTTGTATCTGGACTTTCGCTTACCTCAATGGTCAAGCTTGTCTGATCACTCAAGCCTTGAGCATCTGTAACCGTCAGGGTTACCGGATAAGTACCAGCCCCTATAAAGGTATAGCTAGGGCTCACTTCTGTAGATGTTACCCCAGGCTCAAACTGCCATAGATAACCGGTTACTTCAACGTCATCTGTAGAACCTGTGGCGTCAAAATCTACCAGTAATGGTGCATTACCTGATTTTGGCGTTGCCGAAGCAAGTGCCACTGGTTTTTGATTGACCACTTTTTCTATGGCAAGCCCAGAAATACTGGCTCTATCTGCTGTAGAAGGAAGGTCAATATTGAGGATCCCATCGGTAACAACTACGTCATTAAAATCTAGACGTATTGGATTATTCCCTGATGCATTGAAGATATCAAAATTATCCCGTACCAGTTTGTTCTCTATTATAATGTCAAAGACACGTTTACCAGCTCCACCGGAACGTCCTTTGCCCCACCACAGTTCATTGTGATACGTCTGCACCCTATACGTACCGTTAGGTACCGGAATTGCAAAACTTAGGGTTTCCAGGTTTTCTGCCGAACCACGCTCGGTCTGATAGAGTACATTACTGCTCGCACTAGGATTGGCATAAGTATGATCACTGTTATAAAGATTAGATAGTTCAAGATCACCTACAAATTCCCTTCCTTCAAAGTTTACATCTACGCTACTACCTGTATTCAGGTAAATCGCAACACCATCATTGTTTTCTGGTTCTTCAACCACAATCTCGATATTGGAAGTGGTATCAGTAAGCCCCTCTTCATCGGTTACTGTAAGGCTTGCAAGATAGGTACCCGTAGCTGTATAGGTATGTGCTGGATCTATTGCGGAAGATGTACTACCATCACCAAAGATCCATGCATAGCTTGCTATACCGCTATCATCTGTACTGTTGCTGCCGGTGAAATTCACCTGCAAAGGAGCAGATCCAGTACGTGGCGTTGCACTGGCGACCGCTTCGGGAGCTTCATTTGCCGGACTCACATTGATTGTAACAGATTCAGAACTTGTCAATCCTTCTGCATCTTCCACTTCAAGAGTTACCACATAATCACCAGCTTCGGTAAAGGTATGGGTAGGATCTTGGGCTGTGGAAGTGGAACCGTCTTTAAACGTCCATAGATAATTGACAATCCCATTATCATCAGTGGAATTACTTCCTGTAAAGGAAACCTCAAGAGGTGCATTTCCACTTAGCGGAGTCGCTGCAACTACGGCCTGAGGCGCTTGGTTTAGCTCTGCTACAGTAAGTACCTCAAGAGCGGCCAATTTTGGCTGATCGACTCCACCTACATTATTCAGTGCAGATAAGTTGATGTTCAATTGACCATCACTTACGGTAACTTCATAGGTTTTAACAACTTCAGTCTGAGGTCCCACATCTGCATTGATATCATAATTATCCATTATAAGATCACCGTTCAATACCACATCAAAGATACGTTTACCGGCACCTCCAGCGCCTCCTTCAGTTGCTCCCCAGTAAATTTCGGCAAAATATAGATTCACCGTATAGGTTCCATCAGGAACGGGAAGCGCATAATCAAAGGTTCGCGTCAACGAACTTCTTTCTGTTTTGAATAAAGTAGAAACCGTGGCAGCTGTATTTGAAAACACTCTACCCCCTACAAAATTACGGTCTGAGGCAAAAACCTGTCCGTTGTAAACCACTTCCGGTCCACCGGCATTGATACGCAGGGCAAAATTCTCTTGAGGACCAGCCTCCTGTACATTTACAGTAAGGGCATCGCTCGCGGTCAGACCTTCGGCATCCGTCACTTGGAGTTTTATCTCATAAGTACCAGGCTGCGTAAAAGTATAATCAAAATATGCATCACTTGAAACTATTGATCCTGCAATAGTCCATTCATAGCCAGTTATTGCTTTATCATCTGTAGAATTACTCGCGGTAAAGGTGACATTGAGCGGTGCATCTCCCTGTGTTTTATCTGCTTGGGCGATTGCCACAGGAGCAGCATTGGCTGCATCTACATCAATCACAATATCATCGGCACTTGAAAGTCCATCCCCATCAGTTACGGTAAGAGTGACATTGTAGCTTCCTTCCTCATTGAATAGGTATTCAAAGTTGGCCGTATTCGAAATTTCAACATTATTCAGCATCCACCTGTAGTTTGCGATGACGCCCGAATCATCACTGGATCCTGAACCGTCAAAATTAACCCTCAATGGACTCGTACCCGCTGTGATATCTGCGTTTGCAACAGCTACCGGAGCGATTCCCCCACCGCCAACGCTGTTGACCTGAACATTAGTCTGTGCAGTATCGCGAAGACCTTCGGCATCATATACCGTAAGTTTTACGTTATAGGCACCAGGTCTATTATAGCGATGTGTCGGGTTATTCTCATTAGAGAAACTACCGTCTCCAAAATCCCATACATAACTCATGATCCCTTTATCATCTGTAGAATTAGCACCTACAAAATATACATCAAGTGGAGTATTTCCAGTAAATGGACCGCCTTCTATTATAGCTACCGGAGCTGTATTATCAAGGCCTGCCGTAATGGTAAGTGTAGCTACACCAAATTGCCCTTCTTCATCTTCAACAACCAGGACAACCGTATAGGTACCTTCTTGTGAGAAAATATATGATGGATTTGCCTCTTCAGAAGTATCGCCATTACCAAAGTTCCAGAAATAATTAACAACTTCTGTATCATCCTGAGAATTACTTCCGGTAAACTGCACCGCCAATGGAGCGGCTCCAGACTTCACATCTGCTTCTGCTACCGCTTGGGGGGCCGTGTTAGGGGGCAATACGGAAATAAGCAACGCATCAGAAATTGTACTTACTCCTTTATCATCGGTAACCGTTAGGAAAACCTCATAATTGCCTTCTTCCTCATAAGTATACTCCGGATTCATGACCTCAGCGGAATCCCCATTGCCAAAATCCCAAGAATAAGACACAATCTCTACATCATCAGAAGAAGCGCTGCCGGTAAAGTTTACGGTATGGGCAACTTTTCCTTCTACTTCGTCTGCACTGGCAAGCGCTATGGGAGCAGCATTAGCTTCTAGAGTGATTGTCAAAGAAGCCGTATCAGTCAATCCTTTTGCATCTGTAACAATAAGGCTTACTTCATAAATACCACTTTCTGTATAGAGCACACTAGGATCGATCTCTTCGGAAGTTTCTCCGTTACCGAAATCCCATAGGTAGCTTACAATATCCAGATCATCTGTAGATTCGCTACCTGTAAAATTGACTTCAGCCGGAGCCTGTCCTTGAAGAATATCTGCTGAAGCTACCGCTACTGGTGCCGTGTTTTCTGCAACGGTAATCGAGAGGGTAGCGTTGTCTATCAAACCACCTTCGTCAATTACGGTCAATTGTGCCGTATAGGTACCCAATTCATTATAAATATGTGTAGGGTTTGCTTCTTCACTTGTAGTGCTATCCCCGAAATCCCATGAATAGGTCAATACATCACCATCATCGGTCGAATTTTCACCTGTAAAATTAACTTCTAGCGGCGCCTGTCCTGTTTTTGGAGTCGCTTCAATAGCAGCAATAGGAGAACGATTCACATTAATGACTGCGTTTTCTGAAACGGTAAGACCGTTCAAATCTGTAGCGGTAACCTGAACAATATAATTTTTCACTGCGTCAGCAGGAACAGTACCGGTAAGCCTACCCTCTTCATCTATAGACATCCATACCGGCAATTCTGAACCATCAGAAAGGTTTGCGGTAAAAGAAAGCTTGTTCCCTGGATATCCTTTCTCAAAGTAACCCGCCAACTCGTTGTTAAAAGTGGTTCCTGCATTTACGAGCAAGTCTTCAATAGGCAATGCGCTGGGTTCAGCCTCTGGCCTAACGTTTGTGAAATAAAAGGTGTTATCGTTCCAGTCACAGTTAGCCGAGCCAGGACCACAACCATTCTGAACGAAATCCTGAAGCATAATGTACTCGTTGGGAATTATATTTCCGTCGCGGTCTTTAGCTTTATAGATTCTTAGTCCCAATAGATCTGGTCTAGCACCATTTATATTATTACCCCCGCTAGATAGGTAATTGGCAATAGCAATCCTAAATGGTCCGTTTATCGTATTGACCTGATCTGAATTGAGCTGATTGCCGCGCTGTGGCAATAAGGTCTGATAATACGTGTTAGTATGTCTAAAATCTATAGACCCCACGGTTCCTGTTCCATTTACGGCAACAAAACGCGCATTATCCGCCCCTTTACCGTGAAGTGCTGAAAGTTGTAGGCCCAATACAGGTTTTGACTTATCGGCCTGCACAAAAGTTGATGAAAGGATAAGGTCTCCCTCATAGCCGGCCTCGATATTTTCCACTTTTGGGAAATTTGAACCCGGGCTAGTAGGCTGTCCATTCGGAGGGGTAATCGTACCATTATCATTTACAATACTTCGCATATTAGAAGTAAAGCCAAAAGATTCAAAGACTTGTTGTGCTGTGATCTCATCACCTCCTTCAGGTTGTGGTGCAAAGCCTCCATTTAAAGTTGCTACGCTTTCCCCACCATTATCAGCATTTGATGTAATCGTGATGTTTTCCTTAAATAAAGCACTACGACCGTTAGTCGTTGAAGCGGTGATCCTTAATAGCAGATCACGTGAAGCTCCCGGTGCAATACTAATGGGGAAACTTACCTCTCCAACATTATTAAGAATCGTATAGGTATAATCCCTGGTATCTGATATCTGAATATCTGAAATGATCAAAGTTCCCGTACCGGTATTGTTCAATCTCATCGTATTTGTATCATGCGTAATCGCAGTATTGGGAGCATCTCCGGTAGTATTCGGATTTCCTATTCTATAGAAAGTATAGTAATCATCTGCGGGAAAACCACGTTGCGTACCTGGTATTTTGGTCATGTTTTCCATATACAAGATGGCTCCGGAAGGCTCATCTATATTAAAACTTATGGTCTTGGCGGCGACATTCCCGTTGGCGTCTTCTGCTTCTACCAAGATGCTGTGCTCCCCAGCTTCGGTGATGGTAAACGGCTCGGTATAAGCTGTTGCCGGAGCTTCATCAATACTATAATCCAACCGCACGATGGAACCACTACTACTTCTATCTTCCGCAGTAAGTGTAAGCGCTACAGCACCTCTATAAACATCATCCTCAAACATTAACCCGTCCAGGTTTGCTGTTATTGTAGGTGGCAACAATGCTGTGTTTACTGGGGCTATACGTATATAATTAGGCTTCGCATTCACTCCTCTTTCGTTGAGCGACAGGCGTAGGGTTCCGTCTGTAACATCTACGAGACGGGTACCTTCAGCGTAAATTAGATTGTTAGGGTTATTATTCTCCTGATCAAAATCAACGACGGTAATACCATTTACATCAAGCACATGGTTGCTGTCCCTAAATTCATTTTCACCCACGCTTATGTTAACGAAATAACTACCATTGGGAAGATTAAACTTCCAGTCTCTCAACGGAAACTCATCGGCTTGCCTATGGCCAATAATCGCAAACGTTTTGAGCAAAGGATCATCATTAGTTCCCGTATTTCTGTTTCTTCCATTCACACCGGCATCTACAGGTGTATCTGTTCCGGGAAGAACCCATCCATATTCCAAGGTACCCAAATCTGTATTTTGAGCAGCAAAAGGTTTGCCTATATCATCTATATATCCCTCTGGAGAGGTTTCCACATCCTCCGGACTCTGGAAATTAAACTGATATACATAGACCACCTCGTTTGTAATGGTTAGATCTATAGTGAGGCTCGCACTGGTATAGTTTGGCGTTGAGGCCGTTACGACAGCTTGATAGTTACCCACGGCAAGACCTTCTATATTTATACCTATCTTAAATGGGTTGTCAAACTCAAAATTCTCAGGCAATACCACCCAATCTTCAGTGGCATCTAAACTGGTCTCTGAGACACTTACAGGACCTGAAACGCTTAAGGTTATATCTTGAGTGGCAATATTTTCCTGGTTTACAGAAGTATTGAAATCTAACGATTCTTTATTGAAACCAAAGGCAAGAACCGCGTCTTCAAACGGAACTACATTATCCATTATAAACATATAATCCTGATAATCTCCGTTTTCAGCATCCTCAAACGTAATGAGATAACTGTTTGGGATGATATTGCCCTGCCTATCCTTATTCGGGTAAATACGTGCTCTATGTGCTACACCACTGGGTATGTTCAACACATCCTCGGTGTAGTTAAATCGGTTAAAAGATTTTGATTCAACATAGAAACCAAATACTGCTCCCAGCGGATCAAAATTCACCGAACTTTCATTGGATTCCATAGGTGGATAAAGAGTTTGCGCGTTGGACAGGCCTTCTTGCAGAACACCTATTTGCTGCGTAAACACTTCTCCGTCGTTCGTGTACCACCCAAAAGGAAGTGATTCTGCCGGAGAATAGCGACCTACGGGAGTGATTGTTACTGGAATATCTGCATTGAGTTTAACCCAACGTTCTACCTCTACCTCATCGGCTATAGGATTAGGGTCTGTATTATTGGCCAGACTAGTCCAGCCGATATCCAAACCAATACCCAAGGCATCTACCACATCCTGTAAAGCTGGCTCACCGCCACCTTCAAAACCTCTTTTCTTAAGGGCATAAAGACCTATTTCAAATTGTGGATTTTCCTCATCATTGCTATTAATTGTCAATGTTGCTTCTTGATAACCAATATCAGACTGGTTAATATCTGGAGCGTAGGTCACTGTGTATTCCAGACTTTCGCCCGGTGCAACATTTTGGGGTCCTACAGGACTGATAGCATCAAATTGATCAGCGAAGTCCCCGCTAATGGAAGCTTCTGTTATATTTAAAACTTCTGTCCCCTCGTTAGTCAAAGTCAAGGTTTTTTCTTGACTTTGCTCCCCTTGGTCATTAATTGTGGTCTCAAAAATCAATTCATCAGGATTGACTGCGATTAAGGCTCCAGGTTCCGCAGGATCAGATGCTCTCAAAAGAGTAAGTTGTGGAAGACTGCTGCCATCCCTGTCATATTCTGACACATAAAGGTTACCGGTATTAGGATCTTCGACCACTTCAATAGGATCATCAAAACCACCAAGGCCTTCTATGGAATTATAGTTATAAGCTATATCCCCATTACTCCCTGGATCGAGCAATAAGAGATTATCCTGACCACTGAACTGAACAACCATGATCAGTCCTTTTAGTTTTCCGCCAAAGGCATCACTCTTATATTCTATAACACCATTGGGTGATTTGTTATAATCAAAGTCAAAGGCAGGTTGCGTGTAATTAGGGTCAGGTTGCACGCTGGAAGAATATTTAGTTACATCTTTAAACGGCTCTCTTACCTGTCCAGGTAAACCGCTGTATGAACTCCCGCCATGATTCAGCACAAATTCACCCCTATACGGGTTTGGATGACCATGATACGTACCTCCTTTTGTCTTAAACAACCAATCTTTCTGGGTATTTCCACCGAAAAGAGCTGGCGCATCGGGAATTGTAGTACGCCCATCTATACGTCTGGCCAGCTCATAATTTGCTGTAGTTGGAGAGTTTGGCGAGTTTGTATTATTCCCTGCGGTTCCATTGGTAGGAACATACAACCAGCCATTGGAATGCCAGAGGAGATCATATGCATTACGAACCCCGGTGGCAAAAATAGTGAGCGGTGAATTAGCAGCATAAGGATTATAGGTACCATCACTCATGGTAATGGAATTGGCAGGTGCACTGTTAATAACACTTATATCATTGGTAGTATATGCATCCAGCGGTAAATTATTGGGTAATTTATCGAGTTCTACTTTAAGGATAGCTCCACTTAACAAGCGTTCAGGACGAAAGGCCCATGCTGGATCTGGCTCACCACCGGCTGTATTACTGCCCTGGCTTATATATAAATCGCCAGTAGTGTCAAAAGCTATACTATTGGTTAAGTGATCCTTTTTAGAACGGGGAAGGTGTATAATTACATCTTGTACATTTTCAAGATTGGGACCACTTAGACGTGTAAGCTTACCATCCCACTCAGGACCGTCACTTTCTGAGGCTTTACTGTGCGTGATATACGCAATAAGATTGTCTGCCGTCGATGTGGGGTCAAACCTGAAGCCAATAATCAATCGTACATCATTATTTTGAGGGCTTCCATTAACAGGATTCACCGCACCATTCAATGCAGGCGAAAGAACTTCAAGATTAGATAATGTACCATCTTTGGCCATATTCCATCTAAATATCTTACCATCAGACTGGAAATCCCCTATAGTACTGGCATAGAGTTTACCATCAGGACCTACCTGCATGCTGGAGAAACGCTCATTTTTTACACGCTCACCCAACGCATCACCTCGCACCTGAGTAAATGTCACGCCAGCAAGGTCTCGGCCAGGCTGGTTAGAGTCCAGATCCTCTTCTCCAGTCGTAAAACGGGATTCAAAAGATTCAAAAGCAATCCTGTCATCAGTATCACCTATTTTATTGGCTTCGATCGTGGTAGGCATCCTAAGAAGATAGGTGGTGTTTTCCTTGAGGCTGTTCAAAGGTGTAAGAACTATAGCATCCCCTCCACCGGTATCATTAGAATTAGTAGGAACAAGTTGTTCTCCATTCGCTGTAATTTCAAAAATCTTTGCATTGCTTGTTGTTTTCTTATCAAGCTCGTAACCATTAGGTACGACAACTTCAATGGCGATCTGGAAACCATTTACAGGCACATCAATAGCACCATCTTCTGGATTTACACCTGTGAAATAAGGAACATCGCTAGGTTCAACCTGCTCTATTTGTATAGCATTTATTTTAGTATTAAAACCACCTGTAGGATCTACAGTTAACTTACCGTCGCGCACTACTATTTGCGCACTGGCGTTAGTAGATCGCGATGATGAACCCGCAACTCCAGACGGAATAAATTTATTGATCACAGAGATACCCTCTACATTGATACTATGCTGTGGAGCATCTTCAGGAGAGGCATCTACTTCAGGATCTCCTACATTTACAGTTACCACATACGAACCATTAGGAACTGCTATTTCCCATTTTGCATCAGGAAAATAACCTTTAGCAGGATCTGTACCTACATCGCCATATTGCATATGGGTCAAGGTATTGTTCAATAGATTTACACCGCCTAGTGCACGATTTCTAGTATTTAGAGTAAGATCTGCCGGCACACTGGTTGCTGCATTAAGCCAACCATAAGAATAGCCATTGTCACGATCTGCATACGGGCTACCGCTATCCACTTCATAACCTGCCGGAGCAGCCGTCGCAGGATCAGAAAAATTAATGAAGACGGGTTCAAAAGCAACCGATGGTTCATCATCTGTCAAGACGTCAAAACTTTCAAAAGCAAAGTTGACCTCTGCATTTAATTCCCTTCTTTTAGAAGTCATGACCCCAGCAAAACTCAAATCGCTATAAGCGTTGTTCCCTTGAATAAATGAGGCAGGAAGCGGCAAAGCCCCTAGCCTTATTTCAGAACCACCATTTATTGAATAAAAGGCGGTAAGCAGATCATTGTCTTTATCCACATAAAGTCTCAAGGATAAATTTCCAGAGTGAACGCCATTAATACCATCTATCTCTACAGATTGTTCATCGGAGTCAGAAACCGCATCAACTTCTGTAAGTAGCTGAATACTTGAACCATTTATAACTACGAGTTTTGCGTAATTATCTTCATTAAGACCAAACCAAAGACCAGCTTGTTCATAATTAAGGCTCGCATCTGAATATGGACTGACCAGCGTTGTTTTTAAGCTTAAATTTCCACCAGCGCCTGCATCTATACCTACACCAAGCGTATTTATTTGAGAATTCACATCTGTACTTGTTCCTGTACCCGTCCCGTTTTTAGCAAAAGCAAGGCCGTTTGCCGCCCTTAAAATCATTCTCCCATTAGAAAAAGAAATACGACCTGGTTCATAACCTGGAACCTGAGGGTAGCTAATAGCACCATCTGCCGCAATACGTGCAGAGGGATTATCTGCCATGGTAAAGCCGGTATTTGAAAGACCACCTTCATTCCCTGTGAAAGAAAGGCTATAAGGAAGCGCTATCTCAAGTTCATCACAGGCTAATGTAGAAATAGGATTACAGCCAGCAACTGCCTCTCCTGCGGGCTTAATATTACGTGCAATGACCACAATATCCTGATAATCAAAACCGCTAATATGTTCTTCTGTTGCAATGATATAGGCATTTTCTTCACGCGGTAGTTTGTACACACGTACATGATGAGGAATTGCTCCACTAAAGATATTCAGCGCATCCTCACTAAAAAGTATGCGGTTATCAAAATAAGGCCATCTACTATAAAAACCGAAACTGGCAATACCAGGATCAAAAGTGGTCGCTCCATTGATCGTAGGGTTAAGAGTTTGTCCATTTCCAGAACTATTGCCCACTGTAAAAATTTCATTCACCGAAGTAGCATCACCGCTAGTATACCAACCAAAAGCTGTTACCGGATCATTATCTTCTGGTCCAAATGCACTTAGCACTTCCAAGGTAACCTCGCCAGATCCAGCTCTTTCAAAACGTTGGATATCGAGCTCATCACCTAGTAAATTGTTGTAGGTCTGACCATTAGATAGGTCTATTTTATTAGTTGCCGGATTACTATCACCTATGGCGATAGCCCCTTGCCCTAACTGGGTATCAAGCACCCATTGTAAAGAAGGTTCATTATCACCACCGGTACCTATTTTACCCAGCCCATTTAAATCTATAGTCATGGGATCTACATCTGTAGCCGTAACCATTAACGAGGCATATTTTGGACCAATTGTCGTTGGGGTAAATATCACCTCAAAAGTTACTGATTCTGTAGGCGCTACAGTTTCAGGAAAATTATTTACGGCGAAATCTGCTGAATTTTCACCACTTATGGCAATTTGAATATCATTTAAAGCAGCATTACCATTATTAGTGATTGTTATTTCTTTGGTAAAGGTTGAAGCACCAGCAATTGCATCTCCGATGATCTCCTGTGGTGAGAGTGACATGAGCGGCTGCTTTACCGGCAAATCGGCAGCGACGTCTTCGGTTACCACATTCGTGTAATTGGTTGCGAGACGCAGCGGGCCTAATTGTCCGTTGTTATCTCCATTGGAACCTATAAAAATACGTCCCAAACTTGGAGTACCCTGCACGTTATGAGTTCCAGCCTCGGTCCATACCGTTTCTTCCAGATTCAGTTGTGGGTCAATAGTCCAAGCGTATGTAATTGTATTTTCCCCGTCCCAAACACCGCGGGTAACAAATTGAAGGGTTTCATTAGGCGCTATTTCTACATTTCCCTGATCAGAGCCAGGGCCACCAAGACCAATCTTGGCAATAAGGGAATTACCGGGATCATACGCAATCTGCTCACGTATCCATTGATCGCCATTCACGGCGTCATCAACTCGTACAGCAGAACGTATTCTGTCTGTACCATTAGGCCCCAGATTAGCAACATTAAAATATGTACTAAAGTAAAATGCCTGTCCAGCAACAAGATCTACAGGATTACCAATAAGCGTTTCATAATCATGTGTTTGCTGGCCTCCTGAAAAATCAAGGCTATAGGCTGTTTCTGGAGTTAAACCTTCATTGATTACAGGAATACCTGCATCTTCTTCTCCTTCTCTAGACCAAGCCCCCCCTGCAATCTCATGCAGGTTACCGGTTCCATAAGTATTAAAATCTTCGATATAGGCAAAACTGGCATTAGGGGCTTCTGTCACACGCACTGTCCAATCTTGCACACCGCCATTTTCAGCCGTAACGGTATATGTAACAGGGGTAGTAAAATCCTGCGCAATACCAGATGCAGGGCTAATTGTA
>DRGP01000208.1 GCA_011050015.1 Leeuwenhoekiella sp. | reverse complement strand
GGTCTTTTTTTGTAAGTGTGCCCAATATGACACAGTCTACCCGCACCACTTGATAATCCAGATGTTCAAAAATGGTCCTGATCACGCCACTACCAATATTTTTAATCTTGAGGCCTACTTCCTTTTTAGGAGCATTATCCACATAGCTGATATCTTCCACAAAGATTTTCTTCCCTTCTACGCTAAGTCCCTGCTTTATTTTCTCCAGATCATCACCTTTCAGGTTTTTATCAAGTTCTACGTGAAAAAGACGCGGTAGTCCCGTTTTGGTATTGGTCATCTTCTGCATCACTTTTTCATCATTGGTAAACAAGAGAAGACCAGTGGCGTTACGGCCCAGGCGGCCTATAGGCTCAACACGGGATTTAGTGGCATTGGCAACAAGGTCCATGACCGTCATTCCTTTTTTATTGCTGGTGGTGACCCCAAAACCCTTTGGCTTATTGAGCAACACATAGGCTTTGGCCTCTGGGTTGATACGACGGCCGTCAAAACGCACATCATCATCCAGATTTACCTTGCTGCCCATGGCATTCACCACTTGGCCATTTACAGTAACCTGGCCGGTAGAAATATATAGGTCTGCCTCCCTGCGTGAGCAGATTCCGCTGTTAGCAATATATTTATTAAGGCGTATTCCGCCAGGCTTTTGTTTCTGGTTTGAGTTATCCCCACTCTGTTTGGCTTTCGCCGCAGGCTTAACTCCAGCCGGCTTTCCGCTAGTTGGTTTATTGTATTTCTTTTTTGGCTTCCCGTCCTGCTTCTTCATTTCTAAAAATTAAAAATTTTTGCAAAGATACGGTTTTAGTAAGAGCTATTCATATACAAACAGATGTGCTTAAAGTACTTAAAAAATCCTCCCCAGAACAACGTGAATATCGATCAAAAGAATACTAAAAACACCCGCTACGATGATAAATTTGAGAATATTGTGTAATAAAAGATAATGCAATTTGGCTCTAGAAAACCACACGAGCCCCAGAAAGAGAAGCAATAGAATGACACTTCCGTAGAAATAATAGTTCATATACCCGATGTCAAATCGCGTAACCAGCAAATAAATGGGAATGATCGTAATGGCCACAAGTGCTGTGATCAACACTTTTGCAGCATTCTCGCCCAGTACGATAGGAATGGTGCGGTAGCCCAGTGCAAGATCACCTTTGAGGTTTTCAAGATCCTTGACGATTTCTCGCATCGCAATAATCAAGAATAGAAAAGTGGCATGTACAAATATTACTGGATCAAAGTTTCCGTAATAGATAAAAACTGCAAAAAAAGGAGTGATGGACAAAATTGCCGAAGTAAGATTGCCGATGAACGGCATACGCTTGAGTTTATGCGAATAAAACCAGATACCAAAAATATAGAGGGAAAAGAAAAGCACTGCTCGAAAGGAAACATAACTGGCCACAATGACCGAAAGTAAGTTGAGTACAAAATATAAAGTGAGCGTTTTTTTCTGGCTCACAAAATGATCCAGCCGTGTTTTTTTTGGGCGGTTGATAAGGTCTTTCTCACTATCGTAAAAATTATTTATTATGTAACCCCCGGCAATGGCAAGCGCTCCGGCAAATACAATAATAAATAAATTAAGGTCTAAAAGTATGGCTTGTACCGGGAGTTGTGGGGCAAGTATAAAGATAGAGGCCAGATATTGCGCCAGGACGATGATAAGTATATTGTAACCACGCACTACAGAGAATAAACTGAAAAATTTAAGCAATAGTAACTTGTTTCTTCGGTTTATTAGGGACATGCTCAACTAGATCAAAAATAGATGGTAAAAACTCGAGCTGCAAAGGTTTAACTCTTCGTTACTAACAGCCGGCAATGACTATTTTAAAACGGGAAAGGACAACTAAAAATTGTAAACCACTTCCAGTTTATGACCTTCAAGGGCTTTTCTGGCTTTATCGATATCTTCTGTAAAGCCTAGGATATAACCGCCACCGCCAGAGCCACACAGTTTAAGGTAGTAATCGTTAGACTCAAGCCCGCTTTGCCATAATTCATGAAATTTTGCCGGGATCATGGGTTTAAAATGGCTCAATACGGTTTTTGAAAGTTGCTTTACGTTGCCAAAAAGCGATGTTACATCACCTTTTAAAAAATCTTCTACGCAGGCATCTGTATGTTTTACAAACTGATGTTTCAACATTTTTCTAAAACCTTCCTGCTTCATGTTTTCCATAAAAATATTGATCATGGGGGCCGTTTCGCCCACAATACCGCTATCAAGCAAAAAGACAGCACCTTTGCCATCTGGCGTCTGGCTGGGGATGCCGGCAGGCTCAATATCATCTTTACTGTTAATGAGAATGGGCAGGCTCAGATAACTGTTCAGTGGATCCAGACCGGAGGACTTCCCGTGGAAAAACGACTCCATTTCACCAAAAATCGCCTTTAATTGCAGTAATTTATCCCGGGTCAGATTCTCTAAAATAGTGATTTTATTATGGGCGTATTTATCGTAAATGGAAGCAACTAGCGCGCCACTGCTACCTACGCCATAGCCTTGGGGGATCGTACTGTCAAAATACATACCTTCCTCCACATCGGTCTTTAAGGTTTCAATATCAAAGTTAACCAGACCTGGATGTTCAGTCTGTAATGTATCCAGATATGCTGCAAACCGTCTTAGACTATCGTTAGATTTTTGCGCTTCTTCTGAAGGATTGTCGTCTTTTTTTAACGCCCCATTGTAGAAGTTATAAGGAATGGACAACCCTTTGGAATCTTTGATAATCCCATATTCACCAAAAAGCAGAATCTTAGAATAGAATAAAGGTCCTTTCATTAAATAGTTTATTAGTTACGCTTCAAGAAGCGGCAGGTCTTGGATCCATTTTTGGTTTGATTATCAAAAACTTACCCCAACACCAAGAATACAAAGTTAACATATTCCACGGCAATATCATAATCTACCAGTCTTCGATGTACTATATTTCGAAAACCATCTTTCGAAATACCATATATATAAATGCTGGCTAGAAATCAGGCTAATCTGATATAAAAATGGCTATAAACTGTCAAAATCACCTATCCCGGAAGTGCCTTTGCACCCGTGCCGGTCTGATCGCAAATATATCGCCCCTCTTGGCAATGCATCGCCAAATCTGTCTTAATAAAATCCAAAACTTTTGCCGTAAACTTTTCTGGATACAATAAGTGGACATTGGCGCCGGCATCCAGGGTAAAACAGACCGGTGTGTGGGTCTCTTTTCTAAAGGCCCATATTTTATTGATAATGCCCAGCGTGTTCTCTTTCATGAGGATAAAATAAGGTCGACTGGTCATCATCATGGCATGCAGGGTAAGCGCTTCCTGCTCTACGAGCGCTATAAAACCATCCATATCACCAGTTTTCAGCATTGATAGCAGTTGATTTATATGCTGTTCGGCCTGTTTAAAACGGTTTTCCGCATAGGGATGATCATTCATTAGATTGTGCCCCACCGTACTGCTCACTTCTTTTTTACCGGTGTCTACAAGCAAAATAGTATCCTGAAAATTAACAAAAACAGGAGCGACCTCACCCGTATATGGCGTTCCGTAGTATTTGCTGCTGCCGGGCAGAGCCTCGTGTTTGCCCCAGGATACCAGCGGGCCTTCCATACTGCGGCAGGCACTACCAGATCCCAAGCGGGCGATAAAAGAGGCCTTTTTCAAGAAATCCTCGTGCGATCTTCCCGGTAACATTTTTTGTTCCATTTGCAGCAAACACAGCGCAAGCGCACTCATACCGCTGGCCGAAGAAGCAATGCCTGAACTATGTGGAAAACTGTTATTAGTATGTATACTGAACCTATAATCACGCAAAAAAGGTAAATACGGCTCAATTCTGGCAAGAAATTGGTCGATTTTAGGGGCAAAAGACGGTTCTGGCACGTTATCCAACAACACCCGAAAATCAAATGGACGATCCCGATCTTTCTGGGCATCATCTATAGGCTCATAGGCTAAACGTGTAGTTGTCTTGCAATTATTTAAGGTAAAGCTGAGCGACGTATTCTTGGGCAGCTGCTCGCCATATTTCCCCCAATATTTAATAAGCGCAATATTGCTAGGCGATTCATAACCCACTTCACCGGTAGCGAGGGTTTTGTATGTTTCTTTTGGTAAAAATTCTTTTATTGTCATGGTACAAATATAGCGTCTTGAGCGCGCCTAGTACTCGTACTTTTTGTCTGGCTACCCGTAAAATTGAAAAAATAGTTTATTTTTAAAGAGGAACTGACAAAAAACATGATCAAAAAAAGATTCATACGCATCACTATATGTATAGCCATTTGCCTCTTAGTGGGCTTTATAGCCGCTGTTGCGACCCAAAGCAGTGTACATGATTGGTATGTGAACCTCAACAAACCCGTTTTTAACCCGCCCAACTGGCTTTTTGCCCCGGTATGGACGGTTTTATATGTGCTTATGGGCGTGGCCGCTGGTATGGTATGGAACAAAGGTTTTTATCATAAATGGGTGAAAACAGCGCTTTATCACTTTGGCATACAGCTCATTCTAAACGCGTTCTGGTCTGTGATTTTCTTTGGATTAAAACTCCCCCTCCCCGCACTGCTCGTCATAATCACCCTTTTTATACTTTTATTGCCCACTTTTAAGTGGTTTAAAGTCGTAGATAAAAGAGCAGCTTACTTACTGCTCCCCTATATTCTTTGGGTCGCATTTGCAGCTGCGCTTAACCTTGAAATCTGGAGGTTGAATTAAAAACGAAATACGCAGCGGTTTTTATAAACTTTAAAAGTGTCTTTATATACCTGAAAAACTAAGCGTCACTAATGGCTTCTGCCACTATAAAACCGCCGGTCCATGCATTTTGAAAATTAAAGCCACCAGTAATGGCATCAATATTAAGAATTTCGCCGGCAAAATAAAGATCAGGGTGAATTTTACTCGCAAATGTTTTAAAATCGATCTCTTTTAAGTCAATCCCACCGGCGGTTACAAATTCTTCTTTAAAAGTACTTTTCCCTGTAATGTGGAAAACGCAACGCGTTAATTCTTGAGTCAAGGCAAGCATCTCCTGCCGGGTAAGATCTGCCCAGCGCGTGTTTGGAATGTTGAGAGCAGTTGCAACCAAGTTTTGCCAAAGGCGCTTGGGGATGTCAAATGGCGAAGTACTGTTTACTTGCTGCCGTGCAAGCTCCACCTTTAGGGTTTCAATAGACTCCAAGGCCGTTTCTTCGTTATGTTGAGGCAGCCAGTTAACCGCTATTTTAAACTGATAATTGACCTGTTGAAGTTCGTGCGCACCCCAAGCTGAAAGTTTCAAAATCGCAGGACCGCTAAATCCCCAATGCGTGATAAGCAGCGAACCCGAAAATCCACCACAATCTACGCGCTGTGAGCGACTATTTCTGAGCACTTCACCGCTTTCCGTAAGCAATTGCACATCTACTGCAGTTGAAAGTCCGGGAAGTTCTATAATGCGTTTATTTTTACAGTTAAAAGTAAACAAGGAAGGTGCCGGCGCGATAAAGGAATGGCCCAGACCGCCAAGAAGTTTCCAAATTTTCGGATTACTACCCGTGGCAAAAACCACCTTTTTAGCCTTAAAACCGCCTTTAGAAGTACTTAAATCCCAAGAGTCATTATTCTTAATGATGTTTTGAAGCACATGTTTTAAGTGAATATGAACCCCCGCATCTTTTGCACGCTCTTCAAAGCAGGATATGATGGTTTGAGAAAGATTGCTGACAGGAAAAACCCTTCCGTCTTCTTCAATCTTGAGGGGCACCCCACGCTCTTCAAACCAGGCCATGGTATCACCCGTCATAAACCGGTTGAAAGGGCCTAGCAATTCTTTTTCGCCCCGCGGATAATGGGTGGAAAGCGGTCGTGGCAAAAATTCAGCGTGGGTTACATTACAGCGACCGCCACCGGAAATACGTACTTTCTCTAAACAGGAAGCGCCTCGCTCTAGAATAGCGATACGTAGCCCCGGCCGGCGTTCAGCGATGTTTATTGCAGCAAAAAAACCGGCAGCACCTCCTCCTATTATAAGTACATCATACTTCATGGGATAAAGATATAGTTTTCTCAAAGATGTAGGTAATTATTAGCTTTCAGGAAAAAGAATGCGTCTTTTAAAAAAACACTTTTATCTTAAAATAAAAATTATTTTATACATAACAGTTAGTTTTAAAGAGCATTTTTAAATACAGAAAAACGAACCATTTCAGTCAAAAAAACAATGGGATAAAATATATCAACTGGAAAAGTAAGGCTAAAACGATTTATTAAAATCGCAACGAAATATATTTATATTGAAAATTCAAAAAATATTATACATAATAATTGAAATAAACGTAAAAAATACCCTTGTTTTTAATGCAATCGTTTGTGTAAATTAATAATTTTCACATCAATTTTTTATCTATATTTATCCCGCTGTAGCAAAAACAACAGCTTAATTCAGCCAATCAAATACACACTTTTATGAAGCAATATATACTCCGCTGCATATTTCTATTTTCCGCGATTATCTGGGCCGGTATTTCACAAGCCCAAACGGTGACCGGTACAATAACAGAACCCAATGGTCCTTTGCCTGGCGCAAACGTTCTCGTCAAAGGAACCACAAATGGAGCAACTACAGATTTTGATGGAAATTACACACTAGATAACGTTCCAGAGGACGCTACCTTAGTTTTTAGTTATGTGGGGTTTTCCAATCAGGAAATCCCTGTAAATGGTCGCTCTGTCATTGATGTACAAATGTCTGAAGATTCTAACGCACTTGATGAAGTAGTAGTCATAGGTTACGGCCAGACTACCGTTAAAGACGCTACCGGCTCAGTATCGTCGGTAACAGCTAAGGATTTTAACAAGGGGGTAATTTCTTCTCCAGAACAGTTGATACAAGGTAAGACTTCAGGTGTACAGATTGCTCAGAATAGTGGTGAACCTGGTGCAGGAGTGTCTATAAGGATAAGGGGTACTTCTTCTGTTCGCTCCAATAATAATCCGTTATTTGTGGTTGATGGCGTCCCTCTACCTTCTGGTGATACTTCAGCAGACACCGGTAATCTTGGTATAGGATCAAGCTCAGCACGTAACCCATTGAGCTTTTTAAACCCAAGCGATATCGAAAACATCAGTATTTTAAAAGATGCTTCTGCAACAGCGATATATGGATCGAGAGGCGCCAACGGCGTTGTGATTGTTACTACAAAAAGTGGCCGGGGCGGCAGTCAGAATGGGACTTTTGAATTTTCTTCTGAAACAAGCTATTCCCAACCTGCCGAAGATTTTAACCTGCTCAACCGTGCCGGGTTCCTTTCTGCCGTTCAGGACTTTGGTGGCTCTGCTCAAAATTTGGGCAATGATACCGATTGGCAGTCTTATGTAACCCGAAATGTAGCTTCTACAAATAACAATCTGGCTTATAGTCAAAATTACGGCTCCGGAAACGTTAGGGCTACCTTCAATTATGCTGATCAATTGGGCGTTATTGAACAATCTTCACAGGAGCGCATTACCGGACGTATAAATGCATCTCAACGCCTTTTTTCAGATAAATTGAGATTGACCTTACAAAGTACGTTATCCCGCGTTAATGACGAATCACCACCACTGAGCGCAACGGCTGGATCGACAGGGGATGTTCTGGGAGCGGCTTACACCGCCAATCCCACATGGCCGGCAGACACGAATTTTAACCCAGGGGACAGGGTTAACCCAATCAACTTACTTGACAATTGGGTGAGCCAAATACACACCGATCGTTTCTTAATAAATTTCTCTGCGGAATATGATATTTTCGAAAGCCTTGCTGCTAAGGCAACCGTGGGTTATGACAAATCCAATTCTACAAGTGAAGCAGGCATTGCCTCAAGCTCCTTTAATGTGGGAGCCGGAGATACTGGTGTTGGTTTTAGGGGTGATTTAGAGAAAACCAACCGCTTGTTTGAGTTTACATTGAACTATAATAAAGATTTTGATGGTTCTAAAATCGATGCTCTTGTGGGATATTCCTTTCAGGATTTTCGTAGCCAGGGCAACAATACCAATGGCCGTGGTTTTAGCTCGACAAACCTCAATGAGATGACAGCTGATTTGAAAAATTCCAAGAATATTTTAGAGTCGCTGGTTACTGGTTCGTATCAATCCTATGGTTTTTCTCCAAAAACAAATGGTATATTCATAACGCGTTTGTTCCCAGATCCAATAATAGACAATATTGACGGTGCAAACACACCTGTTCAGGCAGTGTTTACTGATACTTTTGACAATACAGATGAACTGCAGTCTTTTTTTGGAAGGATTAATTATACCATCGCAGATAAATACCTGTTTACGGCAACTGTACGTGCGGATGGCTCTTCAAAATTTGGCCCAAACAATAAATATGGATATTTTCCATCCGGAGCCTTTGCATGGAAGATCAATGAAGAAGATTTTATAGGTGATAAGGTTTCCACACTTAAATTACGCGTAAATTATGGAATTACCGGTAACCAGGATGGTCTTGATTATGGACGATATGTAAGACAGGAGCGCTATTCGAATGCTGGAATATCAAATGATCTTACTATAAACGAGCCTGGAATCAACTCTATTGCTTTTGTTAATCCTGACCTCAAATGGGAGGAAACTACCCAATACGGAGCAGGTATCGATTTTGGCTTTAATAATGACCGGTTTAATGGTAGTGTAGATATATATCGTAAAGAGACTAAAGACCTGCTTTTAAGTATTCCTTCTGCACAACCGGCAGCTCAGCCTTTTGTATTTCAAAACCTGCCCGCAAAAGTACTTAACCAAGGTATAGAACTTTCATTGAATTATGATATCCTTCAAAGCGAAGATTTCGGCTGGACTGTAGGCTTTAACGCTGCCTATAATAAAAACGAAATTCAAGATTTTGATGGCCAAATCAAAGCGGGCACCATACGTGGATCTGGGCTTACCAATGCATTTTCTCAACAATTGGAAACTGGTCAGCCACTTTATTCCTTCTATCTACGGGTTTTTGAAGGCTATGATAGCAGTGGCAACCCCATATTTGAAGGGGGCATAGATAACCAGCAGTTTTTAGGCAAAAGTGCGCTACCTGATGTAACCGGAGGCTTTTCGACTTCTGCAAACTATAAAAACTGGGATGCAGCTCTTTATTTTAATGGTCAGTTTGGCAATTATATCTATAATAATACGGCAAATGCCTTTTTCACCGCAGGTCAAATAGGTAGTGGTAACAATGTTATTCAAGATGTTGTTGACCTAGCTGGTATAGAAAGTCCACAGGCCGAAGCTTCTGTCTCTACCCGGTTTTTGGAAAAAGGAGATTTTGTAAGGTTGCAGACCGCTTCCGTTGGATATAATGTTCCCTTATCGGGAGAAGGTGTTTTCAAGTCCATGAGGCTTTCCCTTACTGGTCAAAACCTTTTTGTGATCACTGGATATAGTGGCCTAGACCCAGAAGTAAGTGTTGTACCGGCCACTGGGGATCTTTTAAATGGTATTCCCATTGCAGGTGTTGATTATAGTTCCTTCCCAAGACCAAGGATTTATTCCTTCGGATTTAATGTTACCTTTTAAAAAATAAAGCCATGAAAATGAATTTTATACATAAACCGATTATCGCTTCTGCACTCGTGATGGCCTTTTTATCATCTTGTACAGATCTGGAAATCGATGAAACAGACTCCATTATCACCAAAGATGTTGAAACTGGAGAGTTCACACCGCTTACAAATCCCGCTTCTGCCTTAAATGACCTTTACAATAAAGCAGGCGCTGACTTCTCAACACAAGAGGATATGTTTGCCCTTTCTGAGGTCACCTCAGATGAATTATTAGTCCCTACACGGGGAACAGACTGGGGGGATAACGGAGTATGGAGGCAATTGCATACCCATACCTGGAGGTCTGACCACCAATTTATTTTGAATTCCTGGAACAAGCTTAACGGAAGTGTTTTCCGTGCAACGGAAATTATTGAGAGCAATCCAGAAGCTTCTGTTGTGGCCGAGGCCAAATTTTTACGGGCCTTCAATATGTTTTTTGTGATGGATCTTTTTGGCTCGGTACCTTTTCGCGGTATTAATGAGGGACCTGATGTTGACCCAATGGTTATGACCAGAAGTGAAGCATTTGATTTTGTAGAAAAAGACCTGAATGAAGCCATGACTGGATTATTATCTGTTATCCCAGGAACTGACACGACCAATAAGGCAACCAAAGAAGCTGCTGAATTTTTACTTGCTAAATTGTATCTCAATGCGAGTGTCTATAAAGGTACCGATACTTTTGAAAATGCTGATATGCAAAAAGTAATTGACAATGTAGATGCAATTGCTTCAAAAGGTTTTGCCATACAGGAGGGCTATTTTCAAATTTTTGAACCTACAGACGATACGGAGACTATATTGTGGTTAAGGAGCGATATAGGACCCAGAATCTGGAACACACTGCACTATAATGATAACGCTCCAGATATGACGGGCGGCGGCTGGAATGGTTTTGCAACGCTTGCAGAGTTTTATGATTCTTTTGAAGGTGATCCCAATAGTAACTTTGTGGGTGATGGTCAGGAAGAGCGTCGTGGTTTTGTGCCAGACGCCAATACGGCTAACGCACAAAATGTGGGTATAGGCTACGGCTTTTTGATCAATCAACAATATGACGCAGATGGTAGCATGCTTAAAGATAGACAAGGTCAACCTTTACAATTTACTAAAGATATACCATCCTTGGTAGGAAATGGTGAAGCGCAAGGTATGAGGATTATTAAATATCACCCTTATGATCCTACCGACACCGAGGACACAAACACTCCACTGTTCAATTCCTTTAGGCAGAATGAGATTTTTTTCCGATACGCCGATGCCCATTTGATGAAAGCAGAAGCTATGATGCGTATGGGTGGTAATGCCACAGCCATGGTCAATGAATTAAGGGCGCGAAGAGCAGACACTCCAGCGCTTCCCAATGTGGATGAGGAAGAGTTGCTGGCAGAAAGAGGCCGCGAGCTCTACGATGAATTGTGGAGAAGAAACGATCTAGTACGATTTGGCCAATTTACCGCTCCTTGGGCTCTAAAGGAAGTTACAGGGGATCCCAATAAAAATCTGTTCCCAATTCCCGAGACAGCCTTACTTTCTAATCCTAATTTGGTTCAAAACCCAGGTTATTAAAAAATGAATGACTTCCATAAAAAAGAGGCTGTTTTAGCCTCTTTTTTCGTTATAAAATACTATAAATCAAAAAAATACGGCAAATTTTCGATGCATTAATCGGAAAATCTTTTTCCAATCGAGGCACGGCTCCAAAAAATCAAAAACCTCGATGCAAGCATACGAGGTACGAATAGAAAAGATTTTAAAATTTACGAGGCAAGCCTCGGGGAATTAGACCCTCGATGAGGTATTAAATTGTCTTTGAAAAAATTTTATAACTAAATAACGTATTATTTAGCATTTCCTTAAGATATTTGAACAATAGTTCCCTAGGCATTTTCAGTTAAAATAGAACATACCTACGCTGCTAAATTAAGATTGAATTCATTTTGGGATCAATGTTAATGATTTGCAAAAGAAAACCGAATAATGAAGTACTTAAAATTGGTCTTTTTGATGCTTTCCGCAGTTGTCTGCACACACTGTTCTGACAAAAAAGAGGAAAGCAAAAATCCTGAGAAAGAAAAGCTATTTACGCTACTTGATTCAGATTCCACGGGTGTAGCCTTTATCAACGCGGTTGAAAATCAAAAGGATTTTAACATTTTCAAATACCGTAATTTTTATAATGGTGGTGGCGTAGGCATAGGCGATATCAACAATGATGGTCTGCCCGATATTTACTTAACGGCAAACATGAAATCCAATAAACTTTATCTCAATAAGGGGAACTTCAAGTTTGAAGATATCACAGAGAAAGCAGGCGTAGGCGGTAACAAACCGTGGTCTACGGGGGTAAATATGGTAGATATAAATCAGGATGGACTTTTGGATCTTTATGTGAGCAATGCCGGGAATATGGAAGGCAACAACCACGATAACGATTTATATATCAATAACGGAGACCTCACTTTTACTGAAAAATCAGCCGAATATAACCTTGCAAAAAGCGGTTTTAGTACCCATGCAGCGTTTTTTGATTATGATAAAGATGGAGACCTGGACGCTTATATATTAAATAACAGCAACATCCCTGTTAGCAGTCTGGGCTATGCAGAACAACGCAATGTACGGGCGCAGGACTGGGAAGGCGTACCTAAAATATTTCGCGGTGTGGGCGATATGCTCCTGCGCAATGACAACGGGAAATTTGTTGATGTGAGCGAAGAAGCTAACATTTATGGAAGCCTCATCGGGTTTGGGCTGGGCGTGGTCACTTCTGACTTTAATAATGATGGGTATCCAGACATTTACGTGTCCAATGATTTTTACGAGCGCGATTATCTCTATATCAATAATCAGGATGGGACATTTACAGAAGATATTGAGAACTGGACATCACATCTTTCGCTATCGGCTATGGGCATAGATGTGGCAGATATTAATAATGATGGCAATCCAGATATTTATATCACAGAAATGCTCCCCGATGACAACACGCGCGTAAAATCTGTTATAGAATTTGAGGGTTACAACGTCTTTAAACTCAAACAGAGCAAAGACTTTTTTCAGCAGTATATTCAAAATACACTACAGCTCAATAACGGTAACGGTAGTTTTTCAGAAATCGCTCACTACAGTGGTGTTGAAGCCACAGACTGGAGCTGGGCGGGCCTTATCTTTGACATGGACAACGATGGTTTACGCGATATTTATGTAACCAACGGCATCAACCACGACCTGACCGATATTGATTTTGTTGACTTTTTTGCAAATGAGATCATGCAAAAAATGGCGTTGACGGGTAAAAAAGAGGCCATAGACAGTATTATAAACAAAATGCCGGTCACAAAGTTGTCCAACTACGCCTATAAAAACCAAGGGGACCTCACCTTTAAAAATGAAGCAGACCCATGGGGCCTGGGCATCCCCAGTCTTTCAAATGGCTGCGCGTATGGCGACCTTGATAATGATGGCGATCTGGATCTTGTGGTCAACAATGTGAATATGGAAAGCTTTGTGTACCGCAACAATAGTGAAAAACAGCCAGAAAGCAATTATATAAAAATCAACCTTACGGGCACGGCACAGAACAAATTTGCAATAGGCGCAAAGGTCAAATTGTACGCAGGAGATAAAATATTCATGCAGGAAGAAAACCCTTCCCGGGGCTTCCAATCCTCTATGGATTATTCGCTCACCATGGGTCTAGGCGCACTTAAAAATTTAGATTCCCTTCAGGTGATCTGGCCCGATGACCGCACGCAGATTTTGAAAGATATTGCCGTAAACCAGACATTGAACCTAGATCATCAGGATGCCAGCGCTCTTTACAAGCATGCCCCACCCCAAAAGCAGCAACAATTATTGACCGAATTGCCCAACGAAAACTTTGAGACGCATCATGAGAATCAATATTCAGACTTTGATTACGAGGGCCTGATCTCGACCAAACTTTCTCAAGAAGGTCCCGCAATGGCTACAGGAGATATTAATGGTGATGGTAATGAAGATTTTTTTATTGGCGGAGCCAAAGGGCAACCGGGCAGTATTTACCTCAATTGGGGCAACGGCCGGTTTGAAGAAAAAAAACAACCCAAACTTGAACTCGACAGTCTCTTTGAAGATACTGCGGCTACCTTTGCCGATATTGATGGTGATAACGATCTGGATCTCATCATTGGCTCCGGTGGTAATGAGATGGGTGAGAGCATGAATTACATTCCAAGACTTTACCTCAACGACGGGAATGGCACTTTTACGGCTTCCGAAAATCAACTACCTGCGGTAGATCAAAATGTTTCGGTCATCGCCCCCAGCGATTTTGATGGTGATGGTGATATCGATCTTTTTGTAGGTTCTCGAAGTGTTGTGACCCTTTTTGGCGTAGATCCCAAGCATCTGCTTTTAGAGAATCAAGGCGATGGAACGTTTAAAGATGTGACCGAAAAAAAAGCCTTTCACCTTAAATATGCGGGCATGATCACTGCTGCGGTCTGGGCCGATATGGATGGTGATGCCAAAAAAGACCTGATCGTGACTACAGATTGGGGAGCGCCCAAAATCTTTAAAAATTCGGGCCGTGGCCTTCAAAAAATGGAATCTTCCCTGGCTGCTCAAAGCGGCTGGTGGAATACTTTACAAACGGCAGATCTTGACAATGACGGTGATCAAGATCTTGTATTGGGCAATAAAGGAAGCAATATTCCCTATAAAGTTTCTCAGGAAAAACCTGTAAAATTATGGATCAATGATTTTGACGACAATGGTACCATTGAACAAATTATGACAGTTCATGAAAATGGAAATGATTATCCCATTCACATGAAAAAAGAACTCACCGCCCAGCTTCCCATACTCAAAAAAGAAAACCTTAAAGCTTCAGATTATGCGCAACGGACAATCAAGGAAATATTTAACCCACAAAAAATAAAACAGGCCATTGTTCGCGAGGTGGTCAATTCACAAACCCTTATTGCCATTAATGAGGGTAACGGTGATTTTGAGCTCAAACCCCTACCTGGCAGGGTGCAACTCTCCTGCGTTTGCGGTATCGTGTGTGAGGATATTAATAAAGATGGAAACCTGGACCTGATCATGGCCGGCAATAATTTTGAATTTAAACCCCAATTTTCACGCCTTGATGCCAGTTTTGGCAACGTGTTACTGGGTGACGGTAAACTTAACTTTGAATGGCAGGATTATACAAAAAGTGGTTTCAGCATTCGTGACGAGGTGAAATTTCTCCATACATTAAAAGATAAATCTGGCAATACCTTCATTGTTGCCGCCATAAACGACCAAAAACCCCGTATTTTTGAGATTAATAAAAACTAGTTTACTCTTTTCCACCATCTTGTTTTTGTTCTCGGCCTGCTCCAACAACGAGGAGGAAACCCATGCTCTTTTTTTTGTAAAAAAACCAGCAGATTCCAGCGGTGTCAAGTTTGCCAATACGTTGACCGAAACCCGCGACCAGAATATCCTGGACTACTTGTATTTCTACAACGGCGGTGGGGTGAGCATTGGCGACATCAATAACGATGGCCTGCCCGATCTTTACTTTACCGGTAACCAAATAAAAAATAAGCTTTACCTCAACAAAGGGCATCTAAAATTTGAAGATATCACTGTAAAAGCGGGCGTTGAAGGAAGTGCCACCTGGAACACGGGCACCACCATGGCTGATGTAAATGGTGACGGTCTCCTGGATATTTACGTAAGCGCCGTAGTAGGTATCAATGGATTTATGGGCTATAACCAGCTATTTATAAATAATGGAGATCTTACTTTTACCGAAAGGGCTCAGGAGTTTGGCCTTGATTTTGAAAATTACTCCTCACAAGCGGCGTTTTTTGATGCAGATAATGACGGGGATTTGGACATGTATCAGCTCAATCATGCCATACACACCGTAAACTCCTTTGGCCCTGCCAAAATACGCAATAAGCGCGTTGCAGAGAGTGGTGATAAATTGCTTATCAATGAGAATGGAAAATTCATAGACCGAAGTGAAGAAGCTGGTATTTATGGTGGTGCCAACAGTTATGGCCTGGGTATTGCCACGGCAGATTTTAACAATGACGGGTTTACTGATATGTATGTGAGCAACGATTTTCATGAGGATGATTATTACTACCTCAATAATGGCGATGGTACATTCAATGAAACCCTAAAAAACAATTTTGGCCATATCTCCCGCTTTAGTATGGGCAGCGATGCAGCAGACATCAATAATGATGGTTTTATAGACCTGATCACCTTAGATATGCTACCGGAAGAAGAAACCGTATTAAAATCTTCTGCCAAAGACGATAATATAGATACAGACCGGTTGCGTACCGAGCGCCTGGGCTATCACCCCCAGTATAGCCGCAACATGTTACAGATCAATGAGCAGGGTCATTATTTTGCCGAAACCGGATTGTTGAATGAAGTGGCCGCAAGTGACTGGAGTTGGGGTGCCCTTTTTGGTGATTACGATCAAGATGGGTATCAGGATCTGTTTATCAGCAATGGGATTCCACGTCGTCCCAATGACCTTGATTATATCAAGTACAGTTCTACAGATCAAATACGCCAAAAATTAGAAACCACCAATCTGGTAGATCAGGCGGCCATGGATAAGATGCCCTCAGGACGGGTAACCAACTATGTTTATTCGGGTAATCCAGATCAAAATTTCAAGAATCAGTCCAGAAACTGGCTGGAAAATGACAGTATTCCCTCTACAGGAGCGGCATATGGCGATCTGGATAATGATGGTGATCTTGACCTTGTGACCAATAATATCAACGAGGTGGCCAGCATTTATGAAAATACGGGTGCCGCAGGAAATTATTTAAAGCTCAGGCTGAAGGCTTCAGAGCAAAATCAATTTGGGATTGGTGCAAAAGCAATTGTTTTTAATAATCAAAAAATTCAATACCGCCAGTTGTACACGACCAAAAGTTGGCAATCTTCATCAGAACCCCTGATACACTTCGGTTTTGCAAACGATGAAAAAATCGATTCGTTGCTTATTATCTGGCCTGATCAAAAAGCAGAAGTTTTACACGACATACGGTTAAACCAAACCTTGATGCTGGAACCTTCCCCACATCGATTTGCTATTGATCTCAGAAACTATTTAAACCAAGGTACCACCCCGCTTTTTTATAAAACCGAAGACAATCTGGGCATTGACTACACCCACGTGGAAAATGACTATTCAGACTTTAATACGCAAAAACTACTGCTTCACAAAATGTCAGACCAAGGGCCAGGCGTAGTCGTGGGGGATATTAATAAGGATGGGCTGGATGACGTGATATTTGGCAGTTCGCGTTTTCATAAGGCCGAAGTTTACCTGCAAAGCCAAAAAGGATTTAACCTCACAGAACAATCCGCTTTTGCTACCATTAGTTTACGAGAAGAAACTTCGGCAACGCTGGCCGATTTTGATAAGGACGGGAATGTAGATCTTTTTTTCGCCACCGGCGATGGGGAGTCAATACGTAGTGAAAATTTGGAAGATGAACTTTATCAGGGCGATGGAAAAGGAAATTTTACTTTCAGCAAAAAACTACCAAAAACAAGGGCAAATGCTTCCGTGGTTTGCAAAGCCGATGTAGATCAAGATGGCGATCTGGATATTTTTATAGGTTCTAACGGCATTAATCACGATTATGGCGCAAACCCAGCTTCTTACCTCCTAATCAACACCAATGGAAATTTAGCAGCATCAGATCAAAAGATTTTCAAAGATTTGGGCATGATTACCGATGCGGTTTTTGATGATTTTGACCAGGATGGAGATCAAGACCTGATTGTCGTCGGCGAATGGATGTCCCCCACCTTTTTGCGCAATGACAAGGGTAGGTTTATAGATATTTCCAGCAGTCTTATTACAGAAAAACTCAATGGACTCTGGCAAACCATCCTCCCCTTTGATATTGATGCAGATGGCGATACCGATTATCTTTTGGGCAATTGGGGTTTAAATACAAAGTTAAATGCCAGTACGGCGTATCCCCTGCTCATGTACCGTGCAGATTTTGACAACAATGGACTGAAAGAAGCGCTTTTAGCCCAAGAAAAAAACGGGAACTATTACCTGGAGTATGATCTTGATTTGCTGTCCTCCCAACTAAGCATGATGCGCAAAAAGTTTACTACCTATAAAAGTTTTGCCGGCAAGACTGCCGAGGAAATTATGGGAAAAGAAGCTCTTAACGCCGCAGAAAAGCTAGAAATACATACCTTAGCATCAGGGTATTTAGAACATATAGAAGGAACTTTTAAATTCCACACTTTCGACAATGCATTGCAGGTCGCGCCCATTAGGGACATGCTCTCTTTTGATTTTGATGGCGATCAACAAGAAGACGTTTTGATAGGGGGTAATTATTTTGGGATTACACCATATCATGGTAAATTTGACGCAATGGGTGGATTTTTGCTCAAAAAAGACCAAAAATTGATCAATACAGCAGGTTTAGGGCTCAATTTTTTCCAGAAAGCGGTAAAGAATTTGTCGATAGTAAACGTTAATAAAGTACCACATTTGCTCGTGACCTATAACAATGCAAAAGCAGAACTATATAAAATAGGAAAATGATGATGATGAAATTTTTGGCTTTTACCGTTTTACTAACCCTCTCTGTTTCCTGCGCTCAACAGGAAAAACCCATTGCGATTACCGCAGAAGATTACCACACCGCTGTAGATCGGCTTACCTCAATACAGGTGCACGATATTTTTTCACCCCCGGTAGCCAGCCGCATTTATGCCTACAGCAATATTGCAGCTTATGAGGCTATGCGCACAGACACCTCACATTATAAAAGCCTGACCGGACAGGTGCGTGAGCTCACTCCAGTACCAGAACCCACAGATACGTTAGGGCTCAACCACCGCCTCGCTTCCATTGTCGCATTTTATGAAGTGGGCAGGACGCTCATTTTTTCTGAAGATCGCATTACACTCTTCTGCGATAGCCTCTATCGCAATTGGGAAGAAATGAATCCCGAAAGTTTTAAAACTTCAAAAGCGTATGGCCT
This sequence comes from Leeuwenhoekiella sp., assembly GCA_011050015.1. Taxonomy (GTDB): domain Bacteria; phylum Bacteroidota; class Bacteroidia; order Flavobacteriales; family Flavobacteriaceae; genus Leeuwenhoekiella. The sequence continues at coordinate 13,332 of DRGP01000208.1, read as the reverse complement.
ACAAGTCGCAGAGCATATAAAAAAATGGATGGCTAAAGATAATTATGCACAGACCCGAACCATGCCTAAGTTTGCGGTTCGCACTGATGATAAAAGTCGCTGGCAGCCAACACCGCCCGCTTACATGGATGGCATTGAGCCTAATTGGGATAAGATACGGCCTTTTGTGATCAAGGCGTCTGATCAGTTCAAACCCGTCCCTCCCCCACTATTTTCTATGGAAAAAGGAAGCCCATTTTATAAAGAAATGATAGAAGTCTATGAGGTGGGTAGCAATATGCATGATCAGGGAGAAGGATCTGCCCGAGTTGCCAAGGCGCAGTTTTGGGATTGTAATCCCTATGTATCAACGCACAAGGGACATCTCATGTTTGCAACAAAAAAAATAACCCCGGGAGGACACTGGATAGGTATTACTAAAATTGCCTGCCGAAAAGCCAAAGCCAGCTTTGAAAAAAGCGTAGAGGCCTATACCGAAACGAGTATCGCTATGGCTGATGGCTTTATAAGCTGCTGGGACGAGAAATACCGCAGTAACCTTATACGTCCTGAAACCGTAATCAATAAATACATAGATGAAAACTGGACACCAGTGCTGCAAACACCACCATTTCCTGAATATACCAGCGGGCATTCAGTGATTTCTGGTGCAGCTGCCGTGGCGCTGACCCGTATTTTTGGCGATAATTTTTCGTTCAACGATGATACAGAAACCCCTTATGGACTTCCCATTAGATCCTTTAACTCCTTTAACGAGGCTTCCTCGGAAGCGGCAATGAGCAGATTGTACGGGGGTATTCATTATAGGGCCGCCGTAGAGGTAGGTCTTAAACAAGGTCGCGAGCTGGGCAACTATGTGATAAACCATCTACAAATGACAATCCAAGAGAATTCTATCGTTTCACATTAGTATTATGAAAAAAGTAATCATTATTTTCTGTTCGGTTATCATACTTTCTCTTTGTTGGTATCTTTTTATCAAAAAATACGATTATCAGATCTCCTTTGAATCTGATTACGGGCCTGGTGCTGTTTATCAGGAAGTGCTCGATCTCAAAACTCTAAACAGTACAGATTCCTTAAAAACCGTAACCCTCAACGGGTGGAAGTCGTTTAATAAGATAACCCAGACCGCACATTTAAAAGAAGTAGATTCCATTGAGCTTGTTTGGGATTTTGAAGCGCTACACGATAGCATCACAAAAATCACGGTACGTACGCGCAGCACTACCAACAAATTTTTGCAGCGTTTATCTATCATCAATCCTTTTCAGAAAAATAATTATATCCAGGAATTGAAAGAAGATTTAATCGCCTTTCAAAAACAACTCTATGAATTAAAGGGAATTTATACCATTCAGCAAGGAGAGGATGCCGTAACCACTCCCGGTGCGACTTGTGCCTGTATCACTTCCACTACAAGTATTAAAGGAAAAGCAGGCGCAATGATCGCCAACATAAGTAGACTCGAAGAGTTTCTAAATAAGAATGAGCTTAAACAGGATGGTTTCCCAATGGTACAGGTAAGGCATTGGTATATTCCAGAAAACATCATAACTTTTGACTTTTGCTTTCCCATAGCTGAAAATGCTACTGCTAGAGCTGAAAATGACGTTTTTATACGTAAAATTGAATCCACAAAAGCAATCTCTGCTACCTTTCATGGTAATTACAAACTATCACACCGGGCTTGGTTTGATCTTTATGAACGTGCGAAAAATGAAAATCTATCCATTATCGCTGAACCCCTGGAAGTGTATCGTGGCAATCCCATGAATGGCGGAAATCCCATAAAATGGCAAGCTGATATTTATTTACCCTTACAAACAGATTGAAAATAATTGACGGTGCGTTTAAAAACTTAAGACCGCTGCCCTGGAAGACATAAGACTAAGATTAAATTGTAAATGGATAAAATTCAATACCTTAAATCCGGTAATATAAATCAAATCAGCAGTGTTCTAAAGGCAAGCCCTCAAGTGTGAAAAACAGGGTAATTCCCTATTGTATTAAGCCTAATAGAATTCTTAAATATATTTATCCAACCTAGTGATTGAAAACTAAAAAAACGCCCGTTTTTGATCAAAAACGAGCGTTTTTTAGAATAAAATGGCAATTTTTTCACTAGATTTCGGTAACACCTTCTGCCTGGACCCGTATTTCTTTTCCGTTTACTAAAATATCGAGAGCATCACCTTGATCTAAACTGAAACCCACTTTATCCTTAGCCACGGAAATTTTTAAAGTTTGCCCCCTAAAGTTAATTTTAAAGGAAAAACCATCCCAGGCATCGGGCATTTTTGGCTCAAAAGAAAGTTTATCTTCTTTGATACGCATACCGCCAAAACCTTCAATAACACTCATCCAGGTGCCGGCCATACTTGTGATATGAAGCCCTTCGTGCACCTCTTTGTTGTAATCGTCCAGGTCTAGGCGCGAGGTACGCAGGTAAAATGTATAGGCTTGTTCCATACGATCCAGTTTTGCCGCCTGTATGGAGTGCACACAAGGACTCAGCGAAGATTCATGTACCGTAAAAGGTTCATAAAAATCAAAATGTTTTTCCAGTTGCTCTTCACTAAAATGATTTTCAAAAAAGTATAAACATTGTAGCGTATCTGCCTGTTTGATATAGGGGGATCGTAAAATACGGTCCCAGGACCATTTTTGGTTAATGGGACGCTGATTTTTAGGAAGCTGATCCACTGTAATCAATTCTTTATCCAGAAAATTATCCTGTTGCAAATACACGCCTTTTTCCTCAGAATATGGGAAATGCATCCTATCGGCCACTTCCTTCCAGGTCTTCAATTCGTCTTCCTTCAACGCTGTTTTATCAAGGATACGTTTATAATCGGAAGCGTAATCTTTACTTACTTTTTTAGCTTGCTCAACGGCATAGTCCAAACACCATTTGGCCAGATAATTGGTGTAGAAATTATTGTTTACGTTATTTTCGTATTCGTTAGGACCGGTTACGCCCAAGATCACATATTTATCTTTTTGCTGCGAGAAAGTGGCCCGTTGTTTCCAGAAACGCGCAACCCCTATAATAACTTCCAGTCCTTTTTCAGGGATGTAGCTGTAATCACCGGTGTAGCGTACATAATTGTAGATCGCGTAGATCATAGCACCGTTACGGTGTATCTCTTCGAAGGTGATTTCCCATTCGTTATGACATTCTTCACCGTTCATAGTCACCATAGGGTAAAGCGCAGCACCGTCTTTAAAACCAAGTTTTTCAGCGTTTTCTATGGCTTTTTCGAGGTGATTATACCGATAAGTAAGCAGGTTTCTGGCCACTTGTTGATCTTTAGTCGCCATATAAAAAGGAATGCAGTAGGCTTCGGTATCCCAGTAGGTGGAGCCTCCGTATTTTTCGCCGGTAAATCCTTTGGGTCCTATATTTAAGCGCGAGTCCTTACCGGAATAGGTTTGGTTGAGCTGCATGATGTTAAAACGAATACCCTGCTGAGCTTTAACATCGCCTTCAATCACAATATCAGACATGCCCCAGATTGCGGCCCAGTCTTCCTGCTGTTTTTTAAAGAGTGCATCATAGCCCAGTTCACTTATGGTGTCGAGCACTTTATTGGCTTCCTCTTTCAGCGCATCTTTATCATGGTTAAAAGAAGTTATATAACCTGCAATTTTATGAATGGCAAAAACTTCGCCTTCCTTGATATCAGTCTCATAGCGGTGACCAATGTATGTTTCGGTCTGGTTGGTCTGCAACGAAAGCGAAATGGGCCTGCCGTCAACGGTAAAAGTACTGTCCATTGCTGTGCATACATGAAATTCGGTTTTCATGGTATGCGCCTGTATGTACGCGCGATTATCTTTTTCACTTACAGAAAGCGTATTCCAGAATTTATCATCCCAGTTAGTGTCCTCATTGGTAATCCCACTGTCCAGATACGGCTCGTAGCTCATGGTAACGTCCCGGTTGAGCGGTGTGACCTTATATTTTATAGCACCTATTTCATCATGTTCTAAACTTAGAAAGCGCTGCGCGGAAACTTTAATTTCTACCCCATTTTGCATGGTGGCCTTAAAACTGCGTCCCAGCCATCCCTCTTTCATATTCAGTTCACGCCGAAAATCAGATACCGATGCGCACTTGTTAAGGTCTAGTTTTTCATCATCTATCACCACTTTTATCCCAATCCAGCTCGGGGCGTTGATCACTTTCGCAAAATACTCGGGATATCCATTTTTCCACCAGCCCACGCGGGTTTTATCAGGATAATAAATACCGCCTATATAACTCCCTTGAAAAGTCTTACCACTGTAATCTTCTTCAAAATTGGCACGCTGGCCCATAGCACCATTGCCGATGCTCATAAGACTTTCTGACGAAGTAACACGGTCTTTTTCAAAACCTTCTTCGAGGATAGACCAGGCTGAGGGAATTATATAATCTTGGTTCATGGTTTAAGAATTCAATAGTTTGTCTAAAAATTGGATATCTATTTCGGTAAAATCATTGAAATTATAATCGGCTTCTTGTAAAACTTTGGCATCACCGATGCCCACACTTATCATACCGGCGATATTAGCAGCCTGTATGCCCGCGATGGAATCTTCAAAAACAATAGTATCTGCTGCATCAATGCCCAATTCTTTTGCACCGATGACAAATACTTCAGGATTGGGCTTTGCTTTGGAAACGTCGTTCCCATCAACCGTAGCGTCAAATATTTTGTGCAATTTTACCCGTTTTAAAATGGGAACCGCATTTTTACTGGCAGAGCCCAGGGCAATAGGAACCTTGTTTTCTTTTAGATAATCCAACACCTTGGCAACACCCGGAAGTATATCATCATGGCTCATGTTATCGATGTAGCTAAGGTACTCATCGTTTTTTGACTTGAGCCATTGATCCTTTTCCTCCTGAGTGGCTGTTTTTTTGCCTATTTCAAGTAATAATTCTAACGATTTTACGCGACTTACGCCTTTAAAAGCCTCATTTTGCTTCTCGGTAAAGTCAAAGCCAAGATCATTGGCGAGATGTTTCCAGGCTAGATAGTGAAAGCCCGCGGTATCTACAATCACCCCGTCAAGGTCAAAAATAATTCCTTTCCTACTCATTAAAATAATTTATCTGTTCTTTAAGGTATGCGTGGATTCACGCTGAATCAAACTGGTATCAATATAGGTGGTAGAGTAGTCTTCATCCTCCTCATCCCGCTGTAATTTATTGATAAGAATCTCTGCAGCTTTACGGCCCATCTCTTCACCATGTTGACTTACAGTTGTAAGACTTGGGATAAAGTGTTGCGACAGGTTTCCGTCTGTAAAACAAACGATAGATATATCTTCCGGAATGGTTTTACCTTCCTCCTGAATATACCGGGCCGCAGCAACGGCAAAAAGCTCATTTACAGTAAAAATACCATCCAGCTCATTATTTTCTACAAATTCTTTAATACGCTTATGGCAATCTTCACCGCATTCATCAATATTGTCAAGCTTTAAGATCAGGTCTTCATTTATGGCAACCCCAGCGTCATTAAGGGCTTCTATATACCCTTCAGTTCTTAACCTTGCTACACTGTTATAGTCATGAGAGGTAAGTATCCCTATTTTCCGGCAACCGGTTTTAAGGAGATGCATCACGCCTTTTTTTGCTCCAGCCTTATCGTCAATAAGCACACGGTCGCAGGCAATACCTTCGACCACACGGTCAAACATTACAACTGGCATACCCTGCTCAACCACCTCATTAATGTGGTGATAATCTTCCTTGAGCATGGTTTCTTTAGATACCGAAAGGATAAAGCCGTCTGTACTTCCATTGGCGAGCAGTTCCATATTGATCACTTCCTTGTCAAAATCATTGTTTGACAGGCAAATAATCACGTTGTAATTATGCTCCCGGGCGGTCATCTCAATACCACGGATTACCGTAGTAAAAAAGTGGTGCACAATCTGTGGGATGATCACCCCAATGGTATTGGTTTTCCTGTTTTTTAGGCTCAGGGCAATATTATTGGGTTTATAGTTGTACTTTTTGGCGTAGGCCTTGATTTTTTCGCGGGTCTCTTCGCTTATTTCAGGGCTATCGCGTAGCGCCTTGGAAACTGTGGATATAGATACATCCAGTTCCTGGGCGATTAATTTTAAGGTAAGTTTTCTTCTCATAATATCAAAAATGCAAATATACTTGTTTCTATAAGCCTACACGCGTATTACGGTCTTGAATGCTATAAATCTACAAACGAAAACGATATATTGTGGATAAAAAGTCATATTTTCAGCTCATAATTAAAATAATCTTGACATGACCATTTGTCGCAACCTAGTTTTATGCCTCACAATAACTTCATTTTTGGCATTAGGTTGCAAAGAAAATAAAAAAGAAGGGGCCATTACAAATGATATGGAAATTGCTACAGATAGCACTTCTTATTACAAGGAACCTTATCGTCCCCAATACCATTTTTCACCCGAAGCGCACTGGATGAACGATCCCAACGGACTCGTTTTCTACAAAGATACGTATCACCTTTTTTATCAATATTATCCTGAAGACACAAAATGGGGACCCATGCACTGGGGGCACGCCACAAGCAAAAACCTTAGAGAATGGACGCATAAACCGGTCGCGCTTGAACCTGATTCACTGGGGTATATTTTCTCGGGCAGTGCGGTAGTTGACCTTAAAAACACATCGGGTTTTGGCTCCGCCGAAAATCCGCCCATGGTCGCTATGTTCACCTACCACAATGCCGAAATGGCCGAAGCAGGCCGTACCGATTACCAGACCCAGGGTATCGCTTACAGCCTCGATGATGGCGATTCCTGGACTAAGTATGACGGCAACCCTGTTGTGCCTAATATAGATCAGGGAATAGACTTTCGCGATCCCAAGATTTTCTGGCACGAAGCTTCCCAAAAATGGATACTAATACTTGTGGCTGGCGATCATGCGCAGATTTACAATTCGACAGATCTCAAAAAATGGAACTATTTGAGTGATTTTGGTCAAAAAATAGGTGCCCACGGTGGTGTCTGGGAATGTCCCGATCTTTTTCCACTTAAAACCGAGGCTGGCGAAGAAAAATGGGTCTTGCTCATTAGTATTAACCCTGGAGCGCCCAATGGAGGGTCGGGCACACAATATTTTGTAGGGGAATTTGATGGTAAAAAATTCACCACACCCCAGACCGAAGAAAAATGGATAGACTGGGGCCGTGACAATTATGCGGGTATCACTTTTAACAACTTGCCCGAAGACAGACGTATTTTTATAGGCTGGATGAGCAATTGGAACTACGGAGAACAAACCCCTACATCGCCCTGGCGCAGTGCAATGACGCTTCCGCGAAAGCTGCAACTCCATAAAAAAGAAGATTATTTTCTCAGCAACTATCCGGTACAAGCCATTACCGAAAACCTCAGCTATAAATCACTGCAAACCGAAACTTCTGTACGCATAGAAAATGATAGCTTAAATCAGGCCAACATTCAATTTACGCTGCCCAAACCTTTGCAGGATTTTAGGATTATTTTTACCAATAATGCCAAAGATTCACTTTTTATAGGATATTCTGCTAAACTAAATCGTTTTAATTTAGATCGAATTGGATCGGGAAAAACGAATTTTTCCGATAAGTTTGCAAACAGGATCATGACCGCACCCGCACAATTACAAAATACAGATAGGACAGCGATTTCTATTTTTACAGATCAGTCTTCCATTGAGTTTTTTGTAGATCAGGGCGCAACGGTTATGACCGCACAGGTATTTCCGCAGAAACCTTTTACGATATTGAAGATTGAAAGCGAAGAACCTGTAAAAAATCTTAAACTTGCACCTATACCCAGTATTTGGAAAACCAATTATCCAATCAACAAAAGCAACCTATAAATGAAAGCAGTACAAAAATGGTCTATAGCCGTAGCGTTATCAGGCTTTTTATTCGGATTTGACACCGTCGTGATCTCTGGCGCAAACCTTCCCATCAAAGAATTATGGAATACCTCCCCCCTGTTTCACGGTCTTTTTATTATGTCTATGGCCTTATGGGGAACGGTATTGGGTTCGCTTACCGGTGGAATTCCTTGCGATAGGCTGGGTCGTAAAAAAACCTTGATATGGATAGGAGTGCTGTATTTTATTTCGGCAATAGGTTCTGCCCTGGCTCCCGATCCCTATTTATTTTCCTTTTTCAGGTTTATAGGCGGTGTGGGTGTAGGCGCTTCTTCGGTGGCGGCCCCAACCTATATCTCTGAAATCTCTTCGGCTAAAAACAGGGGTAAATTGGTCGCCTTATACCAATTTAACCTCGTTTTGGGGATTTTGATCGCGTTTTTCAGCAATTATGCACTTCAGGATTTTCAAGGAGACAATGACTGGCGCTGGATGCTGGGCGTAGAGGCCATACCGGCATTGATCTATACACTCATGGTAACACAGGTCGCAAAAAGTCCGCGGTGGCTGCTTTATAAAAAGAACGCGGAACAACAAGCGCTCGAAGTACTTCGTAAAATTTACGATCCCGAAGAAGCGAAACAGAAAGTCCTGGAGATTAAAGAAGATCTGGCCAATACGGCAAATGATGTAAAACTGTTCTCGCGACGCTTTCGCAACCCTTTGATTTTAGCATTCCTGATCGCGTTTTTCAATCAACTTTCAGGGATTAATTTCATTTTATATTATGCTCCGGAAATACTGGAACGGGCCGGTCTCGCTGAAGGCGACTCTCTGTTAAGTTCCATTTCGATAGGGGTCATCAATTTAATTTTCACCTTTGTGGGTGTAGGTCTTATAGACCGTTTGGGCCGCAGACAATTGATGTACATTGGATCTTTTGGATATATCATCAGTTTAATTATTGTGGCTTACTGCTTTTACAGTGGCGCGAGCACGACCGTTTTACTTACCTTCTTGTTGGTTTTCATTGCTTCACATGCGGTGGGTCAAGGTGCTGTGATCTGGGTATTCATTTCAGAAATTTTCCCCAATAAAGTACGCTCTTACGGGCAATCTTGGGGAACGGGCACGCACTGGGTATGTGCCGCATTGATCACGCTGCTCACACCGGTATTTTTAGATTCAGAATCTGGTATTTTCAAGGACAACCCCTGGCCTATCTTCGCATTTTTTGCATTTATGATGGTGCTGCAATTGTGCTTTGTAAAGTTCCTGATGCCGGAAACCAAAGGGATTTCGCTCGAAGAGCTGGAAAAGACTATTTTGAAGTAAGCGGTATTTATAAATTTAATGAATCCTAACTTTTTAGATACACCAATACTGATCAATTAGGATTACGAAGAATTGCCTCAAAAAGCAAAGCTTCACAGTAGGAAATAGAAACACTCGCTGCGGAATCAAAATCATCAGGGTGAACCGAAAATAAAAGTCGACTTTTGAAGTGAAAATCGTTATATGAGTATAATTTATTTCTCCGCCCTGTAAGGTATTCCTGTGAGGTACGAACAGGTTCCTTGTAGGTCTTACTTAGAACTTTTCTTCTAAAATATTTAGCTCTAGTTTAGACCTACAAGGAGGTTTTTTCTCGTTCCTCGAAATAACGACACCTTGCAGGTCAGCAACCTTCGTCAACAGGCGTACTGACATATTCTTTCATAAAAAATTTAATCTCTAAAAAAATGAAGCGTGCAACAACCACTTAAAACCATTTGCTTTGGCGAGATTCTGTGGGATAAATTCCCTGACGGAAAAGCTCTGGGCGGAGCACCCCTAAATGTCGCACTGCGGTTACTTTCCCTAGGCGCAGACAGCAGTATTATAAGCCGTCTGGGCAATGACGATCTGGCCGATGAAACAAAAGATGAACTCACATCACACGGCATAGACCAAAGCCTTATACAAACTGACACTCAACTGAAAACAGGGATTGTAGAGGTTGAACTGGATGATTCCGGTTCTGCTTCCTATACCATAAAAAAACCAGTGGCTTGGGATGAAATCGCTCTTACCGAAGAAAATAAACAAAAAGTCACGGAGAGCGACCTGTTTATTTTTGGTTCACTGGCCTGTCGCAGCAAAACTTCAAGGGAAACCCTTTACGCACTGATAGATACAGCCGAAACAACCGTTTTTGATGTAAACCTGCGCACGCCACATTACGATCTCGATCAAGTTATTGAACTTCTTAAAATGGCAGACGTAATCAAAATGAATGATGACGAACTCGAGGAAATCTGTTCTTATCTTAAGTTTGACATGAATACCTTAAAAGACGGCCTTATTTTTCTAAGTGAGTTTGCAGGGGCAAATACCCTTTGCGTTACCCGCGGCAGTGAAGGGGCCATTCTCTTGCACAATGACAACATATACAGCTGCGATGGTTACCAGGCCCAAGTGATAGATACGGTGGGCGCCGGGGATTCTTTTTTAGCGGGATTGCTCTTTCAGTTATTTTTAAATAAGAATCCAGGACTCGCGCTTCATTTTGGCTGTGCCCTTGGGGCTCTTGTCGCCGGGAAAAAAGGGGCAAACGCCCTTATTCCGCAGGAAGCTATTTTAGAAATGCTTGAAAAGGGCTAAAAACGGCTCTTTTTAATATAAAATCGGTTAAAATAGAGTGCTTTTCAGACTGAAAAAAAGGCCTTTTTTGTCTAAAAATGGCAAAATTGACAAAGGAATTGACCGGTTTTTAATCTGCAAAAGATTCACACAATTCAATAGTATCTATTACATCTTGCAAGGTCGTTCTTGGGTTGATTAAGCACATACGCAAGACGATCATCCCGTTTAAAACCGTTGTCACAAGCATCGCTTGCCGACTTTGAACCACTTTTTCAGATATTTTCGAATTGAGTTGATCCAGTTCCTTTTCGCTCAGTTTTTTGGCGATGGGATTATACCTGAAGTTAATCACGGCCAGCGTGGCCGGTGAGACCACTTCCCAGGTACGGCTTTTACGCAAGACACGTTCGGTTGCTTCGGCCAGTTCGATATTGTATTGCACCGCTTCGCGGAACGCATTCAACCCAAATGTTTTGATGGACATATAAAACTTTAATGCCCTAAAACGCCGCGTCAACTGGATGCCATGATCAAAAAAGTTGATCTCGCTCTCATTCCCTTCCACATCGCGTAAATATTCGGGTTTTTCAGTAAAAGTTCCACTCAACCATTTGTGATTGCGTACCAGGAGACAGCCCATCTCATACGGTTGATAAAACCACTTGTGCGGGTCTACGGTCAGTGAATCTGCTTTTTCAATACCCTTCAATAATTTTTTACCCTCCTTGCCCAGAATTGCCGCGCCGCCGTAAGCTCCATCTATATGGTACCAAAGATGCTCCTTTTTACAAATTGCGGCCAGTTCCATCAGCGGATCAACGGTTCCCGTATTCGTCGTCCCCGCGGAGGCGATCAAGCAAAACGGCTCCCAACCTTCCAGACGGTCTTTATTAATGGCATTTTTGAGCTTATTAATGGCAAATTTAAACTCGATATCCGTCGGAATAATACGTATTTGCTCCTTGCGGAAACCCATGACGCGTATCGCCTTGATATTGCTGCTGTGAGCCTGGTCTGAAAGGTAAATCACCGCTTTAGAAAAATCATCGCCGCATTTAATATTGCGCGCCGTGACCAGCGCGGTAAGGTTTGCCATAGAACCGCCACTGGTAAAAATACCGCCACCTTTTTTCTGGGGAAGACCAAACATTTTAAGCATCCAATTCATGGTGACGATTTCCAGTTCTGCCGCGGCGGGAGCGGCTTGCCAACCCCCAGAAAACACATTAAAACCGGTCGCCAGGCTATCGGCCATTACGCTTATATAATTACTGGGGCCGGGAACAAACGAGAAAAATTTGGGATGGCTCAAAATATTGGCGCCGGGGATGACCTGCTCCATCACAAAGTCGAGCACTTGGTTGGCATCGGTAGGATTTTCCGGAGCTTCTTCAGAAAAAACGGTATCCATTTCCTTACGTGTGGCCACCGCCACCGGATTTTTAGAACGCTGCGTGGCATGATGGCCGGCAATCATATCTACGATGCGATGGCCGTACTCAAGCATTTCCTGTTCAGACAATTCTAAGCGCGCTTCCTTTTTGGATTCCATAATCAAATTTTCGGCAAAATTAAGGTTTTAATGTACCAAAAACGGGCGAAAAGTCTATATAATTCAGGCTGCAAACCCTGAAATCATTTAAACAATTATTGCCCAAAAGCATAAAAAAATGACCTAAAAAGAACAGTTTTTATTCCTTTTAGGTCATTTTTCAATCCAAAACGGTTGTATTTTAGAAAGCGTACTGCAGTCCCACCGTAAGACTTTCCTTATGGGCTAACTGCACCCCTTCCAAATGTTGATAAAGGGGATAACTAAACTCAAAACCAAGGCGAATATCCTTAAAGGTACCGCTAGGCACATAGGTGTTAAAGCCAAGCGCGCCATTGATAAACTGCCCACCAGAATTGTTCACATCTGCAGTGGTGACCATCATGGGGTTCAATCCGGGATTTATTCCTGTAATATCGTCAACGATTTTTCCTTCCACCCGTGCTGAAAAACTGAGCCAGGGCGTGGTTTTTACTGCAAACCAATTGTTGAGCGTATACATGTTTCCATAACGGTATTCGTTGGTGTTTTTACCAAAGCGAAGATCAGCCTTTACTTGATTTCCCCAAGAAAATACATCGGCTTCTCCCAGATACGTAAGCCCCAAAATAGCATCTACCGTACCGCTGCCCAACTGCATGGGATACGGCAGCAATATTTCACTGGGCGCAGACATGGGCGTGGCATCTTTCTCCTCGATATTACCCGTGGGCACCGAAACGCCAACAATCGCGTGCAGTTCCTGCCTGTCTTTATTCAGCAACTGATATATCGCAGAAACTTTTAAATCGCCAAAACCAGAAGATTTTGTATTGAATTGATTTCCATTCATAGCCTGCAACAGCATATCATTTTCCAGATAATTGATCATCGTCATCAGGGTTACTTTATCTGAAACCGCGTGCATCGCACCTAGCATGTGCATTTTCATATCCATCTCAACCGGTGACACCATATAACCTTTGGGGTAGATTTCACTGGCGGAAATATCGTCATTTCCGTCTCGCATACCGTCCATACGCATGTACATATAGCGGTAGGAGAACATCCAATCTCCCTTGTGGTGGGTGTGGTCGCCCATAACGCCTGTGGGTGCGTGACCATCTGGCCGTCCCGAAGTCCATAGCGATGTCGTTTCCATTTGTTGGACTTACTATATTTAACCGGACATAAAGTTAAGAGTGTGTTAGCTGTTAAAACTAACTTTGCAAAATGTCAAGAGAGAAAAGGAATTACACTGTAGAATTTAAGCAAAAAGCCGTTGAACTTAGCTATGCCC
>DRGP01000207.1 GCA_011050015.1 Leeuwenhoekiella sp. | reverse complement strand
TTCTTATCCTGTACCGTCCAGCGGCCGCGCAGCTCAAATTTTTTATCTATGAATTCATCATGAAGTTGATTCAGGGTAGAACGTTGGTCTTCTGGTACAACCGTTATAAATTCTTTGCCTATGAGCTCTTCGCGTTTATACTTATAGATTTCACAATAAGCATTATTGACATCGGTAAAATATCCATTTTCATTTGTGATGCAAATTCCGATGGGCATTTCCTTAAATACTTTATAAGAAAGGTCATTATCTTTCTCAAAAGCACTTTTTATAAATTGGAGATCTTGAGAGGTTCGGGCAATTTTATTGTTCCCAGTTGACATAATATTTTATTGTTGTTAGTAATAATTATAGTTTTTTTAAAAATACATTATTTACACATAAACCGGAGTGAATAACAGTCTTTTTTAACAATTGACGATTTGTTTTGTTAATTACTTTGACAGTTTGAGGTGGTTAAAAACCGTTCAAAACCCTAAATTAGCGGTTATTCAAAAAAAGATGGCAGAAGAAACAAAATACACCGAAGAAAATATACGTTCGCTCGACTGGAAAGAGCACATACGCATGCGCCCGGGTATGTACATTGGTAAGCTGGGCGATGGTTCTAGCGGTGATGACGGTATTTATATTTTGCTGAAGGAAGTACTTGACAATTCCATTGATGAATTTGTGATGGGTTCTGGCAAGACCATTGAAGTGAGTATTCAGGGCAATCGTGTTATTGTACGTGATTATGGCCGGGGTATTCCGCTGGGAAAGGTTGTAGATGTGGTCTCTAAAATGAATACTGGTGGTAAATATGATTCCAAGGCATTCAAAAAATCGGTAGGGCTTAACGGTGTAGGTACTAAAGCGGTCAATGCGCTTTCAGAATATTTTAGGGTAGAATCCTCACGGGATGGTAAATCTGCTTCTGCTGAATTTGCCCAGGGAAACTTAACCGATGAAGAATTTCTGGAAGAAAGCTCGCGCCGTAAAGGGACTAAAGTCACTTTTGTACCCGATGAGATTATTTTCAAAAAATATAAATACCGCAATGAGTATGTAGAGAAAATGCTCAAAAACTATGTGTATCTCAATCCTGGGCTTACCATTGTTTTTAATGGTGAAAAGTTTTATTCTGAAAACGGCCTGAAAGATTTGCTGGGTGAAAGCATAGACGAGAGTGATATGATGTACCCCATCATTCACTTGCGCGGTAATGATATTGAAGTGGCGATCACCCACAGCCGCACCCAGTATTCTGAGGAGTACCACTCTTTCGTCAATGGCCAGAATACAACACAGGGAGGCACGCACCAGTCAGCCTTCCGCGAAGCGCTCGTCAAGACCATACGTGATTTTTACGGTAAGAATTATGACGCTTCAGATGTTAGGAAATCCATTGTTTCTGCCGTTAGTATCAAGGTGATGGAACCGGTTTTTGAATCGCAGACCAAAACCAAACTGGGTTCTACAGATATGGGCGGTGAACTGCCTACAGTACGAACTTATATTAATGATTTTCTAAAGCGTTATCTGGATAATTATCTGCATAAAAACCCAGAAACGGCAGAGCTGTTGCAACGCAAGATATTACAGGCTGAGCGTGAGCGTAAAGACCTGAGTGGCATACGCAAACTGGCGAAAGACCGGGCTAAAAAGGCCAGTTTGCACAATAAAAAATTGAGGGATTGCCGCGTTCATCTGGTAGATAGCAAGAAAGAGCGCTATCTGGAAAGTACGCTCTTTATTACCGAAGGCGACTCTGCTTCGGGATCTATTACCAAGTCTCGGGATGTGAATACGCAAGCGGTTTTTAGCCTTCGGGGTAAGCCTTTGAATTCTTATAACATGAGCAAGAAAATTGTTTATGAAAATGAAGAATTTAATTTATTACAAGCGGCCTTGAACATTGAAGAATCCATAGAAGATCTGCGCTATAATAATATTGTGATTGCCACCGATGCCGATGTAGATGGCATGCACATTAGGCTATTGCTCATTACTTTTTTCCTTCAGTTTTTTCCCGAATTGATCAAGGAAAATCACCTGTATATCCTTGAAACCCCTCTTTTTAGGGTAAGAAATAAGAAAAGAACTATTTATTGTTACAGCGAGCAGGAGCGACGCGATGCCATAGAAGAACTTACGGGTAAACCGGAAATTACCCGATTTAAAGGGCTGGGGGAAATTTCGCCAGATGAGTTCAAGCATTTTATAGGTGATAATATCCGGTTGGCACCGGTAATGCTCGATAAGGGAATGTCTATCGAGGAGATTTTGTCATTTTATATGGGAAAAAATACCCCAGACCGTCAGAAATTTATCATTGATAACCTCAAGGTAGAACTGGATCCCGTTTCGGCATAAAAGAAATAGCATAGCTTATGGTTATTGAGTTAATTCAAGGTGATATCACAACGTTAGCCGTAGATGCGATTGTAAATGCGGCCAATAGTTCGCTACTGGGTGGCGGTGGTGTAGATGGCGCCATTCACGCTGCCGGCGGAAGTGAAATTCTTGAAGCCTGCAAGCAAATAAAAGGCGGCTGCCCAGTGGGAGGAGCTGTGATCACCACAGCCGGAAAACTCAACGCTAAAAAAGTAATTCATACCGTAGGGCCTCAATGGGGAAAAGAGGACAACGAAGAAGAAAAACTGGCCAATTGCTATATAAATTGCCTAAAATTGGCAAGAAAACACGATTTACATCGTATCGCATTTCCTAACATAAGCACGGGTGTTTATCATTTTCCCAAGGAAAAAGCGGCAGAAATTGCTATAAAATCGGTAAAAAAGCACATAAAACCGGGCCAGGAAGTGTTTTTTGTTTGTTTTGATGATGAAAATTACCGTATTTATAAACGCGAATTGCAAGCGCATACTGATCAAGCATAGTATTGAAAAAAGAATAATAACCCCGTAGAACCCTTCCAGAGGAAGCAATAATGAGCGAAAATTACGAAGACCCAAATATCAATAACGAAGAGGAAGAAAATTCTGGTGAGACCATTACCCGTGTTACGGGGATGTTTAAAGACTGGTTTCTGGATTATGCGTCATATGTAATTCTGGAGCGCGCCGTACCCGCTATAGAAGACGGTTTTAAACCCGTTCAGCGCCGTATTATGCACTCCATGAAAGACCTGGATGATGGCCGTTATAATAAAGTGGCAAACATTGTGGGCCATACCATGCAGTATCACCCACACGGTGATGCCAGTATAGGCGATGCCATGGTGCAGATGGGTCAAAAAGACCTGCTTATTGATACACAGGGAAACTGGGGAAATATCCTGACCGGAGATAGAGCAGCGGCTCCGCGTTATATTGAAGCACGCGTTTCAAAATTTGCTGGCGAAGTGCTTTTCAGCCCAAAAATTACCGAGTGGCAGTCCAGTTATGACGGCCGTAAGAAAGAACCTATTAATTTGCCGGTTAAATTTCCGTTGTTGCTCGCACAAGGTGCCGAAGGAATTGCGGTGGGGTTAAGCACTAAAGTGTTGCCTCATAATTTTATTGAACTCATCGACGGGTCGATAAAGCACTTAAAAGGCAAAAGTTTTACCATTTTACCCGATTTTCCTACGGCTGGAGAAGCAGATTTTAGCGATTATAAAGATGGAAAACGAGGCGGAAGAATACGTGTACGTGCAAAAATAGAGCAGCGGGATAAAAATATGCTGGCCATTACGGAAATTCCGTTTAGTACGACAACCGTTACGCTCATCGATTCTATCCTGAAGGCGAATGAT
The DNA here is from genome assembly GCA_011050015.1 of Leeuwenhoekiella sp. Classification (GTDB taxonomy): domain Bacteria; phylum Bacteroidota; class Bacteroidia; order Flavobacteriales; family Flavobacteriaceae; genus Leeuwenhoekiella. The sequence goes on along the minus strand of DRGP01000207.1, from coordinate 22,852 downwards.
AAAGGCAAGATCAAGATAAAAAAGATAGAGGACAATACCTCTGCAGAAGTGGAGATTGCAATTTACCTTCCGCCAGGGATGTCTCCAGATAAGACCATAGACGCGCTCTATGCGTTTACAAATTGTGAGGTTTCTATCTCGCCCTTAGGCTGTGTTATTGAAGATAATAAGCCTCTCTTTGTAGGCGTTACCGAAATGCTGCGTATTTCTACAGAAAGGACGAAAGAACTGCTTCGGCAAGAGCTGGAAATACAACTGCAGGAACTGGAGTCGCAATGGCATTTTGCTTCGCTGGAACGTATTTTTATTGAAAACAGAATCTATCGTGATATTGAAGAAGAAGAAACCTGGGAAGGCGTGATCACCGCGATAGACAAGGGTTTGCAACCACACATCGGCCATCTGAAACGCGCGGTGACCGAAGAAGATATTGTGCGTCTTACCGAAATACGAATCAAACGTATTTCAAAATTTGATATCGATAAGGCACAGCAAAAAATTGACGCTTTAGAGGGTGAAATCGCAACCGTAAAAAACCACTTGAATGCTTTGACTCAATATGCGATCGATTATTTTACCCGTTTAAAAGAAACATACGGTAAGGGTCGCGAGCGAAAGACAGAGATAAAACTTTTTGAAGATATTGAGGCGAGTAAAGTGGTGATTAGAAACACAAAACTTTATGTGAACCGCAAAGAAGGTTTTGTGGGCACCAGTCTGAAAAAAGACGAATATGTGACCGATTGTGCCGATATAGATGACATTATCGTTTTTACCAAAGAGTGTAAAATGATGGTCACAAAAGTGGATAGCAAAACATTTGTAGGTAAGGATATATTGCACGTTGCGGTGTTCAAAAAGAAAGACAAACGCACTACTTATAACATGATCTATAAGGATGGCGCAAAAGGAAAAACCTATGTAAAGCGTTTTAACGTGACCAGCATGACCCGCGACCGGGAATATGATCTGGCTAAAGGTAAAAAAGGCTCTACGGTATTTTATTTTAGCGCTAATTCCAATGGGGAAGCTGAAATGGTAACTATCTATCTACGTGCCATTGGTAATATCAAAAAGCTGAAATTTGATCTTGATTTCGCTGATATTTTGATCAAATCCAGAATGGCGAAAGGGAATCTCGTGACCAAACATGCCGTACGTACAATAGATCTCAAAGAAAAAGGAGTGTCCACCTTAAAACCCCGAAAAATCTGGTTTGATGATACCGTACAGCGTTTAAATATAGATGAACGCGGTGAACTTCTGGGCGAATTTAGAGGAGAAGACCGTTTGCTGATCATTACGCAAGATGGCGTTGCCAGAACCATCAGTCCTGAAATTACGGCACGTTTTCCAGATGATATGATTGTTTTGGAAAAATGGATTCCTGAGAAACCACTTTCCGTAGTGTATTGGGATGGCAATAAGGAACGCTATTATGTAAAGCGTTTTGCCATTGAAAACCCAGATAAGGATGAAGAATTTATCACCGATCACCCAGATAGCCAATTAGAAATTATTTCTACCGATTACCGACCAGTGATCGAAATTGCCTTTTATAAAGAACGTAACAAAGACCAAAGGGAGAATGAAATCTACGAACTCGAGGAATTTATCGCGGTAAAGGGGATTACCGCACAAGGAAATCAGTTATATACTGAAAAATTAAAACAGATCAACTTGCTCGATCCGTTGCCCTACGAAGCGCCCGAGAAGGACAAAGATGAAAATAACCCCGAAGGTACTAGTGAAAATGACGAGCAATCAAATCTTGATCCTGAAAACGACAATCCTTCAGACATTGATGTGACCTACCGAAAAACCGATGATGATGGCGAAGGGCAGACCAAGCTTTTTGACGATTAAGTCTTTATAAATTACAATTCTGAAGAGTATAGCCTTTTACTGTAAAGTTTGATGTTTTAGCGCTCCAGTTTATCTGATGGAATCAATTTTTTATCCATTCCTGAAGCATGGGTTTCCCAAGCTACTTCCAGCAACGCTATAAAATCTTTGGGATCTAGATAATAAAGTTTTTTACCCAGTAAAATGGCATGTTTTCTCAATTGATCTTGATGTCCTGTAATGAGTGTTCCCAGTAAGTAAGCACCATCTTCCGTACTAATTTTTGTATTGTTTTCCTGTAAATAATCGTTAAGCATGGCTAAATCGCGGTAACTGCCCAGAAATGCCGAAAGTTCATGAAGTTCCTCGCTCCACGCCTTAAGGAATTTTGGCCATACGGGGTTGATAGCATCCAGTTGATCGATAAGATAATTTACCCGTTTTTTGAGGTCGTGCAAATTGCTTGTCGATTTAGAATTAAGCGCTTTGGTATGCGCTTTCTTCCCCCTTTTATATACGCGTTTTATCCCAGAGCCTATCGTCTTAAAAGAATCTACTCCTTTAAAAAAGGAAGTTGTTTTCTCACAGCGCGGCTCTAGATTTTGATGCATATCCTGTAAGACATGGTTTTCCTGGAGCACTTTTTCTACTTCTTTATCCCTATGCTCCTCCAGATGGATACGTATATCTGAAAAAGCCTTTTTATAAATACGCTCGTTGTACTGTTGCTGTATGAGATCCAGTCCTTCGATCATGGAATTGGCATGGCGTACCGATGCAATCTTTCGCGCTTCATCTCTAAAGAATTTATTTTCTCTGGAATAATTGTCTTTTTCATCACGTGCAAGACGTAAAAGAGCCCTTATTTTTTTAAAATTCTGTCGTATTTCATAAACGTCTTCACCCACATGATCGTGCTTCTCTTTATTTAGAAGTTTGATAGCGTTGTTACATTCTTGTTGGGCAGACGCGGCCAGTCGTTTTGAAATCCATGCGCCTTTATCTGATTTTTTAGTGGTTTTTTTGCTCATAAGTTGGTATAGAATGTTTGCAGTATGTTATTGCACGTTAGTTGATTACTTAGAAAGTAACCTTTTAGAACCGATTAATCACCTGGATTATCAAACATTTAGTAATTAGGGTTGAAAACGGACGCATGTACTAAAAATTCAGTCTTTGTCCACCAGTTTCATAGCACCTTCGGGATAGCGCTTGCCTATATTGGGATACTTTTTTAAGAGCTGGTCTATGTGTTGAAGATCTTCTGAGGTCAAATTAATTGCTGTTGCCGCTGCGTTGCGTTCCAGGTATTTTCTTTTTTTGGTTCCCGCGATGGGAATAATATTGTCTCCCTGCGCCAGTATCCATGCGAGTGCAAGCTGCGAAGTATATATCCCTTTCGCTTCCGCGAAATTTTTAAGTTCGTGCGCAAGATTCAGGTTGTTTTCAAGATTTTCTCCCTGAAAACGGGGCAGATTAGTACGTGCATCGCCTTCTTTAAGATCTTTTAAAATCTCGTAATTATCTGTTAGGAGTCCACGAGAAAGAGGTGAAAATGGAATCAAACTGATCTGAAGTTCTTGTAGAACCGGAAAAACATCCTTTTCCAGATCACGTGTGATCAGGGAATATTCACTTTGCAATGCAGAAATGGGATGCACGGCATGCGCTTTTTTTATAGAAGATGCAGAAGCTTCAGAAAGCCCCAGATATTTTACCTTTCCTTCCTTGACCAGTTCTGCCATCGCGCCTACGGTTTCTTCTATGGGCACATTGGGATCAACGCGGTGCGTATAATACAGGTCAATGTGATCTACGCCCAGACGCTTTAAACTGCCTTCAATAGCTTCTCGCATCCAAGCTGGTGAACCGTCAAACCTACTGCTGAATACGCTGCCTTTTTCATCTTCTCGAAAACCAAATTTGGTAGCGATAAAAATCTTGTCTCGATTCTGAGTAAGTACTTTTGAGATCAACTTTTCATTTTCTCCCTTTCCATAAAAGTCTGCGGTGTCCCAGAAATTTACGCCCAGATCAAGGGCTTTATGCAGTGTTGCGATGCTTTCGGTATCGTCTTTCACACCGTAAGCGTGCGACATGCCCATACATCCCAATCCAACGGCAGATAATTTTTCGTTTGTATTTCCTAGATTTCTGTAGCGCATCTTTTTTGGTTTTAAGTTTTACTTTTTATGCTACATCAAGTTAAAGAGGCTGTAGGTGGTTTTCCGTTTATAAAAAGTTAAGATTTTTTATTCTGTAAAAGAGAAGTGCCAGATTTTTTTCATAAGGAAGCATTAAGATTGTTCTGGACAAGGATCATACGAACCAAAATTCCATAGATAACCTTCAGGATCGCGGCAGGTGTAACCCCGGCCACCATGAATTTCATCCTTAATATCCAGTACGATTTCAGCGCCGTGAGCGATCGCATTTTTATAATGGGAATCAATTTCGGGTACGATAATATAGGCTGTTTGGGTATTTATACCGTTTACATCTTGGGGTGTTTTTACATGTTTGCCAAATGCATTATCATTTTCTGAACCCAGCATAATCATTGAATTCCCAAAAGTAAGCTGTGCATGGACTATTTTATTGTTATCGCCCGGCACTATAAGGTTTTTAGTAAAACCAAAAGCTTCACAAAGCCATTTAATAGCTGCAGGGGCGTTTTTATACCGCATCGTGGGAATAATACTCGCTTTGTTATTTTTCATGGCATTAGATTTAGTGATTATTCCTCTTTTATAATCGCCAGAATGTTCCCAGAAGGGGTCTTTAAACTAGCTAGGGTAGGAACATTATCGCTGCGGGAAATTCCTTTTTTATCCCTTTTTAGATTTTGATTGCTCAAAGAAAATATCCTTGACGTTTAGTCCCGGTATATCATTGTAAAATGTTTTTGCCTGCTAAATATTAATAGATATTTGGCTTTTAGAGGCAATTATTGTTGATTTTCTGCCAGTTTTTTGACGTTTTCAAGCGCTTTTGGAAAGGTTTTATCGAAAAAATCTTCATATTCAGCTTCCATATCCATAGAAACCTTTAAGTTGGTTGTTTCACCCTCGTCTTCAAGTTCATAGATTTCCATCACACTGTCCCAGTCCTTTTTTACCTTTTCCCCTTTTTGGATTTCTCCCAGATGTTTAAAAGCCATCAGTTCGGGCTCCTTTTTTTTATCAATAATACCATACATACCATTGTTATTTGGAGCCATAAACAGGATCTCGCTGCCTTCGTTCCAGTCACTTTCTGCGTAAGTGCCCTCGCAAAATGGGGCTGTCCACTGCCCGTAGGTTTTGTCGTTCCATAATACGTCCCAGACTCTTTCGCGGGACGCGTTGATCTCAAGGTTGAATGTTTTACGTTTCATAATCGTATTGGTTTAAGCGTTCCTTAATCTATGAATCGGGTTTACCGTGAATTTCTTGACCAACTTTACCATAGCGGCTAATACGATCCATTTTTGAATCTTTAAAAACCGACGTATAAAATTCCGCAGCTTCTTCTGCCTGAGTATCAAACCATAGGTTGGTAGTTATTGTATGAGTTATATTGCTCATGATATGCGATTTAAAAATGGTTTAGCCTAAAATTAGCAAAGTTTCATAATAATATCTGAAAAATTTCGGTTAAAAATCCACGAATAAAAATCGGTGGATAAGATCAAAATTTCTGATGTACGGCAACTATTTTTGCTTGATCCAAAGTGAAAAATATCTAGGCGCTTGGGGGTTTTTACAAGGTTTCAATTTTCCCTATAAAATTGATTTTCAAAAGCTGAGCAAGTTTTGATGATTTTGTTCGACCAAGAAGGGACAACTTTTAAAACTTTAATATTATGAAACGAATTATCATGGCCCTCTGTTTTGGGCCGCTGCTAGCAGTTACTGGATGTTCCCTTGATGATTACAACGGTAAACCGCCATCATCTGCTCAATTTACGATAACGATTGAGAATGTGGCAACTGCCTATCCCTTTATTAAATCTGGGGTTTTTAACATGCCTTCCGGAGATACACAGGCCGGTGCGGCCACTCCCGGTAAAGAATTTGAGTTTACTATAGATGCTGGCCGTAGTGAACATTTATCATTTGCCACGATGCTTGCGGCGACAAATGATTTGTTTTACGGGCCAGATGATGAAGGTATTGCCCTTTATGATGATGAAGGCAATCCTATTTCGGGCGATGTGACAGACCAGGTTTATCTCTGGGACGCAGGCACCGAAGTGAATGAAGAACCTGCTGTAGGCCCCAACACGGTGACCAATCAGCCCGCTCCCGATACCGGTGAAGACGAGAATGAAAACGTACGCAGTATTAACGATGTTACAACGGGTTTTGATTTTAACTATCCTGCGGTAAACGAAATAATAAATGTAAGCATAGCACATGTAGATGGTACTCAATTTAAGGTGACCATTAAAGATCTTGCTACTGCAATGCTTGCAACCAGCGAGGGTGACCGTCCCGCACCACTTTCTCCCGGTGTTTGGGTGGTACATGCTGGATTGAACCCTCTTTATACGATAGGTGAACCTGATTTTGGCAATGGTGTTGAAGCTATCGCCGAAGATGGAAACGCGAGCCCGCTGGGTGAGTATGCAAGCACACATACCGGAGTAACATATCCTGCATCCCCAGGCGGTTGGGTCGTTCACGATCACGGAACAAAGCCCTTATTTACGGAGGGCTCCCCAGATTATGGACAAGGTGTTGAAGCCATTGCAGAAGATGGCAGTGAAGTTATTTTAGGTACTAATCTGGACAATCTTAGCGGAGAGGAAGAAAGTGCCGTATTCAACACTCCAGAAGGAAGCACTAGTCCTGGAGCCATACTTCCCGGGTCAAAATATACGTTTTCCATTAAAGCCGCTGCTAATGAAAATCTGTCATTTGCCACGATGCTTGCTGCGACAAATGATGTGTTTTTTGCTCCAAAAGACGAGGGAATCGCCCTTTTTGATGAAAATGGAAATCCCATAAGTGGTGATATTACAGATCAAGTATATTTGTGGGATGCCGGCACTGAAGTAAACGAAGAGCCAGCCATAGGGCCTAATACGGTCACTAATCAACTTGCTCCAGATACGGGTGAAGAGGAAAATGGCAATGTTATGTTATTGAGCGATGTGAATGATGGGTTTAACTATCCTACCGTAGCTCAAACTCTAAAAGTGACTATAACAGCCAACTAATAATTACCGTTTTTTTCGCGATAGCGAAAAATAAAAATGCTGAAGTACCGATTAAAAATTTTTTTAATCGGTACTTCTTTTGGCTTAAAACCATTGAATTTGATCCAAAATAGCCGTTTTTCAACAAAAAATGACGCTATTCCATAAACGGTAAAAGAGATGGAAGCTTCCCGAATGGTCAACTTAAATGTTGACGGGATTATTGACGATTACCTAAACCACGTTTAAAAGCTTTGAAATAGGCCTTAAAAACTGTCTATTTTTGCTTTAAATTGGTTGATTTTAGCAAGAAAACAACCATTTTGACCGATTTTTGGTTAGTTTTAGAACTGACCAATATAGTTACTGATGGCTAAAAAAATTACATGGGGAATCTTAGGATGCGGCGACGTGGCCGAAGTAAAAAGCGGCCCAGCGTTTCAAAAATGTAAAAATTCTGAATTACTTGCAGTTATGCGGCGAAATTCCGCGAAGGCGGAAGATTTTGCAAAACGTCACCACGTGCCGCTGTGGTATGACGATGCTGATAAACTGCTGCAAAATAAAGAAATCAATGCCGTTTATATTGCAACACCGCCCGCAAGTCATTTAGAATATACCTTAAAAGCCATTCACGCCGGTAAAGATATTTACCTGGAAAAACCCATGGCACGTACTGCTGATGAAGCAAACCAAATTCTGGAGGCATTAAAAAAAAGTAGGGTGAAGTTGACCGTAGCCCATTATCGCAGGCAATTGCCGGCTTTTTTAAAAGTGAAAAAACTCTTGCATGAAAACGCAATCGGAGAAGTGCGCTTTGCTAAAATTGAAATTTTACAGCCTTTAAAGTCAGATATTATTACCGAAACAGCCGAAAATTGGCGGGTATCACCCAAAATTTCAGGAGGTGGTTATTTTTATGATATCGCGCCCCATGAGCTGGATCTTATGTACGATTATTTCGGTGAGATAGATGAAGTAAAGGGCTTTGCAACAAATCAAGCAGCTTCTTATGAGGCAGCAGATTTTGTAAACGGTGTTATATCCTTTAAAAATGGAATTCAGTTTCAAGGTTTATGGTGTTTCAGCGTAGCCGAAAAGGATAAGAAGGATGAATGTGTTATTTATGGTAGCAACGGTACAATACGTTTTTCGTTTTACGGGGAAACAGTGGTTTTAGATACGGAAATCAAAGCAGAAACTTTTCATTTTAAACAGATCCCGCATGTGCAGCAGCCCATGATACAAGCTACTGTAGAATATTTCTTGGGAAATGCTGACAACCCTTGTCCGCCAGAAGCAGGTGTTACGGTCATGCAACTTCTTGAAGGAATGAGTGCTTCTTAAAATAGATTTCTCATTTGAAAATTAATAGCCCTTAACCATCAATTTCAACCTTCAACCCCTTGTTTTTTAACGTGAGTTCGAGCTAATAAAAATGGATCAGTTGGAGTAAAGTTTTAGAAGAATTTTGTATCGAAAACTACATTTTCCGTCTGAAAACGGTCTTTCTCGATACGATTTTTTGCAAAAATCACTCGAAATGACCATTTTCATCACATTAATGTATTACATCGAACTCAGGTTTTTAGGTTTAGCAGCCCGTTTTCTGTTTGGTTCAGTTTTTTCCCGAGGTTTCATTTTAAAAGCTACCAAAAGTGCGGTAATGGAAAGTGCGAGCCAGAATACATCTACCACAAAAATCTGAAAGTAGCCTTGGCGAAAGGTTTCCCAGGGCCAGTTTCCGGTCATTATCCCGTTGGAAACCGGGACCATAATTCCTAAAATACCGCCCAGGATTAGGCAAATTTTATTGGCCAGGTAATTACTTCTTAGAAATAAGAGGAGCACGCTTACTACGAGCCAGGTCCAAAAGAAAAATTGAAATATAAAATCCATTCTTGCTCCGCTATACGTATCTGCAAAGCATTTTACAGCGATAAATGTAAATGCGGTCACTGGGAAAATACTGAGGCAGACTGCCATATAGACCCGCACCAACCATGAATTAAATGTTCTTTTAGCCTGCGATGTGGCCTTACGATCGCGCGCCGTGAGCCAGATAAGCACACCCGAAATTATTACGAAGCACGTAATGAGTCCTAAAATAAAATAAATGAGTTTCATGCCATAACCGCCAAAATCACCGTAATGTAAGCGTAGCATCAGATTTCTGGCGCCATCTGCATAACCTACTCCAGCGTAGGGATCTTCAGTTTCTACAACCGCTCCATCTGATACGCGATAGGTAAGGTGACCGGTGCCCAGTAGTTTATCTTCAAATTGGGGCGAGCCGCCCACTTTTACATGCATATTGGCGTCTCCATAATTGATGAGTTGGAGCTCATTAATGGCAAGATCAGGCCATTTTTCTCTTGTTTTTTCAATGAAAGGGGCGATTTTAGTAGGTTCAGATAGCTTTTTGCCTTCAAAGGTATACTCTGGTCCGCCGGTGAATCCAGATATTTCCTGAATTTTAGCCGCATCACCGTCATATAAAAAAGATTGGACGGTAGGTGTCATGATCGAGTAGCCCACAATAAGATACACGCCTGTCACGGCAAACATAAATTGATAAGGAAGTCCAATAAGGCCAAGACCTACATGTGCGTCTGTCCACAATGCTTTCCATTTGGCCTTCGGCCGAAACACATAAAAACTGGGGATAATCTTTTTCCAGTGCACGATTACACCGGTAATTACTGCAAAAAGAAAGAAAAAAGCGATAATACCGGCCAATAAATAGCCTGAACGGCCAAAAAAATTGAGCTGCGCAAAAAAGTGCAAGCGGTAAAAAAATTCGCCCAGCGAGTAATTTTCAGAATAGTCTTTTTTTGTTTTATTGGCCACATCCAGATAGAAAAAATTTCCTCTTCGGCCTAGGGAAGACGTTTCTTCCTGTAACGTCGTATCTTTTGAAGCCGACATGTTTACGGTCACCCTGCGCTCAAAATACCGGTTGGAAAAAGTAATGTCCCTTCCATAGAGATTTGTCTCTTCACTTAATTTTTTAAGGGCGGCATCATAATCTGCCGTTTCAAAATAATTTTTAGCTACCGGTTCATTGCGTTCCCAGGCGCTAATTTCATCACGTAAAAAACTAATGGAACCTGCAAAAAAAATAATATACAGCAGTGCACTGATGAAAATCCCACTGATAGTATGTGTATGAAACATAATATTGTAAACCCGATTTGCCATAGAAGAAGTCTGTTTTTATGCTAAAGAATACCGATTTTGCCCAGGTAGACGAGTCCTGTAAAAAATAAACTGAGTAAGAGGTAAGCAGCCCAAATTTTCCAACCGTTTTTAGATAAAAAAGCAAGGATGAGCAGCACTGCCCAGAGAATAAAACCACCAAATTGCAACGTGATCAAAGCCCCTGAGGCATCCCACCATTGCATGAGCAGCATGTGCAGTGAGACAGCGATGAGGTAACCACCCACCAGGCCGGCAGATATTTTTGCGAAGCGTTGAAGTGGGGATGATAGGTATTTTTTATTAGCGGGCATAGCAGGTGATGTAAATTTCAAATACAAGAGTGAGTGTGAAAATGCTTAGCAGCGAAATACGATTAAAAAAGTGCAGCGGCGCACAAATTACAACGAGACTGGCTACTGTCATTAAAATCACCAAGAACGAAAAAGTACCCGCTCCTGCACCTAAACTGATCATACAGATAATAAAGCTTAAAAAGAGCAGTGCACCGCCTAGAATTTTGGCATTAGGGTTATTTATCGCTACCCATTGCTGTAGGGATGACTTAGGTTTTAGAATGGCACGTTGCGAAGTACTATAGAAAAAATAAAAGCCTATAAAGCAAAGGCTCAAAGCCAGTGTGATCATGAGTAAATCTTTTTAATATCTGATTGTCTTAGGTTGATTTAAGTGCAATTTGCCCGATTTTTTGGGCTTATGATGCTAATTATTCTACCTTTAAAACCGTGGTGACAATACGGTGTTTTTTATTGAATTCCGCTTGGTTTTCTACTTCATCTACCTTATAGGTTTCTATGAGGTAATTGCCATCCCAAAGCGGTGTAAAAGCTACTTTTCCCTGAGCGTTTGTGGTAATTGTTTTCGTCCAACCGTTAGGTGCGAAAAAGGTTACGGGCACTTCAGCAACTGGTTTGCCGGCATCTATAATGGTAAATTCAAGTGGGGCGTTTACTTTATTTTTATTTGCAGCGTTTGTCCTTAGAAAAAGCCCTTCAGCAGACTTATTTCCAGCATGTGCAGGAACGTTGCCCACGTGTATCGTGGCCGAAGCATTGAATTGATATTGCGTAGCATCAAAGGTTTGGGCGACATCATGGTAAATGGCCAAATGATATGCACCTTCTGTAGAAGGGGTGAAAGCCGCTGCGAAATGGTTATTATTTGGAGTAACTTCCAATTGTTTTTTAGTGCCGTCAGGCTGAATTAACCACAGCGAAAAATCTTTTGTATTGGACCACCAGTCCTTGAGCTGTTCTTTTTTACCTTCGGCAGGTTCAGCATAAAATATGGTGACTTTATGTGATTGGTCCTTGGTTCCCTTGGTTTCTGTCTTTATAAAAAGTGCGTGTGCGGAAGAAATAGCAATATTGCCAATTAAAAATAGGCAGAGTACTACTTGTGTTTTTGTTTTCATGAATGCGTAGTTTGATAATTACGCTACAAGTTTACTAAATTTATTTAGATTAATTACAGATAACGAAATATTTTCATTTAAAAATTTTCTTTTATGGAACTAAAAGAGCTGTTTTTTAGTTGCTTTTAACGGGTAAAAAGGAGAGAATATATTTTAGGATTTATCCCCGGTTGTTTAGAAGTCCTTCGTTTTTGCTTTTTCAATTTACTAAAGGCTAAATTGGATAAAAGCAATTCCATTTGCGCGACTTCTGGCTGATCTTCTTCCGGTGGTGTGGTTTTAAAACTTTGCTCTTCATATACCATGAGCGACCAGTTTTCTTGATCATATTCAAGAGCGGTAAGGTTTTCAATCCAATCGCCACTGTTGAGGTAGAGGCAAGTGTACTGTTTATGGCTAAATTCTCGAATTTGGGGTTGATGAATGTGTCCGCAGATTACATAATCAAAAACATTTTCACAAGCTAGCTGCGCGGCCGTTTTTTCAAAATCGGTAATGAAACTCACCGCTTTTTTAACGCTGTTCTTTATTTTTTTGGAAAGGGAATATTTGGGCTGCCCTAATTTTAGCAACCACCAGTTGATAAAACGGTTAAAGAGAATAAGAAAGTCATAGCCCCAGCCGCCCAGCTTCGCGATCCATTTAGCATGTTGAATGGAAGCATCAAACACATCACCATGAAAAAACCAGGCTTTTTTTCCATCGAGGTTTAAAACCAGCTTGTCCACAACCGAAATATTACCAAGCTTTAAAGGGCTGAATTTGCGCAATTTCTCATCGTGGTTGCCGGTAATGTAATAGACTTTGGTCCCTTTTGTAGCGAAGGCCAAGATTTTTTTAATCACCTGTAAGTGGCTCTTTGGAAAATAGCTCTTTCTGAACTGCCAGATATCTATAATATCGCCGTTAAGGATGAGGGTTTTGGGCTTGATGCTCTGCAAATAATGAAGTAACTCTTTGGCGTGGGAGCCGTAGGTGCCCAGATGCACATCTGAAATGACGACAATTTCTACTTTTCGCTTCAATAGATTGGTTTTCATCAAAGAACAGCTTTCTATATTACTTCAATATTAATTGGCCATTAAATCTAGGCGCGCTGTTCACAGGATTATTCACAATTCGGCCTAATAAACTTCCTTTTATTGGGTAAAAGCTTCTATTTTCGTAATAAAATTGGAAGATTATGGCAGGAAATAGCTTTGGTACTTTATTTAAACTTACCACTTTTGGTGAATCGCACGGTGAGGCCATTGGTGGAATCATAGATGGTTGCCCTGCGGGAATCACCTTAGATCTTGACCTTGTAGAGCGTGATATGCAGCGCAGACGCCCTGGGCAGTCTAAGATTGTGACCCAGCGGAAGGAACCGGATACCGTTCAATTTTTTTCCGGGATTTTTGAGGGGAAAACCACCGGTACGCCCATTGGTTTTCATATAGTGAACACCAACCAGAAATCAAAAGATTACGGGCATATCAAAGACAGTTACAGACCTTCACATGCTGATTATACCTATGATCAAAAGTATGGTGTGCGTGATTATCGTGGCGGTGGTCGCTCTTCGGCGAGGGAAACGGCCTGTCGCGTTGCCGCTGGTGCCATTGCAAAACAATTGCTTAAAGACATTAAAATAAACGCTTTTGTAGATTCGGTAGGTGAAATTCGTATGGAAACGCCGTATCAAGAACTCGATTTTGATCAAATAGAAAGTAATGACGTACGCTGTCCTGATCCCACTTTTGCAAAAAAAATGATAGACCGCATCAAACAAATAAGAAAAGAAGGAGATACCATAGGAGGAACGGTGATGTGTGTGTTGCAGAATGTTCCGGTAGGACTGGGCGAACCCGTGTTTGACAAATTGCACGCTGATTTAGGGAAAGCCATGCTTTCCATAAATGCCGTAAAGGGCTTTGAGTATGGGAGCGGTTTTGAAGGCGCAAAGATGAAAGGAAGTACGCACAATGATCTTTTTAATAAAGACGGAAGTACAAAAACCAATCTAAGTGGCGGTATTCAAGGAGGGATAAGTAACGGAATGGATATCTATTTTAGAGTTGCCTTTAAACCCGTGGCCACAATAATGCAAAATCAACCTACTATAGACAAAGAAGGAAACGAGACCGAAATGCAGGGCAAAGGCCGCCACGATCCTTGTGTGGTACCGCGCGCAGTGCCCATTGTTGAAGCTATGGCCGCTTTGGTACTGGCAGATTATTTGCTGATCAATAAAACTTCAAAAATAGAACATCAAGAAGTTGAAAATTAGAAAAGGGTAAAAATACTTTTTAATTTAGGTGTTTTTACCTAAATTTATGGAAAGATTGAAGTATGAAAAGCGCTCCAAAAAGTTATCCCATTGCAACAAAATTGCCAGATCAAGTTAATGAAGCCGCTGTTTTAAGCTATTTAAGTACTGAAACGGTAACTATATTTTCTCTAGATACCCTTCGGGAAATGGCTCTTTTTAATGAAGCTGTAATAGCAGATTGGCTAAACGTAAATGTAAAAACGTTACGTAATTACAAGAATAAAAATACAGTCATAAAAGATCATGTTCAGGAAAAAATCGTGCTATTATTGTCACTTTTTAAGCATGGGAAGCAGGTTTTTGGTGATTATAAGGCGTTTTCTACGTGGTTAGAAACTAATAATTTCTTTTTTGACAATAAAGCACCAGTTTCTTTTCTTACTACCTTCAGCGGTGTATTGTTTACAGATGATCGCCTTACAGCGCTAGAATATGGTGATAATGTGTAAGCTTCTTTAATTTATGGAGGTTTTTAAAATAACCACTGACAACTATGCTCATGAACTTACGGCTTCCGGAAGGCCGAACCGCTGGAACAAAAAAGGAGAATTTGTAATCTATACCGGTAGCAGCAGATCACTTTCTACCTTAGAACTTATCGTACATCGAGGGGCTGTTCAACCATCAGTAGTATATAGGGTTATGGTTATTTCTATAAGTGATGATAACAATATCTACGAAACCTTAAATTCAAAACAACTGCCCGATAACTGGAAAAACATCATTGCATATCCCACTTTACAGGATTTAGGCTCTGTTTGGTACAGAAATCAGCGTAGCTTAGTGTTAAAAATCCCTTCTGCCGTTATTCCTTTTGAATATAATTTTATATTGAATACCACACATCCAGACTTTAAAGAGCATGTACGCCTGGTAAGGACCGAACGTTATTTTTGGGACGAACGTTTGCCACTTTGAAAAAGTTGGCTATTTTGCTGAACCAATTCAAACATTCTTCAGATTAAAGATCATTTTTGAAATATTTTAGAACTTTATTCAGAATTTATGCAAGCGTTGAACATTGAATTTCTCAGGAATATTCAAAAAGTTCATAAATTGAGAATCGGTACGGACGCTCTTCCGCCAAGAGCGAATTAAAATTTTTACATGAAAAAAATAGCATTACACTGGCAGATAATTATTGGTCTCATACTTGGAATTATCTGGGCTTTATTATCCAGCCAATTGGGTTGGAGTGAGTTTACGATAAACTGGATCGCTCCCTTTGGTACGATTTTCATCAATCTACTTAAGCTTATTGCGGTGCCGCTGGTGCTTTTTTCAATTATAAATGGGGTCGCTAATATAGGCGATCCTTCCAGCCTGGGCCGTATGGGCGGTAAAACGCTACTGGCTTATCTGCTTACCACCGTACTGGCTGTAACTGTGGGACTCGTGCTTGTAAATCTTATAAAACCGGGTAAACTGGTAGATGAAGACAGCCGGATTGACAATCGCATAGGCTACGAGGTCTGGGCCGCTTCACAAAATTTACAGATCAAAGACGGTATTCATTATTTGCAGGATCCCGAATTTATGGATCGTGCCAAAAGAATTACCGATTTTTCTAAAGGGGAGTTGAACGATGCCGCTATAAATGATAAAATGACCACGGCCAATCAAGCTGAAGAATCTGGACCTTTACAACCTCTTGTTGATATGGTTCCGGAAAATTTTTTCCAAGCTCTGGGCGATAATGGTCTCATGTTACAGGTTATTTTCTTTGCGTTATTCTTTGGTATAAGCCTTTTGTTTATTCCCAGTGAAAAATCGGCTCCTATTACGAAGGCGGTAGATAGCATTATGGAAATTTTCCTTAAAATGGTAGATATCGTTATGCGTGCCGCCCCATTTTTTGTTTTTGCGCTACTTGCAGGCGTAGTGGGTAAAATGGCCGGTAATGATGTAGGTAAGGTCTTGGAAATCTTTAAAGGCTTAAGCTGGTACTCGCTAACCGTTGTGATTGGATTGGGTCTAATGATTTTTGTGATTTATCCGCTTATTTTTAAAATATTTGTACGTGCTGTGTCGTATTTTGGTTTCTTCAGGGCGATGGGCCCCGCACAGATGCTGGCCTTTTCCACATCGAGCAGCGCGGCTACCTTACCGGTGACCATGGAATGTGTAGAAGACAACCTGGGCGTCGATAAAAAAATAACCAGTTTTGTGCTTCCTATAGGGGCCACGGTCAATATGGACGGTACGTGTCTGTATCAAGCGGTTGCCGTGGTATTTCTGGCCCAGCTCCATATGATCGATCTCACCATAGGACAGCAGCTTACCATTGTGCTTACCGCTACACTGGCTTCCATTGGTTCTGCGGCAGTACCTAGCGCGGGTCTTGTTATGCTTATCATTGTGTTACAATCGGTTGGGCTGAATCCCGCGTGGATAGGTATTATCCTACCCGTAGATCGCATTCTCGATATGATGCGTACGGTGGTTAATGTTACGGGTGACGCAACAGTTTCTTCAGTTATTGCAAAAGGGGAGGGGCTGTTCAACTACAATGAGAAAAAAGATCCCGATAAAGCTTTCGATGTGGAAGAAAATTAACAGATAATCTGATTATTTACCGGATATATCGAATTAATTGAGAATCATATTCTTGTACAGACCTTAATACTTATATTAAAAATCCAAATCTATTTATTTTGATTTTTTAACCTACGCGTGCTCAAAAAAGCATAGCGTATGAAAAAAATTACATTTCTTTTAGTATTCTTCGCACTAACAGCTTCTGCGCAAGTAGGCATTGGCACTACGGAACCCAGCGGTGCAGCCATGCTGGAGGTAAGCAGTTCATCTAATGATGTGGATTATAAAGGCTTTATGCCACCGCGTGTTTCTCTTGAGCAGCGTAACCTCATTAAGCCCAAGACCAGGGATATCGGTTTGGTGGTTTTTGTAAATGATCCATCCAATGCTATGCAATGCCTTCAAGTATGGAACGGTTCGGCCTGGCAAGATATTTACTGTATCAATGATATTGGATTTTCAAACATCGTGCAGAATTTTGATTCAGGGGAGACCTGGTCTTATTCTAGTGATATTGATTTTTTTGAAACTAATACCGGTTTTTATGGAATTACCGACGAAGAGAATTTAGATGACATTACTACACTAACTAATAAATTTTTGGGCATCAATGATCTTAATAATGGAGATAATGGTACAGGTGATTATGCAACAATAACCTTTGACCCTGTAGATATTTCCTCATTACCTAATGGTGCAACAGTCTCTTTTAATTATGATTTTTTTGAATTTGATGGTGGGGATGCCAGTTACTATACAATTGTGATTGATGGAGCTGATCAGGAAGAGGTTTTGCTTTTTGAAGGTGGTGCAGACGGGGAGGGTCTTTCCGCTTCTGGGGTAGTTTCTGAAACTATTCCAGCTGGAACATTAACCGTTGCCCTACGTATTCGAATTAAACAGAACGGTGCTGATGATTCCGCTGGTTTTGACAATTTTACTGTTTCTGCTAATTAGCCAATAAATCGCTTAAATCGGTCAATTTTTTAACTGAATAGGTAGATTTTTCGGCTAATGGATAGCTGAATTTACCAGGACGTTCCACAAAACAGGTTTGCAGACCTGCGCGTTGTGCACCGGTAACGTCCCAACTGTGAGCTGCCACGAGCATCGCATTTTCCTTTTCAGTATTCATCACATTTAGTACATGAGCATACGTTTCAGAATGTGGCTTATATTTTTGCACGGCGTCCACACTGTAAATCCCTTTAAAAAAGTGATCTATTTTGGCAAAGTGCAATTGGTCTTTAACCGTCCGAAGACTGCCATTGGTTAGCGCTGCGAATTCAAAGCCTTGTTTTGATAATTGGGTGAGTCCTTCTTCAACATCTGGATGCGCTGGAAGCTCTTTAATGGTGGAAAGGATTTGTGTTATTCTATCATCGCTTAGATTTTTACCCAATTGCTGCGCTATCATTTTTAAGGTTGCCTGGCCAATTTTATTAAAATCTGCATAATGCTGCGAGGTTGTTTCCACGAGCGAATAATGCAGAAGCATACGAAACCAAAGCTGAAACGCCATTTTTTCGTCTAGAGCCTCGATGATTTTTTGCTCTAGCGGTTTAAGATCAAGCAATGTTTCATTAACATCAAAGATCAATAAAGTAGGTTTTTTGCTCATTTTTTAGCTTTTTTAGGTGGTTTTTTGTGCTGTTTCGTTTAAAAATTTAGCTTTAAGTTCGAGATTGGGAATCATGCAGCTTTCTTTTTTCCCAAACCATTTATACCGGTTCAGGGCAATGTAATCGTAAACCCCGTTCCTTAAAAATTCTGGAAGTATTAAAAAAGTGAAAAGCAATGGATAACCACCAGATAAACTACGCGCGATACGCAATGCCGCATTCGATTTAATATAGGCTTTCTCTTTGGTAATAAGTATCAAAGAATCCGTTTTATCAGGATCAATACCAAATTGACTGAGCAATTCCTGCCCCAGATCACTTTGTAACGAGGCGAAACGAAAAATATCCTTTTTATCCTGTTTTATGACAAAAGTAACCGCATTGTTGCACAAGTTACATACCCCGTCAAAAAGGATAATTTTCTTGTCTGAATTTGCTCCGGTTTCTACCATTTTCTTTACAACTATTTTTTAGCGGGTTGTACCAGTTCCAGTTTGTCCACATCTACATTAGTTGTAAACATGCCATAATTAACAATGGCTTTTCCTTTTTCGATATCATCAATGCTCCCCACGGCACGACCATCGGGTAAACGTACGCGATCACCAATTTTTAGGGCCACTTTCGGCTTAGCCTCTTCCTTTTTTTGTTTTTTATATTTCTCGGTTTTTTTCTCTTGGCGAATAACTTCTACCTTTTTTTCAGCTTCGCGTTTTATAGCTGCGGCTTTGCTTTTTTCTATACGTTTTTGCCGTGCATTCTGTTTTTTACGCTTCGAATTTTCAATCTGAACAACCTTATAAAGTTCGTCCATCAATTCTTTTTTCTTCTTATTCGTAAAGAATTTTTCGCTGAGATCGTTCAATTTTTGCCCCAAATAAATCAAACGCTGATTACTATCGTAGAGTTCTTGGTAGCTTTCCAGTTTGTCTTGAATACGGGCATTGATCTTATCCAGATCCTGCTGTCTTTTGCCGGCCTGTTGTTCTTTTTCTTTTAATGAAGTTGTAGTCTTGGCAAGTTTGCTGCGTTCTTTTTGCAAGTCGGCAATACTTTTATCAAAACGTATTTTACCGCGTTCCACTTTTTTCTTGGAACGGTTGATCAAAGAATAGGGAATACCGTTTTTTTGCGCGACCTCAAAAGTAAATGAACTTCCTGCCTCTCCCAGATGCAGTTTATAGAGCGGTTCGAGGGTGCTTGCGTCAAAAAGCATATTGGCATTAGTGATCGCATCGGTCTCATTGGCCATCATTTTCAAGTTGGCATAGTGTGTTGTGATAATACCATAACTGCCGCGCTCGTAAAATACTTCCAGAAAGGTTTCCGCCAAGGCGCCCCCAAGTTCAGGGTCACTACCGGTACCAAATTCGTCAATAAGAAAAAGCGTGTGCTCATCACATTTCCGTAGGAAATAATTCATGTTTTTTAGCCGATAACTATACGTACTGAGGTGATTTTCTATGCTTTGATTATCGCCTATATCGGTCAGTATTTTATCGAAAAAAGAAAATCGGGAATACTCATGAACGGGAATGAGCAAACCGCTCTGTAGCATCACCTGTAGCAGACCAACTGTTTTCAGCGTGATACTTTTACCGCCTGCATTGGGCCCGCTGATCACGATAATACGGTTGTTTTCATCGAGACTGATATCCTGAGGAAAAGTTTTTTCTTTCCGCTTCTTATTATTGAGCAACAGCAAGGGGTGATAGGCGTCTTTGAGATGCAGTTCGCGATCTTCACTTATTTTGGGCAGCGTGGCATTGAGTTTTTTGGCATATTTGGCTTTCGCCGAAATCACATCTATTATACTCAGCAAGCGCTGATATTCTTTTAAAAGCTCTTGAAAAGGCCTGATAAATGTTGTTAAAGCCTTTAAAATCCGTTTTATTTCTTCTTTTTCCTCGTACTGTAAATTATTGAGTTCGCGCTGGTGCTGCATGGTTGCTTCCGGCTGGATATAAACAATGCTACCAGTTTTTGAATTGCCCAGTATAGAACCTTTTACTTTACGGCGGTGCATGGCGGTAACGGCCAGCACGCGCACATTATCCACAATGGATTCACGGATATCATCCAGATATCCATACCCAGAATACTGTGAAAGTGCCGCTGCAAAACTAGAATTAATCTTGCCCCGCACTTGGTTTATAGCCGTGCGGGTTTGCTGTAATAGGGGGGAGGCATCATCGCGTATTTCACCAAAACGATCTATCACCTTGTTGATCTCATCTACAATCTCGGTCGTGTATTCAGTATCGCATACGGTTTCGTAAAGGATGGGATAAATTTCCCTGAACTTTTTGAAGAATACAAGGTGCGCGTTTGCGGTTGCAGAAAGACCACTTATTTTCCTGAAACTGCCCAGTTCTAAAGTAAAATCTTCAATTTGCAACATTTTGAGCTCATGATCTATTGCATCAAAACCATGATTGGGAATGGGTTGCTCCTCATACTGGGACTTTATATATTCCTGAGTTTGATTAAGTGCAAAATGCGTTTTTTCTACGGTACGTTGTGGTGCAAGT
Organism: Leeuwenhoekiella sp.; assembly: GCA_011050015.1. Taxonomy (GTDB): domain Bacteria; phylum Bacteroidota; class Bacteroidia; order Flavobacteriales; family Flavobacteriaceae; genus Leeuwenhoekiella. Next base: position 2,190 of record DRGP01000207.1, on the reverse strand, counting down.
TTAAGTGCCTTGGCTTTACCCTTTTCAGTCGTGCACAAGTCACTAACATGTGCACAGATTGTGGGAAACTCAAGGTCTGAAAGTGTTTTTGAATGTATTTTTATCATAGCAATTGCCTAATTTTAAGGCTCGGGATCTAAAACAAGATCTTTGCAAATTTACTATTTATATGAACGTTGACATACACCCAAGCTGGAAAGCCGTACTTAATGAAGAATTTGATAAACCATACTTTAAAGTCTTGGCAAATTATGTGAAGGAAGAATATTCTAACCATAAATGCTTTCCTCCGGGAAAATGGATTTTCAGGGCTTTTGAACTTTGTCCTTTTGATGAGATCAAAGTCGTTATTTTAGGGCAGGATCCCTATCATGGAGTTGGCCAGGCCAACGGCCTTTGTTTTTCGGTAAATGAAAATGTGTCTATGCCTCCTTCTCTTTTAAACATTTTTAAAGAACTGGAGACCGATATCGGTAAACCCATGCCAGGTTCTGGAAGCCTAACAAGCTGGGCGCAGCAGGGAGTACTTTTAGTTAATGCCACGCTTACTGTACGTGCACACCAAGCGGGATCGCACCAAGGCAAGGGCTGGGAAGAATTTACAGACCATGTGATACAAACCATTTCAAAACAACGTGAAAATGTAGTGTTTTTACTCTGGGGTGGCTATGCTAAAAAGAAACAACGGCTTATTGATACTGATAAACATATGGTGTTTACCAGTGGTCATCCTTCACCGTTAAGCGCTAACCGTGGATATTGGTTTGGCAACAGACATTTCAGTAAAACCAACGTCTTTCTCAAAGAGAATGGTAAACAGGAAATTTCTTGGTGAAATTGTTCTAAAAATAGTGTTTACTAAACTTTTAAAAGCTGTGGATTTCTAGTAAGAGTTGGGTCTAACTTTTTAGTTGCTACCTCTTTTTTAGAAGAGCTTCCAGAACTAAATTGAAATAAAAGAATGTTAATGAATAACAGAGCGCCTAAAATTATAAAAAATATAGTCATGACGAAAAATGTTTAAGTATCTAATAACCAATTACTAAAGGTTGATAACTTTCTTCAGAGACGCACTATTTTTTATGTGAAATTTATCTTAAAGTTTTTTTAAGAGAAAATCGTTTTCGCTGATATTATCGATCATTTTAAGTTCTAAAAGGCGTTTTTGGACGGTTTTTAATTCCTCTTCACTAATTTGTTTTTGTGCCCAGCTGGTCAACGACAGCCATTGCTGTACATCCTCTACTTTCTGATTATATCTTTCAGCAACAGATTTTTCGATTTCGTTAACTTGTTTAAACTGTGCGGTCACTGCATTTAGAACCTGTAAAAATACCTTTATAATTGTCTTTTGCTCGGCAATAAAATCGTTGGTAGCGGCGATTACAAAACTGGACCAGGGTGTTGGGAAATCTCCCACTCTTTTAAAAATCCCCTGATCTACGAGCGGTTTTGTGGTAAAATGTTCCCACATGAAATAATCTGCTTCCTTATTAGATAGTGCTTCTATGGCTTTATCTACCGTACCCACTTCCACAAGTTCTAGAGTTGAGGTATCCCATCCTTTTTCCAGTGCCTGTACATAAGCCATGATATGTGAGCCCGATCCCATACGGCTTATGGCAACGCGTTTGCTTTCTAGCTCATCAATAGTATTAAAAGCACTTTTTGCATCCACATGAACGCCCCAGCGCAAGGGAGAAGAAACGTAATTTTGAATAATTTTCGATGGATTCCCATTGGCGATATCTCGTGTTATTCCTTCGGTTAAAATAATTGCCATGTCAATTTTTCCAGCGCGTAATGCTTTGTTCATTGCCCCCGTACCGTCAGGAAATTCGACCCATTTCACATGTATATCTTTATTGCTAAAAAGTTCTTGTTCAATGGCCAGATGAATGGGCATGTTAAAATGTTCAGGGACGCCTCCCAGTCTAATGGTCTGCATAACTTAGCTATGTTTATTTTTTAAAAAATCATAAATTGCATATTGGGAGCGTAACGCCGGTTTTCCCTCCCTATTCGTAATATAAGTGTTGCTTTCTTCTTCATCCTGAATGCGGGCTTTTCGGTTATCCCTCAGCTGTAAATCAAGAATATCTTTTAATTCTATTGATGAGCTAGAAAGCAAACGCGTTGCCATAAGCCGTATGGGATCGGGCTCACATATCATGGCTTATGTACAGGCAC
>DRGP01000206.1 GCA_011050015.1 Leeuwenhoekiella sp. | reverse complement strand
GCGCTTCACCCATCATGCGACCGGTGTACCATACCGCTTCTACCGGTTTGCGCAGGCCAATGGCTTCGTGCTGTTGCGCACAATCCCCTATGGCATATACATCTGAAATATTGGTTTCGAGCATGCGATTCACCAGCACACCTTTATCGGTCTCGATGCCTGAGTCTTGCAAAAAATCAATTTTGGGCTTGACGCCCGTGGTGATGCCCACGAGTTGGCACTCAATTTCCTCGCCGGCTTCAGTAAGCACACCGCGCACATTTCCATTGCCATCGTCCAGAATTTTATCGAGGTTGGTCTCGTGCCGTAAATCGATCCCGTGTGATAGGATATGCCTTGAGATCATACCAGCTTCCCCATTGGGCAATACCCCATTCCAAAATCCAGTTTCCCTAATGAGCATGGTTACTGGTATACCGCGGGTATGTAGCATTTCGGCAAGTTCTACGCCTATGAGTCCACCGCCAATGATTACCGCGCGTTTACAAATATTCTTATTGGGCGCATTTTTTTCAAGTTCTTCAAGATCCTGTTTAGTAACTAAGCCTTGCACACCTTTTAAATCCAGGCCTTCCCAGCCAAAAGTTTGTGTGGTAGATCCCGAAGCGATGATCAATTTATCATAATCTAAAGTATCAGCTTCGGCAAAATGCAGCGTTTTAGTTCGGGTATCAATGCGTTCTACATAACCGTTTTTGCGTTCCAGACGGTTTTTATCCCAAAACCACTCTTCGTAAGGCTGTATATCCTTCCACCGCATGTGGCCCATATAGACGTACATAAGCGCGGTACGCGAAAAAAAAGCATCGCTTTCCGCAGAAATAAGTGTGATTTTCTTATCAGAATTTTTACGAATATGCCGCGCCGCAGTAACGCCAGCGATTCCGTTACCTATAATAACAATGTGTTCCATACGGGTCATGCTAGTTATTTAATGGTCGGTTTTAAAGATATAAACTTAATGGCTTGCTATAATTTATAAGCTTTCTAAATATGTTTTGTAATTCTCAAAGCTTTATTTAATTCCTACAAGCTTGTTTCAAATGTGGAATAAATTTTGCAATGCTTACCTTGTGAACTTATCTCGCCGTTCTTGATTGCATAGACCTGTAATTTTGCTTATGCGAAAACGACTGAAGGAAAATAATAATCACCATGAAGGCAATATTCTTAAGTATCTTCCTTATTTTATCGTGTAACGCCAGCGAAAAGAAAATCACTTTTTTTGATGCCGCGAACGCTGTTTTTTCCACTTATATCACCAATGGTAAAGTAGATTATGCCGCAATAAAAAAGAATCCCGAAAAGCTGGAGAACGCATTGCAAATTGCCAAAAACATGCAAGTAAGTACCGATGATCCCGAGCTATATAAGGCCTTTTGGATCAATGCCTATAATTTGGCGGTTATAAAGGGGATTGTAAATAATTACCCTATAGATTCGCCAATGGATCAAAAAGGGTTTTTTGATACAATCACTTACGAAATTGGTGGTCAAAAAACCACCCTAAATAACATAGAAAATGAACTTTTACGGGCAAAATTCCCTGAGGAAGCACGTTTTCACTTCGTCCTGGTCTGTGCGGGCTTGAGCTGTCCGCCTATAATTGATAACGCCTATCGGCCAAAGACTTTAGAAGATCAACTGCAAAAGCAAACCGAATTATCACTTAATAATCCCGATTTTATCAAGGTAAATGGCAATAATGTGGCCGTTAGCATGATTTTTAAATGGTACAAAGAAGATTTTGAAAAAAAGGGTGGCATACTAAAATTTATCAATGAGTTCAGGGATGAAAAATTGCCTAAAAATTCAGATTTAAGCTATTACGATTACAACTGGAGCTTAAATGATACTAAATAATCAGGTTATTTTTGTTTTCTAATTCTTTTTTAAGCTGTACTTTAGGATGATGAGATTCTATGTTGTGCGCTGTATCTTTCCATTGTTCCTGATATTTTCTGCCTGCCAGGCGCAGGAAGTTTCAATCACCAAAAAAATAGATGGGGTAAGCTATGTCGCCTCCCGCGATGCCGTAGAAGACAATCATTTGCAGCCATTGCTTGATCTGGGGGTCAATTATGCTTCGGTAATGCCTTTTGCGTTTATGCGCAGCATGGAGCAGCCCCAACTTCATTTTAATGGGGAGCGCCAGTGGTATGGCGAGACCTATGCCGGTGCAGGTGATTTTATAAAGCTATTGCATACCAAAAACATAAAAGTGATGCTCAAGCCACATATTTGGATCGGCCGGGGCACATTTACGGGTGATATGCTGCTGGATTCTGAAGAAAACTGGCAACAGTTGGAAGCCGATTTTGAGCGTTATATTTTATTGTATGCCAAACTGGCGGAAGAAAATGATGTGGAAATTTACTGTATAGGTACTGAGCTTTTTAATTTCGTAAAAGCCCGTACTGCTTTTTGGACGCAACTTATTACTAAGGTCAGGAAAATCTATAAAGGCCAACTTACCTATGCTGAAAACTGGGATAAAGTGGAAGAAAATCCGTTGTGGGATGATTTAGATTATATAGGCGCAGACGCTTATTTTCCCGTTTCAGATGCTAAAACACCTGCGATAAGCGAAGCCCGTACCGGTTGGAAACCGCATAAAATCATGCTGCGCGGACTCTCCAAAAAATTTAAAAAACCGGTGCTTTTTACCGAATATGGCTATCGAAGTGTTGATTTTTCCGGCCGCCAGCCCTGGCTCACAGACCGCACCGAAGGTGGCGTGAATATGCAGGGCCAGCTCAATCTTACCGAAGCTTTATTTGATGAATTTTGGGATGAACCCTGGTTTGCCGGTGGTTTTATCTGGAAATGGCACCATGACCACGAAAGTTCCGGGGGCGCCAAAAACAACCGTTTTACCCCACAAAACAAGCCCGTACAGGAGTTTTTGAAAAAACGTTTCAATCTTAAAAAGAAATAAAACCACCCCTTTTTCAGCAAGCTGAAATTTTTCCCTCCTTGAAAAGGAGGGGAGCTTTAAAATTTTCTGGAAACCTGCAACCTGCAACCTAGATTTAAGCATCAATAAGTGCCCTGGAAATCACGATTTTCTGAATTTCAGAAGTGCCTTCATAAATCTGGGTGATCTTGGCATCGCGCATGAGGCGCTCTACGTGATATTCTTTTACATAACCGTTGCCGCCATGCACCTGTATTGCTTCCACAGTAACATCCATGGCGATTTTTGAGGCGTAGAGCTTGGCCATAGAACTGGCCATATCGTAGTTTTTGCCCTGATCTTTTTCCCAGGCTGCCTTCATGACCAAATGCCTTGCCGCTTCTATTTCCACATACATATCGGCCAACTTGAATGCAATGGCCTGGTGGTTGCAGATTTCGGTGCCAAAGGCTTTACGTTCCTTAGAATATTTGAGTGCCATTTCATAAGCACCGGCAGCGATGCCCAGTGCTTGTGCAGCGATCCCTATGCGGCCACCACTTAATGTTTTCATGGCAAATTTAAACCCAAAACCATCTTCGCCGATGCGGTTTTCCTTGGGTACTTTTACATCATTAAATACTAGGGAGTGGGTGTCGCTTCCGCGTATGCCCAGTTTTTGTTCCTTGGGGCCAATTTCAAAACCTTCCCACGTTTTCTCAACGATAAAAGCGTTGATACCGTGGTGTTTTTTCTCACGATCGGTCTGTGCGATAACCAGGTAATAATCGGCAGAACTGCCGTTTGTGATCCAGTTTTTGGTGCCGTTTAATATATAATGATCTCCTTTGTCAATTGCAGTGGTTTTTTGTGAAGTCGCGTCACTTCCGGCCTCGGGCTCACTCAGGCAGAAGGCACCCAGTTTTTCACCTGTGGCGAGTTTGGTCAGGTATTTTTGCTTTTGATCCTCGTTAGCGTATTCCGAAAGGCCATAACATACGAGACTGTTGTTTACTGAAATAATCACCGATGCAGAAGCGTCAACTTTCGAAATTTCTTCCATAACAAGCACATAGGAGATCGCGTCCATACCGCCACCGCCATACTGTGTAGGTGTCATCATGCCGAGAAATCCCATTTGTCCCATCTTGCGTATCAATTCCTGGGGGAATTTTTGTTTCTCATCACGTTCGATAACGCCGGGCAATAATTCGGTTTGTGCAAACTCCCGAGCAGCATCGCGTATCAT
>DRGP01000205.1 GCA_011050015.1 Leeuwenhoekiella sp. | reverse complement strand
ACAGTGGGCCGTTTTGTTTTTAATATAGCCGATTCCTTTCTTTAGATTGCTCACAACATTGCAATACCCCAGCGCGACAATGTTTAGCAAAACAACAAAGCCAGTAAAAACAGCAAACTGAGGTCAAAAATTGCCCTTTTAGGCTACAAAACCGCCATTAAATAGTAGAATAAACCATCAAAACTTATGGAACAGCGTCAACCAAAGTTGACCTTTATTCAACGTTTCTGTACTTTCACGCATATAAGTGAGTTCTACGCGCAGGCTATCGCTAAAAAAATACCCCATACCTCCTGCAAGCCAGTTTCGGTCAAATAAATTAACGCTACGCCCATTTCCTATATCTTTCTGGCCATTTACAAAAACTTCATTTGAAGCCACAAAGAAGAGCGCGTCTTTGATAAGCGTTTTCTGGTTTACCGGAATGCGGGCCGCGAGCATGTAGCGAAAACGCGTCCTAAAATCCTGATTTTCTACAAAACGTTCTTCAATACGAATCCTGTGGCCTACATATAAACGGTCCCACAATTGCTGCGAAAAAAGAACATCCTGGTACAACCGGTGCTCATAGGTCTGTGCGTCACTGTCGCCCAGTACTCCAGAATTAAAATAAGCATATCCAGCCAGTACGGTCAAGCCAGATTCTTTTGGCGTATAGCTTATACCACCGCGCAGAAGAAATTGCTGAAAATCACTCGCCACGTCATATACCCGGTATTGAAAATCGCCCATAATCCCAAACTGTGAATCGCCAAATTGCGTATTCCAGTTATAAGCATACCAACCCCCGAGTTTTCCTTCGGTTTCCTGGGCAAAAGTAGTTTGAACAGTTGTGAAAATTAAAAGTGCAAAAAGCGCACAAATTGTAAGTTTATGTGTCATTAAGTTTGGTTTAATCGCGCTCCGGATTCTATTAAACGAGAGCTTTCGGTAAAGTAAATGGGAAGAATTATTTTTTTCTGCTAAGATATAGAGCTTTAAACCATGGCCTTTCCGCTTAAAGGGGAGTCAATAACCACGGCTCGTTCTTTATTCTACAGTTGTAACGTTTGTGTACATCTGGCTTAGTTTGAGACGCAGTTTGCGCATATAGTCTTCTTCGAGCCAGTCTTTATAATTCTGTGTGTTTTTCATGATGCAATACGAATACTGCCTAATGCGGAAGCTGATTTCCTCTTTCAGTTCACGTGCAAGTATACGAGCATCAAAAACATCTTCTGTATTCTCAAAAACGATCTTGGCATGTTGAGTTATTGATCGTTCTAGAGCTATTTTTGATTTTTTTCCTTCGGCGAAAACTTTTTCATATTCCGCCTTAATATCAAAATCGATCTCATCACTATTACTGAACTGTTCACGGAGTTCTGGAGGCATCTCATAAATAAATTCGCGTTCTATATCCTCATCGCTTACCAGATTTTCCAGATAAAATTCGGGATACATAAAAATATCATTCCAGTCCATCGGGCCATCCCAGAGACCAAAACGCGCTACATTATTTCCCAGGTCAATTACCTGAAATTCTTTTTTAGCAGGCAGCACTCGAGATCCACGACCTATCATCTGAAAATAGAGGGTAAGTGAGCGCGTGGCACGATTCAGAATAATTGTCTCTACAGTAGGCTCATCAAAACCAGTGGTCAATATACTCACCGAGGTAAGTATGGCGCCGGGTGTATTTTTAAACCATTTCAATATCTGTTTACGCTCTTTGTTACTATGTGTATTATCAAGGTGCATCACGTCATAGCCTGCCTCTTTAAAGGTCTCGTAAACGTAGTGGGAGGTATTGATCCCATTATTAAAAATAAGTGTTTTTGTATCTTTTGCCTTCTCTTCATAAGCAGTAAGCAGTTTTTGCTGCATACTATGATTTGTATACAGAATCTCTGAAGATTTTACTGTATAATCCCCATTGATACCCACCTGAAGCGTTTTTAGCCCCACATCGCAGGTGTGCACATTTGCCTTAGAAAGGAAACCTTTATCAATTAGCGAAGAGATGCTCTCCCCCATAATGAGATTCTTGTAATTATCCTTCATGGGGAGTTTTACATTAGAGCTCAATGGCGTCGCGGTGACGCCCAGTATAAATGTATTTTTAAAATGACTGAATAACTTACGGAAAGAATTGTAGTGAGCCTCATCGATAATGACAAGCCCAACGTCATTAAATTTCATCTGCTTGTCCTGCAAGCGATTGTTCAAGGTCTCTACCATGGCAACATAGCACATGTAATCTTCATTACCTTCCAGGGTTTTGACCTTGCTGTTTATGACCATATTGGGCACATCAAAGGTGGTCAACATCTTAGAAGTTTGTGAAGAGAGTTCTATGCGGTGCGTGAGAATGATCACCTTTTTGTTCTTTTCGGCAATATACCGACGCACTATTTCAGAAAAAATAACTGTTTTTCCACCACCGGTAGGTAGTTGGTATAGCAAGTTAAAGTCATCTGGTGATTCCTCCATACAGCTAAAAATCCGGTCCAGGTCTTTTAACTGATATGAATATAATTCTTTTCCTTCGTTTTTCTTTCGCTCTCTAGATCGCTCGCCCAAGTGTACTTATTTTTTAAAAGTGAATTTTGCAAAAATACGGTATTTAAAGGCTTCTTGAAAATCTGGTAGCCTAATATTCTACCTTTCGCGCTATAACGGTCACACAGATGCACTTAACGTCGTTCTGAGGTGTAAATCGAAAAAAATGAAAGGTTCTGGTGCAAGAAAAGGGCTAATATTTTACCTTTGTGTTTTAACCAAACTTAACGCATTGAAGAATCCCAAAGCAATAAAACTACTCAATAAGCTGATAAATGATGTTGAAAATAATGGCATCATCACCAATACGGCTGTAGAAGATCTTAAAAACCTGCGCCCATATGCGGTGGAAGAAGAACGACCACTTCTCGCCAAGGTCATACGCCTTGCCTTTGAGCACATTGAAGAACATCAGACCTTTGCTATAGACATTCCCGACGAAGAACCCATCGAAGGTCACGAAGAAGAGCTGGAACTCCGCGAAGCTTCTGAGCCTGCTGAAAGTTTGCTTTATCTGCTTAACCTTATTGCAGAACCGGAAAACAAATCAAACCGACTGGATCTGCGTGCCTATGTCACCGCACTGGGCGAATATGCGGAAGAAAACTAGGATTCTAAAAACATGTATAAACATAAAAAAAGCACCTTTAACAGGTGCTTTTTTGTGTTTATACATACCAGATTTCATTACTTTTTGGGTGGTTTTGAGGGTCTTACCTCTACTTTACTGGGCAACGTCCTGGGGTGCATTTGCAAAAGATCTGAAACCAGCTGGCCCAGGTCTTCACTTTGAATTTTCCAGTCATCCTCAGTTGAGGGTTCATGACCGGCAAAATGCGTAGCCACAGAACCTGGCATAATGGTAGTTACTTTAATGCCCTGATCACGCACATCCAGCATAAGTGCTTGGGTAAAACCGGTAAGCCCAAATTTACTGGCATTGTAAGCACTACCGCCGGCAAAAAAGTTAGTTCCGGCAAGGCTGGATATGGTAAAAATGTACCCTTCTGACTTTTTTAATGCGGCAAGCGCTGCTTTAACACTATAAAACACACCCGTAAGGTTCGTACTTATGGTTTCTTCCCACTGGCTCACACTCAGATCTTCAATATTGCCAAAATGACCCAGACCGGCATTGGCCACAAGTACATCTAAGCTTCCCCATTTCTCCAGTGTTTGCTCTACCGCTTCCTTCTGACTGTCATAATCGCGTACATCGGCTTTAATACCTATAGCTTCGCCTTTTCCGCTATTTGATTTGTTAAGTTCATTGGCGGCATTTTCGGCCGCACTTACCGTTCTGCTGGTTATCGCGACATTCATGCCTAATTGTAGCAGGGATTCTGCGATCCCTCTTCCTATTCCTTTTGTACCCCCTGTGATAAGGGCAACTTTATTTGTTAATTTCTCCATATTCTAAAAGTAGGATTAATATTTAGTATAAGCGAGCTACCTATTTTAAAGTTTTATTAAAACTAGTAAGATCAGTTATAACAGAACTTTTTAAAGTTGTTCTTCCCAAGGTTAAAGCGTAAATTTGCGCCAAATTTCAAGACCATGTCAAAACCTAAGGGCGGAGAACGCAAATCACGCCTGCAATTACTTCATCAATATTATAAATATACCGGTTTTTATAGCTTTTTGGGCACAAGCCTAAAGAAAGCCCTTCCGCCTATACTCCTTTTTATAGCGGCCATTTTTGCGATTCATTATTTTGTGATAGACCTCAACACCTTACTCATCAAAATGACTGACACCTTCCCTACGCTCTGGGTGCTGGCCGTTTTTTTTGTGTCTGAAACGATTTTGGGCCTTATTCCGCCAGAAATATTTATAGCATGGAGCGATAAAATGCCCAGCCCGGTAATTTATCTGAGCCTGCTCGCGGTTTTGTCATATACCGGCGGTATTATATCGTATTTTACGGGCAGGGCTTCCACACGCATTCATGCGGTACATGAGTATCTTGAGGTAAAAATGGCAAAACACCTTAAAAATGCCCGAAAATGGGGCGGTTTTTTAATAGTTGTAGGGGCTATTTTGCCATTACCATTTGCCATAAGTAGCTTAGCCGCCGGTATGATCAAATATCCTTTTAAGAATTACCTCCTTTTTGGTCTCATGCGTTTTGTACGTTTCGCCGTTTATGGAGCTGCAATTTTTAGTCTCGTTTAGCTATGCTTCGATTTTTTAAAATACTCAGTATTCTTGAAGGTATCTCGTTGTTGGGTCTCCTCGTGGTCACCATGCCGTTAAAATATTATTACGATAACCCAGCGCCAAATCAATGGCTGGGTATGGCGCATGGCATACTTTTTATTCTCTATGTGGTCTGCGCTTTTCTGGTGAAACAAAAACTGCAATGGTCTTTAAAAACCCTGTTCATCGTTTTGATATGTTCAGTAATCCCGTTGGGTACGTTCTGGATGGATGCCAGATATATAGAGCCGGAATTAAAGTGAAAGTAGATTTTCCCGTCTCAACGGAACTTTTTAACCTGAGTTTAAGCTAAAAAATATCAGCTTGAGTGAATCCAGTTAAAGAATTTCTGCCGAAAACCCTACTTTCAACAGAATGGTCTTATTTACGGATAACTATACCGGAATAATTTTTCACAAAAATCACTTTTAAAAAACACCATTCTTAAAGCACGGTTGTATTAAATCAAACTCAAGTCTTTAAAGTATGTACACGGTAAAATGGGCTTTTACCTTCCAATAATTAGGTATATTTAACCATGAATCGACTATTTTCTACCCTTTTCATCCTATTTTTTGCGACGCAACTACAGGCACAGTCTGAAGATCTTATAAAATTAGATACTATAAATGACGGTTTTGCTTACGACATCCGCTATGCAGGAACTAATAATTTTTTAAAAGAAGCCTTTTATGACTGCGCTGCCTGTTATTTAAGACCAGAAGTAGCCGATGCACTTAAGGAGGCCAACCATTTTTTTTGTGAATTAGGCTATAAGATCTTACTTTATGACTGCTACCGCCCGGTTTCTGCACAGAAAAAAATGTGGGCCGCTTATCCCAATCCACAATATGTGGCCAATCCCTATGCCAGTGGCTCGATTCATAACCGGGGTGCTGCAGTAGATATCTCACTGGTCACGCTTACGGGAGAACCGGTAAATATGGGCACAGACCATGATTTTTTTGGCCGGGAAGCCCATATAGATTATAAAGACCTTCCAGAAAAAGTGCTTAAAAACCGTGCGTTACTTCAAAAGGGAATGCGCATCTTTGGTTTTGAGACCATACGTACCGAGTGGTGGCATTTTAACTTTAAGAAAAATTACGAATACAAAATCATTTCCTTCGACTTTCCCTGCGATCAGATATAATTCGTAGATGAGTAGCCTCCAAACGCCCTAAACAAGCTAAATTACTATAAACAAGGCAAAACATTAACATCTACCAAGCATAATCAAGCATTAAATACTAGCTGCGAAGGCTTTAGGTTTAATAAAAACGTTAATTTATTTCATTATTCAGTATATTCATCGTTTAAAAGTCACAAATTGCTGTTAAAGGTTGTTTGATGCGAAACCCTAAGGCTATATTCCTCGTAAATTTTGCACAGAACAGAATATTAACTACTAAATTCAATTTAGATGAAACGCAATGAAATTAAAGAAAACGGTCCAGAACCACTAAATGGACGTGATAGAAGAAAATTTTTAAAATTAAGTGGCATGGCCTTAGTGGGAGGTGGTCTTCTTTTATCATGTAGCGATGATGATGATATGGGTATGGTTGATCCAGATCCAGACCCAATGGATGATGACCCAATGGATCCAGAAGTATTTGATTTAGGTTCTGGTAATCTAGGTATCCTTAATTATGCCTTCGCACTTGAGCAACTTGAAGCTGCTTTTTACGAAGAAGTTCTTAAAGGTGATTACTACGCTGGAGCTTCTGCTGAAGAAAAGGCGATCTTAGAAGACACTACAAATCATGAGATCATTCACCGCGAATTTTTCAAAGCCGCTATTTCTGGAGCGGTATCTGCAGAACAGGTATTGCCAGATTTAGAGTTTGATTTCTCTACGGGTCCTAACGCTGTTGATTTCTCTAGTAGGGATTCAGTTCTAGCTACTGCTGTAGCACTAGAAGATACTGGTGTATCAGCATATAATGGTGCAGGTAAATTGATAGATGTAAGTGATGAAGCTGGCGTTACATATTTAGGTTTGGCGGGCAAAATAGTTTCTGTAGAAGCGCGTCACGCTTCAGCATTCAGAGACCTTGTGAGTCCTAATACTTCTAATTTTGCAAGTGATGATATACTTGTAGGTCTAGATACAGATCCTGCATTTGATAAAGCTACAGCTCCTGCAGATGTAATTGCAGCGGTTTTAGACCTTCAATTTATAGTTACCGAATTTACGGCAAACAATTTGCCTACCGCGTAATTACAAGCTAACCTATTAATTTTAAAAAACAATATTATGAATTTTATAAAGCTTTTAGAAAGCCTTTCAGATAAAGAGGCGTTAACCAAAAAAAGTTCCAGAAGAGACTCTTTTTCACAAATGAAAAGTTTTGGAAAAAATGCGGCACTTGCCTCTATTCCATTTGGCCTTGCTGCAACAAGTTCCAAAGCCAAAGCTGCAACTAATGCAATGGCAGCTGCAGCTTTTCAAGCGTCTTCTACTGATGTTTTAAATTTCGCACTTACTTTGGAGTATCTTGAACAGGAATTTTATCAAAAAGGACTTAATAGCGGTGTGATCTCTGACGATGACATGACGGTTTTTGAAACCATCTCTAAGCATGAGGATGCACACGTTGAATTTCTACTTAATTTCCTTCAAGAAGACGCGGTTGATAAACCTACATTTGATTTTACAGGTGGCCCAGGAGGATTGACTTTAGATCCATTTGGTGAAAATGGTACAGATACAGCAACGGCTTATGCACAATTTATGGCTCTTGCTCAAGGATTTGAAGATACCGGAGTACGTGCTTATAAAGGTCAGGCAGGAGCACTTGCCAGTGACGATGCACTTCTAGAATATGCTTTGCAGATTCACTCTGTAGAAGCCCGTCACGCTTCAAAAGTAAGAAGGATGCGTATGGAAAAAGGATGGATTGTTCAAAACAACAATACATTACCTGATGCGTTTGCACCTATTTATGCAGGTGAAGAAAACACTAACCAAGGTGATGTTGAGCTATCAGGAATGTTCAGTGACTTTGGTGGTGATGATGCACTTACTGCTGCTTTTGATGAGCCTCTTACTATGGAAGAAGTATTGACTATTGGAGGTTTCTTTATTGAATCTTAAAAGATCAAATTAGTATATATTAAAAACGCTGCCAAATGGCAGCGTTTTTTTTGTTCCTTTTTTCAGAAATATACACTAAAAAAGGCCATTTTAGGCTGAAAATCGGCGATTTTCACCGGTTTTTTAAGAGCAGTATAACTTAAAACCCATCAACCTTTACATGCCGTTCCCAGCCTTAAATTATAGTATCTTTGCCGTCAAAATATAAAACAGGAGATGCACCAGCGATTGCACAAGTATTTTCAGCACTTCAGTAATACCTTAATAAATCAAGGTCTTGACCCCAACTATGCTGATATTTTAAGTATTATCATCAATCTGTTCTTTCTTGGGGCAGGCCTTATCCTTTTGGATCGCTTACTACGTAAATTAATAGTAGAGTTTTTTAAAGCTTTTACTAATAAGACTAAAAGTACTTTTGATGATTACTTGATACTTACCAATTTCCCCAGGTATATAGCACATATTATCCCCATTAATATTCTCAAGTATGTACTTGTGATTATGCTGGATGCGAGTTACCCCCTTATCCTACAGTGGGCAAACAAGGCCATAAATGTATATGTTATCATCCTGGTGCTTAAAATCTTACGAAGCATTTTGCGTACCTCACGCAGTTTTTTTGAAACCAAGGAAAAATTTCACGATAAGCCCCTGCAGAGTTATATACAGGTAACTATGCTTTTTTTATGGTCGCTCGCTGCCTTTTTTATCGTTCTTGAAATTTTTGATAAAGAAGCCGGTAAACTGGCATTACAGCTGGGGACCACTTCTGCCGTACTACTGCTTATCTTTAAAGATACCATTATGGGGTTTGTCGCTTCCATTCAGGTTTCCATTAATGATATTGTGCGTATAGGCGACTGGATTACCTTTAGCAAATTTGGCGCAGATGGTAATGTTACCGAAATAAACCTCGCTACCGTACGTGTCCAGAATTTTGACAATACTTACACCACAATCCCCACCTATAGTTTAATAGCAGACTCTTTCCAGAACTGGCGCGGGATGCAGGAAAGCGATGGGCGACGCATAAAAAGGTCTATTTATATCAAACAACGCTCGGTACGATTTCTTACCGCAGAAGATATTGAAGAGCTCAAAAAAATACAGCTCATCGCCCCTTATATAGAACATCGGGAGAAAGATCTTGAACGTACAAACAGGCTGCACAATATTGACCGCAGTCTGCTTATTAATGGCAGAAACCAGACTAATCTGGGTATTTTTAGACGGTATATAGACGCTTTTCTGCACGAGAATCCCGCGATTAATAAGGATCTCTTTCTTATGGTAAGGCATCTTGAACCTACGCCGCAAGGTATTCCGCTAGAAGTGTTCTGTTTCAGTAAAGACAAGCGGTGGGAAATTTATGAGCATGTACAGGCCGATATTTTTGATCATATTATCGCTGCCGTACCTTATTTTAAACTGGAACTATTTGAAGAATTATCTGGTTCAGATTTTCCCGGGAAAAATCCGTCTGCAAAGGCTTAAAATCGGTGATTTCATCAATTTTTTCAGGAATTGATCGAAGATTACTGTTCCATATTCATAATCGTTGTATATTGACCCGAGCTAAAGTCTGTCTCAACAATGAAATTAAAAACGGTTCTCTTCCTTTTTGGCTCCCTCACCATACTTTTAACACTCATACCCCTTATTGCTGTAGATTACTGGTGGATACGCATGTTTGACTTTCCACATATGCAGCTTACTGTCCTCACTCTTCTGGCGATTATTGCCTATCTGTTTTGTTTTGATATCAAGTGGGCCAAAGATTACCTGTTTATGGTGATGATGCTGGCGTGTTTTGGCTTTCAGCTGAAGAAAATAATTCCATATACTGCCTTATATCGCTACGATCTCCTTCCTGCCGAAAAACAAGAACCCAAACGGCAAATAAGCCTTTTTACAGCAAATGTATTGCAATCCAACAGTAAAAAACACATGGTTCTCGAGGATATCAAAAAGCAAAATCCAGATGTGGTGCTACTCTGTGAGACCGATAAGAAATGGCTTAAAGCCGTAAATCCTTATATGGCTAAAAATTATACCTATATTCATGAAGTCCCGCTGGGAAACACGTACGGGATGGCCCTCTATTCTAAAATGCCGCTTATAAATCCCTCAACGCATTATATGGTAGATCAAGATATTCCTTCCATACATACAAAAATGGTCTTAAAAACGGGAGACACCATACAATTATACGCCATTCACCCTACCCCTCCTATGCCCTCGGAAAATCCCATGTCTTCAGACCGCGATACAGAGATGATGTATACAGCCCGTTTGAGCAGAAAAAACGAACTACCGGTCATTGTTATCGGTGATTTTAACGATGTGGCCTGGTCTAATACCACAGCTTTATTTAAAGATACTGGCGAACTGCTGGACCCACGCATAGGCCGTGGCTTCTACAATACATTCAGTGCAAATTCATATATATTTAGATGGCCACTTGACCATATTTTTGTCTCGCCAGAATTTAGGCTGATCGATTTGCAGCGTGGCGATGATATTAATTCTGATCATTATCCTTCCTACGCCACGCTCTCTTTTGAACCCGCAGGAAAGAAAGATCAGCTCCCTAAACCTCCTTCGGAAGCCCAACTAAAAGATGCTAAAGAACAGATTAAAAGTTATGAGCAGCGCAATAATTGAGTCTTCTATTATTTTAAATAATATAATTTCATCCTTACCAATAACGCAAGTTAAAATTACCCTATAGCGCTAAAAAAGGAATTCAAAAAACACGTTCTTTGCTTAGATTGACCTGAATTTAAAATTGATTTTTCAGCTTTAAGTTCAGCATCGCTAACTTTAAAACCTACTTTAAATGCAAAACAATACCCCTGGAGAACCCACGAGTGTTTCAGAATCTTTTGCCCAGTTTTCAGAAAAATTTTTAGATCAACTTCCCGGGATAGCCATAGGTATTGGCATTATCGTACTTGGTGTACTTATAGGCGCACTGATAGGCAATTTTGTGCGTAAACGCTTAATAAAACGCACGAACGACCCACTTATGAGCCGTTTTCTGGGCAAAGCCATACGTATCATCTTTATCATAGTCTCCATTATGATTGCCCTGCGGGCAGCAGGACTGGGCGGTATTGCAGCCGGAATTTTAACTGCCGCCGGTGCCAGTGCCGTAGTGTTGGGATTTGCTTTTAAAGATATAGGCGAAAATTTTATTGCCGGCATCATACTCTCATTCAACCGGCCCTTTAATATCAATGACACGGTAGAAGTGGGGAGCAATTTTGGGAAGGTTAAAGCATTGGAGTTTCGGTATACGAAACTAAAAACCTTTGATGGCAAGGATGTTTATATCCCCAATAGTGATGTACTCACGCAACCGGTTACTAATTATACCGAGGATGGATTCTTCAGGTGGAGTTTCATTATAGGCATTGCCTATGAAGATAATATTGAAGGGGCCAAGCAAACCGTTATGGATGCCCTACATGCGCAGCCCGATGTGATTGAGGATGATGAGCACGAAAATTTTGTAATTGAAGATGAACTGGCCACGAGTACCGTGAATTTAAAAGTATTTTTCTGGGTAGATACCACAGATTTCAGAAGAATGGCATTAGTAACTAAAGGTAATGTGGTTCGCTCTGTTAAAGAGGCCCTTGAAGACCATGGATACTACATGCCAGCCGATATTCAAGAGATCAAATTATACGGTGGGGAAAAAGATTTCCCCTTCCGTATGGTCAAAGATCCTACTGAAGACAAAACGCTTACAGCAAAAACCAAAGAAACAGACAGCAAACAAGACCCCAAAAACCAATAATACGGGTCAAAATAAATCAGGATTAAAAGTTTCCTTTCCCCTCTGTTTCAGATATTTTGCTTGCTAAAAATGTTACTACTATTTATTTTATGAGCAGGAAAGAAAAGGATTAAAACTTCAGTTGAAAATCAGGAAGACTCATACATACACAAACAGCATTCTATAATTCATCCAGCTCCTTGTTTTCCTTTAATGTTGTAACAATGGAGTCCACAATTTCCTGCGGAGTGTTTTTTACGTCAAAAAAATAACCATAATCGGGTCGTTCATAGGCTTCATATTGTGAGCGCAGCATATTAGCGTCAAAAAAGTGATTTTTCCGCTTGGTCATACGTTCTTTAATAAGATCGAAATCCCCTTCCAGCATGATCCATATGATTTTTTCACTGGCGCCTTCCTGAAGCGTTTCGCGATACTTTTCCTTTAACGCAGAACAGCCCAATACTGCCCCGTCATTTTGTTCCCAGCCAGACATGGCATGTGCCATAGCCTCAAGCCAGGGCTGGCGGTCTTCATCATTAAGGGGGTGCCCTTCTTCCATTTTTTCTATGTTTGCTTTGGGATGAAAGGCATCTGCATCGTAAAAAGGTACGTGGATGCGGTTTGATAAATGCTGGCCGATGGTTGTTTTACCAGAGCCTGAAACGCCACAAACCATTATTATTCTGCTCATAAATCTAATTTTGGGTTATTACCGTCGCTCAATCCCCTCGGAACAGGAATATCAAGACTCATGGTTTTATTTATTTTTTTAATGAAATACTCGGCCAGTAAAGGGGATTCTTTTTCGGTGTTTTGGTGAATAAAGAAATCAACCTGTTGCAAGCCTTGATCTACCCAGCTGTTCAAGCGTTCTACCCATGCATCAAGCCTGTCATAATCACTGGGATGGTTTGCACCTACAAAACGTATAAAAGCCTCACCATTGGTCATGCGCATATGCATGATATCCCGACGGCCCGCTGTATCTACCAGCACATTGGCCATTTTATGATCCTCCAGCAAGCTAAAAAGTTGTTTTGAAACTTCAGAATCGTTAAACCAATCAGTATGCCTGAACTCTATGGCAAGTGGTTGCTGGCCAGGCCAATTGGTAACAAATTCTTCTACACGATCCCAGTTTTTGGGTTGAAAGTTGTCATGAAGCTGTAAAAAAACGGTGGCCAGCTTTTCTTTGAGGAGGATCACGTGATCTACATATTCATCTATGAGCGGTTTGCTATCCTTAAGCCTTTTTATATGGCTGATCATTCGGGTTATTTTTGGAAAAAAACGAAAATCATCAGGTGTCTTTTCCCGCCAGGTCTCAAACTGCTCTTTGGGGAAGAGCCTGTAGAAGGAAGCATTTAATTCGATGGAATTAAACTGGGATGCATAATACTGCAGTTCGTCTTTGGTTCCGCGGGGATAAAAATTTTTAAGATCCTGCTTGTTCCATTTTGCACAGCCTACAAAAAATGACGGTTTTTCCGGTTTTTTGAGCTTTTTAAGCAGTTTTGAAGTATCGGGATGATCCTGTGGAAGATTAAAATCTATCTGGGAAGGATCTTCAACTTTTCCAAATTTCATGGTGGCCGTTTTTGTAAATATAAGGCAATGCAAATAAAAACGCTCACCTTTGGCGCAAAGCTGCGCATGCCGATTACTACGCAAAGACTTTCCCGGTTTAAAATTTTTGATTAAGCTTGCACTAATAAAAGCATCTCCCAGTTATAGTATAAACTAAAGATATGAAGCGCATAACCTTTTTCCTGTTTACCGTACTGCTGCCACTTTGTGGTGCGCAAGCACAAGCCGCAAATGATATTGTAGAAAAATATATAGAAAAAAGTGGCAGCCGAAAAGTCTGGGATACACTTAGGGCCACAAAAATGGATGCCACGATGAAACAGACCGGCGTTACCCTACCACTTACCCTTTATAATACAAAGGCTGGAAAACAGGCCATAATTGTTGATTTTGCAGGAAAACGCTTTGCACAACTTGCCTTTGATGGGCACACGTTCTGGACTACAGACCTGACGACCATGACCCCACTTCTGGGCAGTCAGGAAATCACGAACAATGTAAGACTTAGCAAGAATGATTTTCCTTCACCTATAATTAATTACGAAAAAAACTACTACGAGCTGGAATATGAGGGTGTGGAAACGGTGGACAGTGTACAGACGTTTAAAATAAAAGTCATCAAAGAACCACTGACCATAAATGGACAAGAGATAAATAATGTGAGTTATTATTATTTTGATACGCAGAATTATAATCCGGTAAAAATAGAAGAAATAAAACCTGACGGGCAGTTTGTGATAAGCAGGCTAAGTGATTATCAAGACGTGCATGGTCTTTCTTTCCCTTTTACCATTAAACAGGACAGCACCGTAATCCAGATTAAAAATATCACCCTAAATCCTGAAATAGACGGTAAAGTCTTTGAATTTCCACAGAGCGATTATTAATGCTGTTAAGGTCAATAAACCACAATAAACCATTAAAAACCCCCGATTTTGATAGCAAAATCGGGGTTTTTAAGTTAGTGTATTGGTATTAATCAGATAATAATTTGAGTTCGATTTAATATATTGAAGTTTTCAAAATGCTCATTTCGAGTAATTTTTGCAAAAATTGTATCGAGAAAGACCATTTTCAATCAAAAAACGCTGATCTCGTAACAAAATTCTTCCAGAATTTCACTTGATCTGACAAATTTTATTAATTCGAATTCAGGTTAATAGGCATTAAAATAAACCGTCTTTCTATTTACAAATTCCTGTATCCCATCGCTTGAAAGTTCGCGGCCATACCCAGAAATCTTAGTCCCTCCAAAGGGCAGGCGCGGATCACTTTTTACTAAATCGTTCACAAATACAGCGCCGTCGTCAAATTGTGGAATGAGTTGCTCCGCTTTTTTTCGATCTTCGGTAAAAATAGAAACGCCCAAACCAAAATCTGACTGATTGACCAAATCTACCGCTTCTTCTTCATCTTTAAAACGGGTAATACCTATCACCGGCCCAAAGGTTTCCTCTTTAAATAAAGTCATATCAGACTTCACATCATCTACAACAGTGGGCTCAAAATACGCTTTATCCCGTTTCCCACCGGTAAGGATTTTAGCCCCTTCCTTCACCGAACTTTTAAGTTGTTTTTCAAGATCTTCGGCGAGATCCTCACGGGCAAGTGTACCTATAAATGTATTTTCATCCATAGGGTCGCCGCTTTTTAGTTCTTTTACGGCCTTTACAAATTTTTCAGTAAATGCATCGGCAATGCTATCTTCAACTAACAGTCGCTTACCGGCTATGCAACTCTGCCCCGTGTTCTGAAATCTTGCCTGTACGCAGGTTTTTATCGTCTCCTCCAGGTTACAATCGGCAAAAACGACCAGCGCGTTGCTACCACCCAGCTCCAGTACCGACTTTTTGATTTCCTCACCTGCTATACTTGCGACAGAACTTCCGGCAGGTTTACTGCCCGTGAGCGTTACCGCTTTTACCCTTCTATTCCTGATCACCGCCTCGATTTTTGAACTATTTAAAGGCAAATGCTGAAAGCAATCCTTTGGGAAACCGGCGCGTTCAAATATCTGCTGAATTTTCTCTCCACAGTGCATTACATTACTGGCATGCTTGAGTAGTCCCACATTTCCGGCCATGAGCGCGGGTACTGCAAAACGAAATACCTGCCAGTAGGGATAGTTCCAGGGCATTACCGCGAGGACAACACCTATGGGTTCATAGCTTACATAACTCTTTTCCGCATCGGTCTCAATAGCTTTTGAACTCAGGTGCTTTTCGGCCTTTTCGGCATAATATTCACAGACCCAGGCACATTTTTCGATCTCGGCGATGGCCTGTTTTATGGGTTTGCCCATTTCCTGCGTCATGGCCTCTGCATATTCTTGCTTGTTGTTCTTTAATTCTTCGGCCGCTGCCAGCATGTATTTTTTACGCTGTGCGAAAGAAGTTTTCCGCCAGGATTTAAACCGTTCATCTGCCCGGTCTATCGCCTCTTTTACTTGCTTTTCACTGAGTTCTTCAATGCTGAATACTTCTTGCTGATTGTATGGATTTACTGATTTTATCATAATCTTTTTCTTTGTATTTAATAATTACTCGGGACAAGCTCGTGTTGTAGAACTTGAAAGCGCTTCTTGAATTTAGCCAAGTGCTCGGTAAACAAATCCCTCATGTACAATTTAAAGTTATAAACCCGCCACAAAAGGCGCGTTATCTTTAATAGCACTTTAACGGGCATGCGCAGAAGTATCTTAAAATTAACGTTTGCTTTTTCGGCAAAGTGTCGCAAAATGTTATATTTAGAAAAACACCAAATCATGTCAACACGCGATAGCGATTTACTCGCTTTACGGCCCATAATTCCTTCGGCCAGAGTAAATGCTCAAACGAGCAGTGAGGAACAATTTCAGAACGAGACTTTAAGACCGGTGGGCAAATTACAGAACGACCTGCTACTCGAAGTTTTTAGGAATTATATTTCAAAACATAAAAATGTGTTTTTCACCCTCACCATAGAGAAACGGCTGGGCTATATTGAAAATGCCATACAAAAGGATGTCAAATTCAGGAACAGCCTTAAAGGAATCATCATTGGCCAATTTACCCTAGCAGAATATAAAGAGTACGTGACCAACTCTTCTGCGTTGAACAAACGTATGATGAATATTGTAAAGGAAAGACTGCAAAGTCAAATACAGCTGTTAGAACCCAATCCTTCACCACACAGCAATTAAAAATCGAGCTTTTAAGGTGCTATCTAAAAGGTGTGAATTTCTGATTTGTATTAAAAATTGTGTTTTTCAACCTATAAATGCGTATTATCTGGAGAATTTAAGGGTAAAATAGATCATTTTCTTTATTAAAATTTTGTAAATTTTAGTTGTAATGCCCTTTAGTTTACAAACAAACTTTACATTTGCCATAACTAAAACGTAATAATTAATTATGAAGAAGATTTTACTAGGAGCATTTGCTATTCTCGGGATAATGGGGATTTCTAATGCACAAGACATGACGGATCAGGAAACCATGATGAGTGATGATCAAAATACGGTTTCATCTTACGATGACTACAATAGATGGTCTATAGATATTAACGCCGGGGTTAACAAACCTTCCCGCCCTTTTGCTCCTGGTTATTATACCAGTACTCCAGACTTTTTTCACGCTGATGCTGGCTTACGGTATATGATAAACGACAGAGCCGGTCTTAAAGTAGATTTTGGTTTTGACAATTTTTCTGATGATGAAGAAAGTCTTCCTTTTAAATCAAGAATGTACCGGATCTCCTTACAAGGTGTTGCTAATGCCGGTAACATCTTAGGCTTTAGGGAATGGACGAATACACTAGGCCTGCTACTCCACGGGGGTATGGGTTACAGCAGACTATCTGTTAAAGAACCGGTAGAGCTAGATGACAACGATCAAATGCTGAATTTTATCGCGGGTATTACTCCACAGATTAAACTGGCAGATCGCGTAGCGCTTAATGCAGACCTTTCTGTAATAGGTAATATTAGACAAGATCAAACTTTTGACGGTACAGCGCGTCAGGTAGCAGCAGATTTTGACGGCTTTTACGTAAATGCAACTATAGGTATTTCCGTCTACCTAGGTGGTAATGATGTACACGCCGACTGGTACTCGAGAGAGAAAAACATGGCTACAGACTTAGATTCTATAAACAACCGTTTGGCCAAACTTGAAAACGACCTTCAAGATACAGACCGTGATGGTGTACCTAACTATCTAGATAGAGAACCAGATACTGTTTCTGGTGTAACCGTAGATACTAAAGGTGTTGCCGTAGATAAAAATAAAAATGGCATCCCTGATGAGCTTGAGTCTTCTCTTGAAGCCAAATTCAATAAAATGGAAGCTACTTCTTCAAGCAGTGGAAATGATATTATCGAAAAATTAATTGATGATGGTTATGTGAATGTGTACTTCCAGTTCAACAGTACACAACCGGAAGTATATAGCTACGAGGCTATAAACTACTTGACCAAGTATATGAAAGAAAACACAGATGCAACAGCCGAACTTATAGGTTATGCAGATGAAATAGGAAACCCTAATTACAATAAGGCACTTTCTGAAAAACGTGCTCAAAAAGTGTTTGAAATCCTGGTAGCTTCTGGAGTTGATGGAGAAAGACTAAATGTTACCGGTAGTGGTGAAGATACCTCAGTAGATAAAAATTCTTCTGCTGCTAGACAATTGGTACGTAGGGTAACTTTTAAATTAGTAAAATAACACCTACTAAACAATAAGTGTTGATGTGCAAAGCCCCTACAAAATCTGTAGGGGCTTTGTTTTTAAATAAGGCGGCAAGTTTTTCTAAGGGTATATCTTAATCTGATGGCGTACTACCCCTGAAATTTCAAGCTGTTTTAAAAAAGGTTTAAACTTGAATATTTAAAATTCCTTGAAAGCTTAATCTTCAATACATAACATAGAACCACAGTTATTAAAGAATTACTAAGAATTTGATGTGGGATTTTAGGACGTTGAAAAATTGTTATTCTCGACAGCATTTTAAAAAAATCACTCGAATTTACAGTTTTACTCAAACTGACCTATTTTTCTTAGCTCAAACTCATGTTCACAACGGTTTACCAGAACAGCCTCTTTTCTGAATCTGAGACTATATTAGAAATCAACTGTTTTCCAATAAAAATGGCCCTTTTTTGATGCAAAAAGGGCCATTTTTCATTGTATTTACTAAGATAATTTCAGCAGGACAAACTGCTTTAATCGAGTAGGGCGCTAGTTATACATTAAAAAGGAAATGCATCACGTCGCCGTCCCTGACCACATAATTTTTACCTTCTACGCCCATTTTACCAGCCTCTTTCACTTTGGCCTCGCTACCATAACTTACGAAGTCCTCATAAGCTATAACCTCTGCGCGTATAAAACCCTTTTCAAAGTCAGTATGAATAACACCGGCAGCTTCTGGCCCGGTAGCGCCTATATTTATAGTCCATGCGCGTACCTCCTTCTTTCCGGCGGTAAAATAAGTTTGCTGGTTAAGAAGCTTATAGGCTGTACGTATAAGTTTTGAAGCCCCTGGTTCTGTAAGGCCTATATCCTGCAAAAAGAGCTGGCGCTCTTCAAAGTCTTCAAGTTCGTTGATATCTGCTTCGGTACCTACCGCAAGAACAAGCACTTCTGCGTTCTCGTCTTTTACCGCAGCCTTTACTTTTTCCACATATTCATTTCCGTTTACGGCAGACTTTTCATCTACATTGCAAACGTACATGACCGGTTTATCGGTTATAAACTGTAGAGGCTTTACAAACTCTTCATAATCATCATCCGTAAAATCGAGCGCCCTTATTGATAGTCCCTGTTCCAGGCCTTTTTTGATCTGCAACAAGACCCGCTCTTCCTTTT
>DRGP01000204.1 GCA_011050015.1 Leeuwenhoekiella sp. | reverse complement strand
TTACCGCAGAGTATTCGCTTTCTACCTTTTTTCTGTTGTTTTTTATTATTCCGGGTGCGGCAGGTATTTTGGTCATTCTATTAAACCCGTTACTGAAAAAATTAATGCATGGCATCAGATAGTAGGATTTGGGAAAACTTCTTCCATTTTCGGAATAACTTTTGAAGTATTTATTTTTTAAAACAGAAGGTACAATGAAGATATTTTATACACTTCTCATCGGGTTTTTAATGATTCAAGCGCTTCCTGCGCAGAACAAGATTAACTGGATGAACATGAACGAAGCGCTCGCCGCGCAGCAGGAAAATCCCAAAAAGATTTTTATGGATGTCTATACAGACTGGTGCGGGCCGTGCAAGCTGCTGGATAAAAACACTTTTTCTAATGAGGATGTTGCCGCTTACATAAATACGCATTACTATCCCGTAAAATTCAATGCTGAAGGCACAGAGGAAATTATTTATAAAGATTTCACCTATACAAACCCTAACCATGACCCGGAGCGCGAGGGGCGCAACAGCCAGCATTTTTTAGCACACGCACTGAAAATAAATGCGTACCCCAGTATGGTGTTCTTTAATGAAAACGGTGATCTCATACAGCCGGTAGCCGGTTACCACACCCCCAAACAACTCGAACTTTTTTTAAAACTCGTAGCGACCGATGCATATAAAGAGATTGTGACCGCTGAAGCCTGGCAGGAATATCAAGAGAACTTTGTGAGCACTTTTAAAGAATAAAACCTTTATTTTATTATAAAAGTTCCCTTTTCATACGTACTGTGAAAAGGGATTTTTTCTTTTAGGCACGTAGTCTTCCACCGGTGTATGTAGCTTTTGTAATTGCTGCCATCAGCAATGATCTGTACCTCTGGAAAGTCACTGAACAGCCGTTCCAGATTTATTTTTGGCGACTGCCGAAGTAAAATGTAATCGGGATCGGCACCTTTAATATTATAAATCCCCAAGCTGTCAACAACCAGGAGCTCTTTCTTATTAATGATGAAATAATTGCGTAGTACTTCCTTTTTTACAGTTTCTAAGGGCACATTTTCCCTAAATAGATTTACGGTAGTTGCCGCATTTTGTTGATCGCCATACACCCGCAATTGATTGTTGTTTTGCCGCACCAAAAGACTGCTACGGTTTTTGTACTCTATGTAAAATTGGTGCCCGCTGCTAAATTCCTGGTTGAATAGATTAAAAGATAACAACAGCAGAATGGCACTGAGTACGATCATAACCCGTTCGTAATTCGGTTTTTTGAGGAGCATTCCGGTAGTAGCGATGAGCAGATAGGAAAACAAGACCAAGGCCACGCTAAAATAAATATGTCTGATCACCAAATTGTCAAAACCAGCGATCCAAAAAATGAAATCATTGAGCAAACGAATCAAAAAACCGTAGATTTTTACCAAAAATCCGGGTAAAATTCCAAAACCAGACAAAAATAAGATCAAAATTCCTGCTCCCAGCACGATCCCTAAGACGGGTATCACGACCATATTTGCCACAAAAAACAGGCTGGAAAACTGGTGAAAATAAAATAAACTGAGTGGTAGAACACCCAGCTGTGCGGTAAGTGTTACCGTAAAAATCCCCCAGAAATAGCGTAAAATCCGGGTTTTTGGCTTCCAAATCGCAAATAAAGTGGGCTGCAACCATATAATGAAAAATACGGCCGCATAACTAAGCTGAAAACCTACCTGATAAAGCAGCGAAGGATTTATGAGGAGTAAGACCAGCGCCGAAGCTACAAGGCCGTTCAGGCCGCCACTTTTCCGATTGGTGGAAAGGCCTATCTGTAAAAAACTGAACATGGTCGCAGCGCGCAGTACAGAAGGGGAGAGCCCTGCAATAAGCGCAAAACCCCAGATTCCCAGTATCACCAAGACGCTGCGCAGTACACGCATGGAACGTGAATTTCCCAGCGGTTTAAAAAGTAACTGCATAAGCAATAGCACGATGCCCACGTGCAGTCCTGAAATGGCGAGAATATGCACCACCCCAGCGTCTATATAATTCTGGCGTGTTTGAGAGGTTAGTTGTTGCCGTTGCCCCAGAAGTAACGCGTTGATCACGCCCCATTCTCGTGTTGCAAAAGCATGTTTTGCCAATCGTCCCTGAAAAAATAAGCGTATACGTGCGGCAATACCCTGAGCAGATCTTATATGCCAATTGATTAATACCAGTTCGTCTTTCTGTGCATAAATCTGACCGTGAATACCCAGGTCTGCCAGATACGCTGCATAGTCAAATTGATATGGATTACGCGGTTCACGAACTTGTTCAATAGTCGTTTTTACGGCATAGTGATCATCAACTCGTAGTTGTTCGGTATACAGGGTATTGTTTTTCGTGCTGTCGCGCGGAATATTGATAAGTATACGGCCACTGGCACCCTGATTATTAACCTGAACCACTTCGCCGATATAGCGCATCGCGTAAGGATTGGGTTTTAGTACTTCGGTGATATTGAGAAATACTGTTGCGTCCTTATTGTCGTAGTTGCTAAAATGATGGGCATCATTCAACGGGTCATTGATCGTTGTGGTAAGAATACCAAGCCCGATAAAAGAGAGATAAAGCGGGAGGCTCAACAAGAAATTCTTCCGTTTACGGAATAAAAAATGCAAAATAAGTGCTAAAAATGCCAATATTGAGGCAATTATCACACTTTCCGCAAGCGGAATTATGAACCATTTTTGCAGGATAATGCCCATTATAAGGCATAAAAAAAGATTAAAAAGAGGGTGATTAAATCCTTTCATGGTAAACGGAATTAAAATTCCTTATTACAATAATAGTCAAAAAATCAGCCGATTAAATCATTCTTCGGGCTTCTATATACGCTTTCTTCCAATAATTTTCATCTAGCGAAGAAATAATTACGCCCCGTGACGTGGTAGAATGTATAAAAAGAATCTCGCCCGGTCTGATATCTACTACAAGGCCCACATGATTGATGCGCTTGCTGCGTTCGGTCTTAAAAAAGAGAAGATCGCCTATGGTTACTTCACGGGGCTTGATACTTTTGCCCTCACGGGCCATATTACGGCTCACGCGGGGCAACTGTACCTGCTCACTTTGAAAGGCTGTATAGACCAGGCCGCTGCAATCCATTCCCCTACGGGTCGTGCCGCCCCATTTATAGCGCGTTCCTTGATAGGTGAGGGCGTCGTTCACAATGTTCACAAGGCGTTTATCAGCAGGTACTTCGTAATATTTTGTCTCAACAGTTCCGCGAGAATTTCTAGCCGATTTTGTGCTTCCGCAAGAAGCCAATAAGCAGCTTAAACCTATAAAAAATAATAGCTTGCGCATACGCTGTTTTATTCCGTTTTAATCGATTTTACGATAAGCTGGGCGGTCTTTTTGCTCGCTCCCACGCCCCCTAATTCTTTTTCCAGGTTGTAATAATCTTCAAACTGGCGTTTACGGGTTTCTTCTTCAAGGATTTTGGTCAATTCCCGTTTCAAATTTTTGCTGTTGAATTGGGTCTGGATCAATTCTTTGACCACTTCCCGTTCCATGATGAGATTTACCAGCGAAATATAATCGAGATTTATAAGCCGTTTTGCGATTTCGTAAGATATTCTGCCTCCTTTGTAGCACACCACTTCAGGTACTTTAAAGAGCGCCGTCTCCAGCGTAGCGGTTCCTGAAGTCACAAGGGCCGCGGTAGCCATGCTCAGCACATCGTAGGTCTTGTTCATGACCAGGTGAACCTGTTTCTTTTTGAGGTAAGGGGCATAAAACTCGGCATCCTGACTCGGCGCGCCGGCAATCACAAATTGATATTGCGGGAAGTCATCCAGAATACTCAGCATGATTTTCATCATTTTCTCAATTTCCTGCTTCCGGCTCCCGGGGAGCAGGGCGATGATATCCCTGTCGTCCAGTTTATAGTCTTTTCTAAAGTTTTGTGGCACTAGTTGTTTTCGACCATAAATGGCATCTATAAGCGGATGGCCCACAAAGTGAACGGGGAAATTGTGTTTCTTTTCGTAGAAATCCTTCTCAAAAGGGAGGATAACATACATGGCATCTATGTCTCGTTTTATTTCCTTGATGCGCTTTTCATTCCATGCCCAGATTTGCGGGGAGATATAATACTGGTTATTATAGCCCTTTTTACGCGCCCATTTCGCAATGCGGAAATTAAACCCGGGATAATCTACATAAATGATCACATCTGGATTGAAACGTGTAATGTCTTTTTTGCAGACAGCAATATTTTTTAAAATCGTGCGCAGGTTCATAAGCACTTCTAAAAATCCCATGAAGGCGAGATCCCGGTAATGTTTTACCAGTGTTCCGCCCACCTGGTGCATGAGGTCACCTCCCCAGAACCTGATGCTGGCCTGTGAATCTTCCGCGTAGATTTCCTTCATGAGGTTAGAGGCGTGCAGGTCGCCGCTGGCCTCTCCGGCAATTATATAGTACTTCATTGCTGGGCGTTTTTAACTGTTTTTGAGTGGTTTTTAGGCATTATATGCTATAATTCCCACGTATTAAGCTCTTTTATAAAATGATGCGCGGTAAGGTCAAATTGAACCGGCACCACCGAAACATAACCGTTTTCAAGCGCCCACTCGTCTGTATCTTCTCCTTTATCCTCGTTGACAAATGAACCAGTAAGCCAATAATAATCGCGCCCCTGCGGATTTGTTCTTTTGTCAAAATCTTCTACCCATTTCGCATTGGCCTGGCGGCAGATTTTTATTCCTTTAATTTTGTTTTCAGGTAGTTTTGGGATATTTACATTGAGCACGATACCGGCAGCCATGCCGTTTTTGAGCACGTGCTGGGCGATGGATTTTATGAAGGGCTTGCTGGGTTCAAAATCGGCCTCAAGGGAATAATCCAGTAAGGAAAAACCTATGGCAGGAATACCTTCTACACCAGCTTCTACCGCGGCACTCATCGTACCGGAGTAAATCACATTAATTGAAGAATTTGAACCATGGTTTATGCCGCTCACGCACAGATCTGGGGTGCGGGGAAGAATTTCCTGAGTTCCCATTTTCACACAATCTGCTGGAGTGCCGGAGCAGCTGTATTCTTTATGGGCGGTATTTTTTTTCAATTTTACGGGATCGCAAAAAAGGGTATCGTTTATGGTGATGGCGTGGCCCATACCACTCTGCGGGCTATCGGGTGCCACTACAACTACATCTCCCAGGGTTTTCATTACTTCTATGAGCGCCCTTATACCGGGAGCGGTAATTCCGTCATCATTGGTAACTAAAATAAGGGGTTTTTTAACTGCCATATAGGTTTTATTTCTGCTGCTAAAATACTAAATTACCTGGCCTTTAATCCCCTTTTGGTTTAACAAATAATTAATAGGCCTCATGGGACGTGGCACGATTTTTAATGTAGATTGCTTGAAAAGAATGAAAATGCGAAAGATTATGATCAAAAATGTTAAAGTATTGGTACTTGCCTTACTTTTGGGAGCTGCTTCTTGCAGTTTTACCACGAGTGATCCAGATCCTAAAAGAGATAAAGTTCTCATTCAGCTTATATCGTATGTCTTAGAACGCGGACATTATGACGCAAAACAGCTGGACGATGATTTTTCTAAAGCCGTTTATAAAGACTTTGTGGATAGCCTTGATCCATTAAAAAGATATTTCTTGCAAAGTGATATCAACGAATTTGAGAAATATCAAACACAGATAGATGATCAGATTCGTGAAGAGGATTTCACCTTTTTTGACTTGGCCTACACCCGTTTGATGAAACGTATGGAGGAGGCCAAAGGGATATACAGTGAAGTTTTGGACACCCCATTCAATTTTAAGGAGAATGATTCCATAAACACCGATTATGATGAAATAGGATATGCCCAAAGTGAAAAAGAATTAAAAGAACGCTGGAAACAACAACTCAAGTTCAATACGATAGGGTCTTATTTTGACAAAAAGGAGGAGATAGACCGGAAACCTTCACTTACAAATACAGATAATGAAATATCTGATGCCACGGCATCTGAATCTTTTTATGAATCAAATATTTCTGAAAAAGATACACTTTCTGAACCAAAAACAGATGAAGAGCTGGAGCAGGATGCGCGGGAAGACACTAAAATGGCGCTTGATGAGTACTTTAGTTTTGCAGATGAACTGGAGCGCAAAGATTATTTTACGGTTTACATCAATGCAATTGTAGAAGAATTTGATCCGCACACCTATTATTTCGCCCCAACTGAAAAAGATCGTTTTGATATGCAGATGAGCGGCCAGTTTCAAGGTATAGGTGCGCGTTTGGTAAAAAAGAACAATGAGGTACAGGTTACCGAAATTATTTCGGGTGGTCCGGCCTGGCAGGAAGAAGAACTTGAAGAAGGCGATATCATCCTGAAAGTGAAACAAGAGGACGATGAGGTGGCTACCAGTATTATAGGTATGCGTCTGGACGATGCTGTTGAACTTATAAAAGGCCCAAAAGGTACAGATGTGACGCTCAACGTAAAGAAAAAAGCAGATGGATCCATACAAAATATTACCATTACTCGTGATGTGGTAGAAATAGAGGAGACGTATGCAAAAACCTCTGTAGTAGAGAAGGAGAACCGCAAATATGGGGTGATCAATCTGCCCAAGTTTTACTTCAATATGGAGAATTCGCAGCAGCGCAATGCGGCTACCGATGTGAAGAAGGAAATTATGCGACTAAAAGCTCAGAATACAGAGGGCATTGTCATTGACCTGCGAAATAACGGTGGTGGTTCGCTTTCTACTGTAGTAGATATTGCCGGCCTTTTTATTAATGAAGGTCCGGTGGTGCAGGTGAAATCCAATGGTGAAGACCCCGAGATACTAAAGGATAAAGACAAAGATATCATTTGGGATGGTCCGCTTGTAATCCTTGTAAATGAAATATCTGCTTCCGCTAGTGAAATCCTGGCTGCTGCCATGCAAGATTATAAAAGAGCTGTAATTATTGGGAGTAAGCAAACCTACGGGAAAGGGACTGTACAGAATGTATATGACCTGAACCGATGGATGCGTGAAAATGATTATGGTGATATGGGTGCGTTAAAACTTACCACACAGAAGTTTTACCGAATCAACGGTGGTTCTACACAATTAGAAGGTGTAAAAAGCGATGTTGTTGTGCCAGACCGATATAGTTATATTGATATAGGCGAAAAAGATCTAGAAAACCCACTTCCATGGGATAAAATTGCCGCGGCAGATTATAAAACCTGGGATGGTTATATAGATTATGATGAGACCATTAAGAACAGCAAGGCTCGTATGGCAAAAAATACGCAATTGCAGTTAATAGATGAAAATGCAAAATGGATCAAGTCGAAACAGGGCGATGTGGTATGGCCGCTCAATTATGATGGCTATAAGCAAAAAGTAACTGAGAATGAGGATGAGGCAAAACGCTTTAACGCGATTAATGATTATAATTCCAATCTGAGCTATACGTCATTACCTTATGAAAAAGCAATGTTTGAACAAGATACTGTTCTTAAGCAAAAAAGGGTGCGCTGGCATGAAAGCCTCTCTAAAGATGTTTATATGGAAGAGGCCGTAAATGTACTTGAAGACCTTAAGGTCAATGCCATTAAACACGGTAAAGTTGCAGGCATAAAAAAATAAGAAGATAGCATCATTGATGCCCGTATAATTAAGATGGCGCGACAAGTAAATTCATTAACACAGCTGGCGCTCCAGAAATTCAAAAAAAATTTCTGGGGCGTTTTCAGTTTTATATATATCGTGATCATAGGTCTTGTCGCGATATTTGCCTATGTACTTGCACCAGACGATTCGCAGAATGCAAACCAGATGCACCTGTCTATTCATTCAAAAAAGCCGGGCTTTAGTGTTACGATGTTGCGCGTGCCTGGTGATTCTGTGCAACAAAGTTGGTTAGGCCGTTATTTAACTGGTGTAAAAGATACCGGTACCGAAATACCTATAGCCCATTTTACCTTGCATAGCAATGAAGTGGAATATACCCCTTACAGTAGTGACGGCAGCGATATGCTCACAAAAACGGTAAATCTATCTTTTTTTGACCCAGATGCGGTTACTATTAGGACCTTGTTTGCCGAAAAATATGTCAAAGAACGCACTTTTTTATTGGGAACTGATAAGTACGGCCGCGACCTGTTGAGTCGTATGCTTATTGGGGCACGTATTTCATTCAGTATTGGCTTTGTGGCGGTTTTTATTTCGTTGGTGATAGGTATTTTTATGGGGGCTTTGGGTGGATATTATGGGGGTCGCGTAGATGCGGCCATTATGTGGCTCATTAATGTGACCTGGTCTATACCTACGCTGTTGCTCGTTATTGCGATCACCCTTGCCCTGGGTAAAGGTTTCTGGCAGGTATTTATAGCGGTAGGCCTTACCATGTGGGTAGAGGTTGCCCGTGTGGTACGTGGGCAGGTCATCAGTGTAAAACAAATGCAGTATGTGACCGCCGCCCGTGCTCTGGGGTATAAAAATTACCGTATCGTTGCCCATCACATTTTGCCAAATATCATGGCGCCCGTAATCGTTATTTCAGCAGCCAATTTTGCTGGCGCGATATTGATAGAAAGCGGGCTGAGCTTCCTGGGTATAGGGGCACAACCTCCCGTTCCCAGCTGGGGGGCGATGATTAAAGATCACTATTCTTATATAATTCTGGGGAAAGCCTATTTGGCAATTATTCCCGGTCTTGCGATTATGCTACTGGTGATGGCTTTTATGCTTATGGGCAATGCCCTCCGCGATGCCTTGGATGTAAAAAGTTCCTGATTTTATACCAATTCTGCCTATTTTTAACCTTAAATAGATCATTTTATGTACATCCATAAAGACTCCTAAGCACAAAAAATGTCATTTATTATGTCACATCGAGCGCAGTCGAGATGCTTTTTGTCTATCCTTCGACTACGCTCAGGATGACAAGAACTTTCTTTAGGTCTTTAAGCAGATAAGACATCATTTTTTAACGTTACGCAGAATAATTAATATTATAATTATGAACCGAAAGTTTATTTACCCTATACTTCTTATTCTTGCTATCGCAATCATTTATTGGGCTGAAGAAAATTTGGATACTTCTAAAAAGGAAAATCTAATTGAAAAAAGCAAGCAACTTAATAGGCTTGCTGAAATCTCATTGCTGCCCACTTCTACCACTGGTGAAATTGTTTATCATAAATATTATACGCTTTCCTATAGCGAACCCGATGAACAAGCGGAATGGGTAGCTTATGAATTGACCAAAGAGCAGCTTAAAGGTAATTCGTACAAGCGGCCCTATTTTGAGATTGATCCCGATGTACCCACTGGCGCGGCCGACTGGAGAAATTATAAAAATTCGGGTTATGACAGGGGGCATCTGTGTCCGGCCGGTGATCGAACTTTTGACAAGCAGGCGTATCTGGAAACATTTTTGACTAGTAATATCTCACCGCAAAAGCATGATTTTAATAGCGGAATTTGGAACCGCCTAGAGCAAAAAGTACGTTATTGGGCAGATAAATATGATGGCGTTTATGTGACTACCGGCGGTGTGCTTAATGATAGATCGACCCATATCGGGGAAGAGGAGGTTACTGTACCCTCTCAATTTTATAAAATACTACTTGATAAACGTGGCGAAGCATATACCATGATTGGTTTTCTTTTTCCACAGGTGGAATCCAAGCGTGGTCTGCAGGAGTTTGTGGTTTCGGTAGATGAGATTGAAAAACTTACTGGGATTGATTTTTTTCCAGAACTGGAGGATTCCATTGAGAATAAACTGGAGGCCTCGTCAGATTACAAAAACTGGAGTTTTAGGTAGGAAAACAGGTTAAAAGTATTGAAAAATAGCTCTTTAGGAAGGTGTTTTTGTTGATTTAAGGCAGAAACCACAACCTTCAACCAAACCCTTACCACTCATTAAGTCGGTTTCCGTCTAGGCGCACAAAGATGAAAAGCAGGATAGTAAATCCCCATAAACCAGACCCCCCATAGCTGAAAAAAGGAAGCGGGATACCCACGGTGGGGAAAATACCAGTCACCATACCGATGTTGATCAAAAAGTGAATGAAAAGTATGCCGGCCACACTATAGCCATAAATACGGCTGAACTGGTTCTTTTGTTTTTCCGCCAAAAAAATGATACGTATCATCAGGGCAACAAAAAGAAACACCACAAAAGTGCTGCCCAGAAAGCCCCATTCTTCACCTACGGTGCTAAAAATATAATCGGTATGCTGTTCTGGAACAAAATTACCGGTGGTCTGGGTCCCTTTTAAGAATCCGCGGCCCGTCCAGCCGCCACTGCCAATAGCAATTTCAGACTGTTGCGTGTTGTAGCCTATGGCCTTTGCATCTACCTCTTTGCCCAATACTACATTGAAACGATCTCGGTGGCGCTGCTCAAATACATTTTGAAAAATATAGTTCACCGAAAATACAAAGCCCATACAAACGATGGGAAGGATAAAATACATACTTGCACTTGCTCTTTTCTTTCGCTTGAGCAGAAATAATCCGATAGTAATAAGGACAATGCCGCCACATACGTATAAAGGTCCCACGGCTAGCGTAGCCACAAATAAAGCGATAATACTCATGCCAATGATTAAATAAATACCGGAAAGTCCCTCGCGATATAAGGGAAAGAAAAAAGCGGCATATACAATGGCCGAACCAGGATCTGGTTGTGGAATGATAAAAATGGCCGGCAATGCAATGATTAAAAAAGCGCGCAGCTGGTGCTGAAAGGAAGCCACGTCAGTTTGTATATCACTCAGGTATTTAGCCAGAGCCAGGGCGGTGGCTGCTTTGGCAAACTCACTGGGCTGAATGCTAAAACCTCCCAGATCATACCAACTGGTAGCGCCCGAGATTTCTTTACCAAAAACGTAAAGTCCCAACAGGGAGAGCAGGGAGCAGATGTAAATGACACTGGCAAAACGCTCAAAGAATTTGGCGTCCAGGAAGAGTATAAACACAATAAGGACAAAACTCAGTACGATCCATACAAATTGCTTGGTGTATAGGTTCGCAAAATCAAAGCTCCCTGAGACCACTTCTGGGTCTAGGGAGGCTGAGTAAATGTTTATCCATCCTATGCTTACCAGGGCAAGAAATAGGATGATGAGTAACCAATCAAAGTTTCCCGCTGATCTTTTTGTCATCTTTTAAAAGTTTCCCGCTGATCTTTTTTCCATCATTGATAGGGAAGGGTTTTCCGCTTAAGGGTTTTTCATATTCTTCTTCTAGGCTGTGATTGAGCACCCAATCTTGTAAATCTGTACGGGTGATCTTTCCTTTTATGTATTTTTCAGCCATAAGGCTCGCAATCCTGCCGGCGTAGCGGGAGCCCCAATAACCATTTTCCACAAAAACGGCAATAGCGATTTTGGGATTATCTTTAGGAGCAAAGGCCACAAAAATGGAATGGTCTGTTAGTTGCATCCGATTACCATTAATTTTAGTGTAGTTTTCTGAGGTACCGGTTTTGCCACACATTTCTATACCCGGTATCTGCAGCGATGCAGCAGTACCATAATCATAAACTTGAGCCATGCCTTCTATGACAGGTTCAAAATATTTGGGCTCAATGGTGGTTATATGCTTCGTGCGGTATTCTATAGGGATTTTTGCGGTATCTCCTTCTATGCTCTTTATGATATGTGGAGTATAAAACCAACCTCTGTTTGCAATGGCAGCGGTCACATTGGCCAGTTGCATGGGGGTAGTCATAACTTCGCCCTGACCAATAGAATTGGATATTGTGGCTGTACTGTACCAATTGTGATTGGGGTATACACGATCGTATAGTTCGCTGCCAGGTATTTTGCCCTTACTTCCATTCGGCAGATCATAACCCATATACTGGTTTAGGCCAAAACTTTCCAAGTGCTTTTTCCATGCATCAATACCTTCTTGCGGTGTGGGATACTTTTCTATAGTACGCAAATAGACATTGGCAAAATAGGCATTACAGGAATAGGCAATTCCTTGTACCATACTCAATGGGCTTTTATGATGGTGACATCCAAATAACCGGCCTCTGCCATAGCGATAACCACCATGACACGCAAAAGCCTCATTAGTATCTACAACTCCTTCCTGTAGGGCAATAAGTGCATTCAGTGTTTTAAAAGGCGATCCAGGGGAATATTCCCCCTTGAGAACACGGTCAAAAAGCGGTTTTGAAATGCTATCAAGATAAAGGTCTGTAAAATTTTTAGAGCGTTCACGGCCTACCAGTAAATCCGGATCATAATTGGGAGCAGCGACAAGTGCCAGCATCTGCCCAGTGGAAGGTTCCAGGGCTACAATACCTCCCCGCTTGTTTTTCATAAGTTCCTCACCATATTTTTGCAATTCGGAATCTATGGTTAGGTTTAGATCTTTCCCCTTTTGGGGCAACGTGTCCAAGCTTCCGTTTTTATAAGGGCCAATATCCCGGTTAAAACGGTCTTTTTGTATATATTTTACACCTTTCACCCCGTGCAACGCGTCCTCATAATATTCTTCAACACCCTGGCGACCAATTAAATCACCGGATTGATAATATGGATTTTTTTTGATGTCCCGATTGTTGACCTCAGCGATATAGCCTAGAAAATTGGCACCATATTTAATTTGATAATCCCGCAAAGAGCGCTTTTGAATGTAAAAGCCTTCATATTTACGCATTTTTTCCTGTAGGTAGGCAAATTCAGATTTTGTGAGCTGCGGTATTATTACTGATGGCAATCTGGGGGAATATACACAGGCTTTATCAAGCCGTTCCATCAGTTTTTCCTTATCCATTTTTAAAAGTCCGCAGAATTCTAGCGTGTCAAAGGGTTTTACTTCCCGCGGAATGACCATAACATCATAAGACGGCTGGTTGCTCACCAGCAAATTGCCATCGCGATCATAAATATGGCCTCGCTGCGGATAGTCATAAACCCGCTTTATTGCATTGTTTTCAGACATTCCCACGAAAGAATCATCCAGTACCTGCAGATAAAGCAGCCGACCTGTAAAGGCAAAGCCAGATATTAAAACAATAGTAAATAGAAGTAGTTTCCTCATTTGCGTTTAACGCTGAATAGGGTTATAAAAATCAGACATAAAATTAAAGTGAATATGCCGCTGAATAACGTCTTTTTAAGTATGTAAAGTATATCAGAAACGTTAAAGGTCTCCAGAAGAAATAATACAAAATGATGTACTAAAACCAAAATCGTAATGTAAATAAAACGTTCTGTAAACGAAATATTTGAGATGCGTATAGTATTGTATTCATAAGCGACCCCAAATACAGAACGTAACACCCAAGGTCTGGAGTAGGCCATGACCAGACTTGCTGCGGCATGCATTCCACCACTGTTACTAAACATATCAAGAGTGATGCCAAGAAGGAAGCTGCAGATAATAAGCATTGCCCTGTTATCCCCTATGGGGAAAAGCAGAATAAAAAGCACATACGGGTAGGGGTTGACAAATCCTAAAAAATTAATGTGGTTAAAAATAAGTACCTGGGCGAGGATTAAAAGTATGAAGCGCAGGCTATTTCTTATAAAATTATTGTTCATCGCGTGTCTGCTCTTCTAGGGTTTCAATTTCTTTGCGATCCAGGTTTTTGATAATATATACGTGACCGATATTGGTCATATCATTAAACAATTTAATTTTTATGGTATAATAATTTTCGCTGGCATCCAGTTGAAAACTGCTAATTGTGCCAATTCCTATCCCTTCGGGGAATATGGTACTCATCCCTCCCGTAACGATGGTATCACCTTTAGTCACCGGTGCTTTTTCCTGTACATCTACCAGTTCTACAATGTTAGGATCTTTGCCGTCCCATTCCAGAATACCAAAATGGCCACTTTTTTGGAGCTTGGCGTTAATCTGGGAATTGCTGTTCAAAATACTTACGACGGTAGAAAATTTAGTCGATACCTGATCGATAACACCCACGATCCCCTTGCTGGTGATCACGCCCAGATCTTTTTCGATCCCATCACGCCTTCCGGCTCTAAGTGTAATAAAATTATCCCGCAGCGCATAATTGTTATTGATGACACGCGCTTTAAAAAATTTATAGGTGCCCGTAAAGGTAGAAGTATCCTGCCGTACGGTTACAGTATCTAGTGTGTTAAATAACTGCTGGCGCAACATATTGTTTTCTTCAAGCAGTTGATCGTTATGTATCTTTAGGTCAAAATACGACGATACATCATCGAGGGAGGTATAAATGCCCCCAGAAAGAAAATTGGCCGAATTCACAAATTTACTTCGGTGATACGAGTGGGATTGTATGGTAAAGAAGAGGGAAAGTAGCAGCAGCACAAAGAACAACAGAAAATTTCTGTACTTGATTAAAATGTTTAGTATTTGCTGCATGGATCATTAAGAACTTATAGGGATTAGTATCGTATGGTTAATTTTTGCGGTTATTTTAAAAATTCCAATTCCATTTACCCTATGATTTAGCTGATAGTAGCCCATTTTCGGCGGTCACAATGGGACCATTAAAGGTAGAATGAAGCGTATTCCGCAATTACTTAATCAAAACACTTTTAAATTTCCCGAGGTTTTTCAGGCAGATTCCTGTACCGCGTACTACCGCCCGAAGCGGATCTTCAGCAATATAAACAGGAAGGTCTGTTTTTAAAGACAAGCGTTTATCCAGGCCACGTAGCATGCTTCCGCCACCGGCGAGGTAAATACCGGTGTTGTAGATATCTGCCGCAAGTTCTGG
Source organism: Leeuwenhoekiella sp. (assembly GCA_011050015.1). Classification (GTDB taxonomy): domain Bacteria; phylum Bacteroidota; class Bacteroidia; order Flavobacteriales; family Flavobacteriaceae; genus Leeuwenhoekiella. The sequence goes on along the minus strand of DRGP01000204.1, from coordinate 7,612 downwards.
CGGAGTCTGTGATAGTGTTTCCATCACCGCATCTTCAATACGTAAAATAGATTTATCAAGCGCTTTGGCGATTTCCCTAAAGGAAATCTGCACCTGTTTTGGTTTTCCGGTTAAAAGGTCACGCCCCTGCACGCTCATATCTTCGGGCGGTGTATCCAGATCTTCGGTGGCGGCGCCTATTTGTATTTTTATTTTTTCGGCACTGCGTTCCCCTACGTACAGGTTATGTTGCGTACGCATGTAATAGATAATATCATTGGTGAAAACGTCGCCAGCAATTTTGATTGATTTATCACAAACAATACCGCCCAAGGCGATAACGGCGATCTCGGTCGTTCCGCCTCCTATATCTACAATCATATTCCCTTTAGGCTGCATGATATCCACGCCTATACCTATAGCCGCGGCCATAGGCTCATGAATGAGATATACTTCTTTGCCATTTACCCGCTCGGCGCTTTCCTTTACCGCGCGCATCTCTACCTCGGTAATCCCAGAAGGGATACAGATCACCATGCGCAGGGCAGGTGGGAAGAGTTTCTTTTTTAAGGCCGGGATCTCTTTGATGAACATGCTTATCATCTGCTCACTGGCGTCAAAATCTGCTATTACGCCATCCTTGAGCGGTCTGATGGTCTTAATGTTTTCATGCGTTTTTCCCTGCATCATGGCAGCTTCCTTACCAGCGGCAATGATTTTGTTGGTCATGCGATCACGTGCCACTATAGAGGGGCTATCAACGACAACTTTGCCGTTATGTATGATGAGGGTATTTGCGGTACCCAGGTCTATTGCAATTTCTTCGGTTAAGAAGTCAAAAAAGCCCATAAGCTGTGGAGGGGATTGAGATTTACGCTAAAATTTTATAATGCCTAAATATAGTTAAAATAAATACATTTTAATGCTTAAAATGACGGGTTCCGGTCATGACCATAGCGATTTTATGATCATTGCAATAATCTACGCTCAATTGGTCCTTAATGGAGCCTCCAGGTTGAATTACTGCAGTGATACCCGCGTTGCCGGCAATTTCAACACAATCTGGAAATGGGAAGAATGCGTCGCTTGCCATAACCGCTCCCTCCAAGTCAAATTTAAACGAAACCGCCTTGTCCAGCGCCTGTCTTAATGCATCTACCCGAGAGGTCTGCCCGGTACCGCTGGCGCATAACTGACCGTCTTTTACCAGTACAATGGTGTTGGACTTTGTATGCTTGCATATTTTGGAGGCAAACAGTAAATCTTCTAACTCCTTCTCGCTGGGTTTATTGCTGGTTACAAAATCAAGAACATCCTTATTGTCGGTTTTGTTGTCCTTATCCTGTACGAGTACACCATTTAGACAACTGCGCATCAGATTTGGGGGCATTTTGGCCTGTTTTTGAACTAAAAGCACCCGATTTTTCTTGCCTTTTAGAACAGTAAGCGCTTCCGCAGAAAAAGAAGGCGCAATGACCACCTCACAGAATAATTTGTGAATTTCTTCTGCGGTTGGCGCATCAATTTCGGTATTGCAGATCAAAATTCCGCCGAAGGCTGAAACAGGATCGCCGGCAAGTGCATCTACATAAGCTTCATGCAGGGTTTCCCGCTGTGCAAGCCCGCAGGCATTATTGTGCTTTAAGATAGCAAAAGTGGGCTTTTCGGCATTAAATTCGGACATAAGGTTTACCGCGGCATCTACATCGAGTAAGTTGTTATAGGAAAGTTCTTTGCCGTGTAACTGATCAAAAATTGCGTCAAAATCACCATAAAAAGTGCCCTCCTGATGTGGGTTTTCACCATAACGGAGCGATTTTGCCTGCGTGATACTCGCTTTATAAACGTGCTCCTCTTCATTAAAATAATTGAAGATCGCGGTGTCATAATGGGAGGAAATATTAAAGGCTTTTGCAGCAAAACGCTTGCGGTCTTTTAGGCTGGTACTTCCGTTACCGTCTGTGATCAATTGTAACACCTCATCATAGTCTGCCACTGATGATACACATAAGGTGTCCTTGAAATTTTTCGCGGCAGCGCGAATCAAAGAAATCCCACCAATATCAATTTTTTCGACAATATCCTGTTCTGCCGCGCCGGAAGCGACCGTTTTTTCAAAAGGATAAAGATCTACAATTACAATATCGAGCTGGGGGATCTCATATTCTTGCATTTCTTTCTGATCGCCCGTATTTTCCTGACGGTTCAATATACCGCCAAAAATTTTGGGATGTAGCGTTTTTACACGGCCGCCCAGTATAGAAGGGTAGGAGGTGACCTCTTCTACGGCCTCTACCGGTATGCCCAGACCTTTTATAAATTGCTCTGTACCGCCGGTGGAATATAGGGTGACGCCCAGTTCATGTAGTTTTTTTATCAAAGGCTCAAGGCCCTCTTTATTGAATACCGAAATTAGGGCTGCCCTGGCCTGTATGGCGTTGCTCATGAAGATTTTTTTTAATAAAGTGCAAAAGTATGCATTTATCAACTAAAAATTAAGGGCATACTGCCGTATTTTATAACTTTAAATCTGTAACGTTACGTAGTATCTTGCGTCCTATAAATCGTATGGAAAACATAGCTGTATGTTAATTTACCTCAGGGTTTTAAAAGAAAGTCTTGCCTTTGCTATAAACGCGTTGCGCAATAATATGCTGCGTACCATGCTGTCACTGCTGGGCGTAACCATAGGTATTTTTAGTATTATCGGGGTGCTGGCGGCTGTAGATTCGCTTAAGGCCGAGATCAAGGGCAGCCTTTCTTCGCTAGATAATAGCACCATGATTGTGATGCGTTTTTCCTTCGGTCCTTCTGAAATTCCGCAGTGGAAAAGGGAGCAGTTTCCAGATGTGACTTATGACGAATATCAGTTTATACGACGCGATGTTCCTAACGTGGAGGCGGCCAGTTTTCAGCTTAATGTGGGCGCGGAAACTGTAAAACACTTAGATAAAATTGTGACTGGGGTCAATATTATGCCGGTTTCTGAGGGCTATTACAATATAGAGGCGCTCCAGCTTACCGAAGGTCGCTTTTTTAATGAATCTGAAGCCAATAGCGCCTCACCAGTTGTAGTTCTTGGTGATGAGATCGCCGAAGGTTTATTTGGCAATATTGACCCTATAGGTAAGGAAATACGGCTTTATGGGCAACGTTTTACTGTGATAGGTGTGCTTGAAAAAGAGGGCAGCAGCTTTTTTGGCCCCTCTAAGGATAGTGCGATTATCCTACCGGTCAACGTGGTACGACGTATTTACGGAAGCAATAAAAACGCTGCTTTTCCTTCTATAGTTATCAAACCTGCATCGAATATTGACCTTGCGGAATTTAAGGCAGTGCTCACCCAGCGCCTTCGACAATTTAGGGGTTTAAAACCGGCCGAGATTGATGACTTCTTTATTAATCAGTTGCAGGGATTTGCCGATTTTATAGATAATATTACCGGCACTATGTCTACAATAGGAGGTTTTATAGGTCTGTTCTCCTTATTGGTGGGTGGTTTTGGCATTGCCAATATCATGTTTGTGAGCGTTAAGGAGCGTACCAATTTAATAGGAATACAAAAAGCGTTGGGCGCTAAAAACAGATTTATTCTCTTGCAGTTTCTGTTTGAATCTATCATTCTTGCGATTCTCGGCGGACTCATTGGGCTGTTCCTGGTGTGGATCATTACCCTCGCCGCCTCGCAGTTTACGGGTGACTTTGAATTTATCCTATCGGCGACCAATATTTTTTATGGCATGTCTTCTTCCATACTTATAGGTCTTATCGCCGGTATCGTTCCGGCGGTCATGGCTTCGCGCCTTGATCCCGTAGAAGCGATAAGGACCGGGATGTAAAAAATGCCGTTTTTAGACTAAAAACGGCATTTTTTGAGGTGAAAATCGGCAATTTTAATCCAATATTTCGGCGACTTGTGTATTTATCCATTCCAGAAAACGCTCGTCCTCTTCTTTAAAAGGATCTGGAGTGTTTGAGTCTATATCTATTTGGCCCACATTCTCACCCTTCACAAAAATGGGGATAACAATTTCAGACTTTACATTTATACTGCAAGCAATGTAATTGTCTTGCGCGGCAACGTCTGGCACAACAAAGTTTTGGTTAGAAACGGCAACTTGCCCACAAATGCCACTTCCAAATGGTATAATGGTGTGATCCGTGGGGGCACCTACGTAAGGGCCCAGTTTAAGTTCTGCTTTATCGCCATTCTTAAAATAAAAGCCCACCCAGTCATAATGCGCTATTTCTTTTTTCAGAAGCTTGCAAATCTCTTCCAGACGAATTTCTATACTACGGTCTTTATCTGTCAGTATTTCTGATAGTTGAGGCTTTAGTGTGTTGAATTTCATATTTAATGTATTTTTAGGGCTTTAAACCCTCATAATCTTGATAGAATTAATCAGCAAATATAAGTCGGTACTTCGGTTTATCCTTACTTTTTTGGGCACCTATATTATTTTGTCCATGCTTTACAGTTGGTACCTGCAACTATCTGACGGCCAAATTTATTATCCTGATTATATTACCCACCAGGTGGCGGCCCAATGCAAGTGGCTTTTAAACATGCTGGGCTATAACGCCCAGATTATCCCGCACCCTGATGAGGCAGCGATGAAACTTATGCTAAATGACCGTTTTCTTGCCCGCGTGGTAGAGGGGTGTAACAGCCTGAGCATCATTATACTTTTCTGGGCTTTTGTGCTTTCTTTTTTTAACGGCTGGAAAAAGACTTTATTTTTTATTTTTATCGGGAGTATTGGTATTTACGTTATCAATATTTTTAGGATCGCCTTTTTAGTGGTGGCCATTTCTGAGTACCCGCAGTACACCAGTTTTTTACACAGCATTATTTTTCCGGCGATCATTTATGGCTTTGTGTTTGTACTGTGGATCTACTGGATTTTTATCTTTAAAAGGACAAATAATGGCTAAACTGCTCAAAATAGGTGTCATTTTGCTTTTGTTTGCGGCATTGGCTTCAGTACGGTTTTTTGAAAAAAGCCTGTTTTACGACCCGTTGCTCAGTTATTTTAAACTGGGCTATCTGGATGAAAATCAGTTGCCATCGCTTGATTTCTGGAGGCTTTTCGGTGCGATATGCCTTCGGTTTTGGCTCAATGCAGCCATTTCCTTATTGGTGCTTTATGTGGCTTTTAGTGAAATAGCAGTGGTGAAATTTTCATTGCTTTTTTATGGAGTCGTTTTTTTGATACTTAGTGCCGCTTATTTTTTTCTCATATTTAATTATGAACCAAAGCGGTATCTGTCGCTCTTTTACGTACGGCGGTTTTTGATACAACCGATATTTGTGATCATATTGCTCCCAGCGTTTTATTACCAAAGCCAAGTAAGAAAATAGGTTTGTATATTTGCATAAAATAAGAATATCATGAAAAAAATACTCGTATATGCCATGGCCGCTTTTCTCGTAGCCTGTGGCGAAAATAAATCTGGAAATAAATCGGAAGAACAGGTACTTGAAGTTGATACGCTCGCGGAAAAGAAAGAAGCCCAGAAACACGTTTCTGCGGAAAGGGACGCAGTGATTGAAGATGAACTTATCGCTTCCGTGTATGATCAATACAATAAAATCAAGACAGCACTTGTCAATTCTGATCCTAAAACAGCTAAAATGGTCGCTGTTGAGCTTATTAAATCGGCCGGTCCCGAGCTTGAAAACACGGGGCTGCGTGAAAGCCTTTCGGTAATGGGAAATACCGAAAATATTGATGAGCAGCGTGAAAGTTTTTCTGCCTTTACCGCAGTGGTAAAAAATATGGTTGAAGGCAAAATTTCATCTGGCACCATTTATTATGATTATTGTCCTATGGCATTCAATGGGAAAGGAGCCTATTGGCTCACTAACGAAGAGAATATACAAAATCCCTATTTTGGAGATAAAATGTTGAATTGTGGTACAGTGGATGCAAAACTCCAATAATGCCATTTTAAGGAGAAAAAGTCATTTTTTAATGGAAAGCCACCTATTTTTTGAGTAAAATAGGTGGTTTTTTGATTTAAGATAAATTTTCTACGGCTTCATATAGTGATTTACGTGCAGGTTATGTTTTGCAAGTAAACATTTTTGATTATTTTTTACGCTTTGATTGGTTAAGGTTAAAAGGTTTTATACATCCGTTCAAAAACTCGCGCCACGGCTTCCGCTCCGGGATCAGGAATGCCCTTCAAAGATTTTTCACCTAAATAAGAAGATCTCCCAAAATCAGTCTGTGTGATTTCTTTGGTCTTAGTTGCACCTTCCCGGGCTTTTTGTGCTGCGATTTTTAAGCCACCATCTTTACTGAGTACTTCAAATGCGGGTTGCATAGCGTCTATCATCGTACGCTGGCCTTCACGGGCACCACCAAATTCTTTCATTTTTTCCAACCCTTCTAGCAATGCTTTACCCAGATGTTTTTCCTGTTTATAGGAGTTACCGGCGCGGGTAAAGAGAATAGAAAGTAAGACACCGCTTGATCCACCCGTTTCCCGGGCCAAAATACGGCCAATTGTAGTAAAGAGTTCACCGGTATCAGCTAAGGGCAGTTTATCCTTAAGCTCTTTGAGCTTTTTTGCACCTGCGGCAAATGTAGATCCGGCATCGCCATCACCTACTTTTTCATCAATAGCATTAAGTTCTTTTTCTGCGGAAATCAACTCCTCGATAATTGCATCAAGGGCTTTGCTAAAGGCTTCATTTTTTGATGCCTTAAACGGAAGCATCTCTGGGAGTCCTGGGCTGGGCACAGGTTCTTTTTTACCATATTCTCTTATAAACCAGGCAGCGGGATCTGCAGTGGCAGTTAGTGCTTCTTTGATTTCCTTGTCGATTACCACCATCGAAACAGAAAAGCCTTTCATGTTAAGCGAAGTCATAAATGCCGCAGGACCCACAACGTATTTTGTTTTTGTAGCCAGTTCAGACTTATGGAATGCAGCCAACAGGATGTTCATTTCTATAGGTGTTACGCTGCCCAGATTGTTGATTAGCAACGCATATTCATTTCCCGATTTTGGCACGTATTTTTCTAAAGTGTTTAGTGCTTTTTGCATTAATACATCTGCCGTATTCATAGCAATAGTCTCCACACCAGGTTCTCCATGTATTCCCAGTCCAAGTTCTACTTCTGATTTGCCTAAACGGGATTTCTCGGGATTTTGAAACTTCTGGCCCTCTTCTAAAGATAGGCCGATAGAGTAAGATTGTGCGGCCACTTTACGGGCTAAACCTGCAACTTTATCCAGAGATTCACCTTGTTCGGATAAATAACCGGCTGTTTTATGCACAAACAAAGTGCCTGCGAGCCCGCGACGTTCAACATCTTTACCTAAAGAAATATCATCACCTACGATTACGGTTTCTACTTGATATCCCATCTCGCGGGCCTGCTCTGCTGCTAAGCCAAAGTTGAGGCGGTCACCGGTGTAATTTTTGATAATCAGCAAACAACCTGCTTTTCCCGTAGTTGCCATAATAGCCGCAAGTACAGCATCTACTGATGGTGATGCAAAAATATCACCACAAACGGCTGCGGTAAGCATACCTTTTCCCACAAAACCAGCGTGGGTTGGTTCATGACCAGAACCACCACCAGAGATTACAGAAACTTTATCCTTATCAATAGTACTG
>DRGP01000203.1 GCA_011050015.1 Leeuwenhoekiella sp. | reverse complement strand
TTATTTAAAGATTTATCTCTGTTTTTATTAATTGTAATCCTTATCGCTGTTGTAAATTTTCTAACAGAAGTCACCTCAAATACAGCATCCACTGCTATGCTATTACCTATCATTGCGCCAGTGGCAATCGGGTTAGAGATAAATCCATCTATATTATTGGTCGCCACAACTACTGCTGCATCTTGTGCATTTATGTTACCTGTGGCTACTCCACCCAATGCCATCGTTTTTGGATCCGGCTATCTTAAGATATCTGATATGATGAAGTCTGGTATATGGTTAAACTTCTTTTCCATAATTATCTTAAGTCTATTGGTATACTTTTATCTTCCAATAATTTGGGATTTTAAACACTTTCAATTTGGAAAATGATTTGGATCATAGAATTATTGTCCTGCATGCCACGAAACCCCATGCAATTAGTCACATTTAGAAGTAAGAAACGGAAATTTAGAGACTAACATATGGATATTATATCGCAATGCATATTTGTTACTATTTTTTTGTTAGAGGATAACTTATCAAAGTGAAACAGGATCAAAGATAATGCTGTGTTTTATGTTTAGCAACTGGGTCTTCGCCCAAAGGATTGTACGCTGAATTGATAAGGCTTCATAAGGAAGTATGTTTAAGTTTTAAAAATATGGTGTCTCTCAACTTAGACGAATATTATCCTAATTCTTGGGAAATTAATGCTTTATCTTTTATGTAAAAAAAGCCAGCAGATATTGAAGTATTTTTAATAATGGTATGTTCCGGTGATTTTTATTGAGATGGAGTGAATCATGGTGTCGATTTTCAGTAATTTGAGTAACTTATTAGACCAATGCGTCATTATTTCAAAAAATATGATCAATTTTTATCAGAAACAAGCCGTTTTTTTATCAATATTAGTAAGTGCTACAAGTTTCATAAATGCTCAGGAAAAAGGCACAGAAGAAAATCCATATGTTTTAAACCCTAGCCCCACTACCGTTGCCTGGGGCAATTATTGGTCAGAGACAGAACCGGTTCTCGGTGTAAAATCAGGAGATTTTGTAAAAGTACATACACTTATCACTTCAAGTCCTGACCGTCTGGAAGCCGCTGGTGTCGATCCAGAGGATGTAGAAAAGGAATTAAGAGATGTGCAAAGCGTGGAAGATCGTGGCCCCGGCGGTCATATACTTACAGGCCCCATTTATATTGAAGACGCTGAACCCGGTGATGTTCTTGAAGTAAAAATAAAATCCATTAATCTGGCCATTCCTTATGGTTATAATGCCATTGGTCAAAGCGGTTTTTTATCTGACGAGATTTTTGAGCGTAAAATGCGTATTATTCCGCTGGATGAGAAAACTATGCTGGGTCATTTTAATGATAGTATAGCCATACCGCTCCACCCGTTTTTTGGTAGCATGGGCGTTGCGCCTCCTGTCGAAGCCGGCCGATGGAACAGTGCCCCGCCATGGATACACGCGGGCAATCTGGACAACAAAGAACTTACGGCTGGCGCTTCGCTTTTTATCCCGGTTTTTGTGAAGGGAGCTTTGTTCGAGGTTGGGGACGGACACGCCGCACAGGGAAATGGGGAGGTGGACATCACGGCCATAGAAACCTCTTTAAAAGGCGAGCTGCAATTTATCCTGCATAAAAACAAAGAACTTTCCTGGCCCATGGCTGAAACGGCTACACATATCATTACCATGGGATGTGATCGCGATCTCAATGCCGCAACACATATTGCAGTACGGGAAATGATAACATATCTTATGAAAGAAAAGAATATGTCCCGAGCAGACGCATACATGTTGTGCAGCGTTGCCGTAGATGTAAATATCACCCAGTTAGTAGATGGCAATGTAGGCGTGCACGCGATGCTGCCCAAAACTATTTTTACTGAAAATTAGCTGATTTTCTTAGCTAAAACACCATTTTTAGGTCTGAATTCATGAATTTTTTAGCAAGTTTTTAAAAATCTTGAGCAAATTCTTTGGCGAAATCTTCCAGTTTTATCTTTCCCATTTTTTGGGGTTTCTGGCGCTCATATTCTTCGGTAAGTTTACCTGTGCGTATGCTGGCGTATAAATCTACCAAACTGGTTGCGATATGTTCTGGCATACCGCCAGCTTCCATGCCTTGCTGCATATCTTCATCGCTGATTACTTTCCATTTTAAATTAGGTTTGCCTATTGCTTTACCCAGAACGGTGGCTATTTCTTGACCGGTACGCTCATCGCTTGAAACATAACGGTATTTTTCAACATCGGCCGTCTTTACTATTTCTTCCGCGACCGCGTCTGCGATATCTTTTGTGGAAACCATGGGCACTTTATCATCACCATAATTGGCCAGGATCGCGCCCTGTGCCTTAATAGTTTCCTTAAAACTATTTAAATTGTAATAAAAAGACGTAGGGCGCATGTGGGTAAGCACGATTTCAGGAAGCTGGTCGAGCATATGCTCAATGGCGTGTGACCCCAAAATAGGACCGGTATCTTTGTCCAGATGCGCGCCAAAACTACTTAAATGTATTACGCGCTTTACCCCAGTGCGCTGTATGGCCTCGCAATAATTGCTTCCTATCTTTCGGTAGAAAAGTAAAATATTCGGCTCTGTAAAATAATTGGGTGGAATCATGCAATACACGGCATCAGCACCTTTAAAAGTTTCGGTGAGAAAATCAGCATCTTTTAAAGAACCAATGGCGGCGGAAGCACCAAGGTTTTCAATTTCTTTTTTGCGCTCCTCAGAGCTGCTGATGACCGTTACATCATGATCTTTGATCAATTTTTTGGCCAGCAGTTTGCTTATATGTCCCAGCGACCCTGTAAGTACAATTTTCATAAGGTTGTTTTAATAATTGCTTTAAAATACGAGATGTAGAGCGAAAAAAAGTAGCTTTTATTAAATTTTGGCTTTTTGAATATATCTGCAGAAAATAGTAATGTAACTTCAAAAGTCAGTATTTAATTCTCCCAAAGGAGCCAGAATCAGTTTTCTGTCTAGAATTCCGGCACTTTTAAAAACTACTTTTTTTATGAGTTCTAATTAATAATTTATAGACTGCGGAAAATATTTTTTAGCAATAGAGCTGGTTTTGTTGATGTTCTAATTAATTTTATCTATTGCTCACTTTTTAAATTGAAACGTCCTGATTTGCACTTTAGCGTTTTCTAAATTTTCTTCAAGTTCTTGATTGCTTTTGTAAGAAGCTTTGGCCAGCATTCGATATTCTAGAGTAAGGGTAAAATCTTCTTCTTCAAAGCACCAAGGTTCAATTTTAAGGGTGTCCTGGCCGGTTTTTGATATAAAATAGGTGTTTTTAGCGATGGTCGTATTGATTTCCAGTTTGCGGCCTACTTCGGGAATGGCATCTTGGCAAAGGATCAAAGAGCACCGGTCGCAAAAAAGTAAAATATTGTACAGCGCATCCTCATCTGCTTTACTGAGGTTATAGGTCTTGCGTTGGTTACTCCTTTCTTTCTCAATTTTTTCAAGGAAAAGCCGCATTTCCTTAAAATCTAAGTCTTCATATAAAAAAGAGAGGTGCCGCCCTACTAAAAGCCCTACCAACTGTGATTTTTGCATAGCATCGCTGTACACACCCTGCGCATGCTTTACCATTTCTGCAGGAGTTCCGGAAGACATGGTAAAATCCATTGGGCTGCCGTTATCCGTAAGGTAATTTTGCTCGTCAAAGTCAAGAAGGTGATCGTCGTGCTCGATGACCGCGGTAAGTACATCTAGCCAATGCGGACCCTTTAAATCATTCTCGAGTTGGTTCGCGATTTTTCCGGCTAACAGGCCGTGTGTGTAGTGAGAAATTATTTCCCAACCTTCTTTTTTCTGTTTAACGATCATAGCGCTTTTCTTATAGACAGTATAAAATGATGCTGCGCTTAAGGTTTAATCTCAAAATTTTTGGGAGGTGTTGCGCCCATTAAATTTTCAACAAAATAATCCCAGCGGCGGCGCATCATATAGTAGCTGTCATCGCGATAACCGTGATGTGCGTTGGGGAAAATGACGAGGTCAAAATCCTTATTGGCTTTTATAAGCGCATCGACGACTAGGTAAGTGTTGGAGGGCGGCACATTATCATCCATTCCGCCGTGTGCCAAAAGTAATTTTCCCTGTAGATTTTTGGCTAAATTCTGGTTGGCCTGCTCCTCATAATTGGTCTTGCCATTTTCTCCGGGCTGAATCAAGCCAATGTAACGCTCGCCCCAATCATCTTCATAATTGCGGTTATCGTGGTTGCCCGATTCTGAGATGCCCACTTTATAAAACTCAGGATAACGAAACATTGCTGCGGCCGCTGCAAAACCACCCCCGGAATGTCCCCAAACGCCGATCTTGTTCAAGTCAAAGTAAGGATATTTTTCAGCCAATTGTTTTATACCGGAAATCTGATCTTCCAGCGTATTATCGGCCATGTTGCCGTAACAGGCATCATGAAAATCTTTAGAACGTCCTGGGTTGCAGGTGCCGTCTATCACCACAACGATAAATCCCAGTTCGGCAAGTGCTTGATGATCACCGCGAGAAGGATAAAACGAACGGGGCCCCACGCCACCGCCCTGAGGGCCAGGATAAATATAGTTGATGACAGGATATTTATTCAATTCGTTCAGGTTGGTGGGCGTGTACATAAGTCCATAGAGATCCCACTTACCATTGCGGGATTTTACGGTGATAGGTTTTGGCGGCTTCCAGCCGGAAGCTTTTAATTGTGAGATATCAGTTTTTTCCAGGATCTTTATTTCTTTTCCTTTTCTATTCCGCAATACTGAAACAGGAGCAACATCAGGCTGCGAATAGTTATCTACAAAATAATTGCCTTGTGGGGAAAGTGAAACGCTGTGATTTCCTTTTTCCGGAGTTAAGAGTTTAAGATGATTCCCGTCAAAATCGATGCTGTAAAAATAACTGAAATAAGGATCTGTATCTTTTTCGCGGCCATTGGCCATAAAATAAAGTTTACGATCCTTTTTATCTACGTGAAGCATTTCGGTCACCACAAAATCACCTTTGGTGATTTGGTTTTTCAATTTCCCTGTTTCCAGATTGTAGAGGTATAAATGGCCCCAGTTATCTTTTTCGGAATACCAGATTATTTCATTGGAATCCGGTAAAAAATGCCAATTTATGGTTCCTTGGCCCGACTCATATTGCGTAGCCACTTTTTCCTGAAGCACTTCGTGTACATCGCCGGTCTCGGCATCTGCCACTTTTAAGGTCGCGATCTTATGATCCCTGGAAGAAGTAACAAAAGCCAGTTGCTTAGAATCTGGGCTCCATTCATTATCATCAAAACTACCCGAGCAGGCAATATCGTCACATAAAGTGCCGCGACGTGGATCTGCCGGCATTTTAAGCCTAAGGACAGCAGGTTTTTCTATATTGATGATCACCCGTTCTATCTGGATGATTGCAGAATCCTGGGCGATAGGGTATTTCCAGGTTTCCAGTTTGGGCGCACCCACCTTGGTCTCTATAAGGTACATATCACTCACATGCCGTTGATCTTGTTGAAAGGTGGCAATTTTTTTAGAATCTGGTGACCATAAAACAATGGGGCGGTCACTGTGTTTCCAGCCTGCGTTATCTGTGGCATAGCCGTAATTTTCAACCCCATCTGTGGTAAGCTGGGTTTCTTTGTCATTTTTCAGGTTGCGCATCCACAGGTTCCAGTCGCGTATAAAAACAACTTTGGTGCCGTCTGGGGAGGGTATTTCGGTTCGCTTAATCTCCGGTTTTTCTTCCGGTGCAAAGTTGTGTTCCTTAAAAAGGGCATCTTTAGAAGAAGCGGTTTGCTTTTTGCCGTTTTCAGGACGTACCCAGATATATTCTTTCCCAGCCTTTGTAGTGTTCTGGTACCAGAAATTGCCATTTGCCATCCAATGTGGATTTACATTGCCATTATATACAAGTGGGTAGGTATTAAAATTTAAAAACTGCACTGCATGGCTGTAATCTTCTTCGGTTACTTTTTTTGTTTCATCCTGGGCTTGGGCAGTAAGTGTAAAAACAAGCAGGAAAAAGCTAATGATTTTGTTCATGTTTCTGGATACTATATAATGATAAAGAGCAATAAATGGATTAAGAGGCGTGAAATTAGGTATTTTTAGACAGATTTGAAGTGATTATGGGCTTGTATTCGGAATATAACAGCGACAAAACTCAATAGAGCAAAAGCTATTTTTTTTATTACATTAAATTTTATGGATTATAGTTAACTTACCTGTTACAATCAAAAGAACTTTTTCCAATGGAAGTATTGCATACCATTTGTTACATAAGTAAAGCCAATCCTTCACTTTCTGAAGATGAAATACAATTGCTTTTTGAACAGGTCAATCAATGTAATCAAGTTCTGGGCATCACCGGTTTTTTGACCTATTCTTTTGGTCGGTTTTTTCAGGTTTTAGAAGGTAATCCCAAACATATCTTACCGCTTTTTGAGAATAAAATCAAAGAAGACCAGAGACACACTGAGATTTTTGAAGTGTATAACAGAAGTACACCACACCAGGTTTTCTTAAAATATAATTCAAAATTTAAGGTAGTAACTCAAAAAGAAGAACTTCAGAACATCGAAAAATACCTTCTAGCACATCGTGCCGCAGAAAATTCAGAAAAAATTTCACGTTTGTTGAAACCGTTTTTATTTTTTGATTAAAAAAAATATCAAGTCATTATTTTAAGCAATAATCACACAATTATTGCCAATTTTACTCGAATAATTAGCGCAAAAAATGTTAAAAATAACTCTTTGCGTATGTTTTTCGTTAAAAAGATGTTATTTTATAGGTGTTATTAAACAAATGAGCTATGGCTACATATACATTAAAAGTGAACGGGAAAAAGGTCAATGTTGAGGCAGATGATGATACCCCCTTATTATGGATTTTGAGGGATGAGTTGAACTTGGTCGGGACAAAATTTGGTTGTGGCATAGGCCAGTGTGGTGCCTGCACGGTGCACGTAGATGGCGAGGCCAACCGTAGCTGTCTGCTTAAAGCTTCAGAACTTGTAGATCATGAAATCACTACCATAGAAGGACTGGCCGAAGATGACGATAACCTGCATCCCGTACAGCAAGCCTGGAAAGAGGTTGATGTGCCGCAATGCGGTTATTGCCAGGCCGGGCAGATCATGACCGCTTCAGCCTTTTTAAAAGAAAATCCCGCTCCCAGTAACGAAGAGATCAGAAAAGCGATGCACGGTAATATATGCAGGTGTGCTGCTTATAACCGTATAGAAAAAGCGGTTGCACTGGCTTCAAAAAAATAATGGAATTATGAAAGATAAAATAGTTTTTAGCAGACGTAACTTCTTACGCACATCAGCGTTGGCTTCCGGTGGAATACTTATTGGTGTCAATTTTTTAAATGCGTGCGCTGAGGCTGCACAACCGCCTGTGGACGTCGCCAATCTTGATTTTAAGGATTTTAATGCGTTTATAAAAATTGCGGAAAACGGGTATGTGACCATTTTTTCGCCCAATCCAGAGATAGGGCAAGGGGTGAAAACTTCCATGCCCATGATCATCGCCGAAGAACTTGATGTGCCCTGGGATCACGTTACGGTAGAACAAGCCCCGTTAAATACTGAAAAATACAGCCGCCAGGTAGCCGGTGGGAGCCAGTCTATTCGGGCGGGTTGGGATTCGCTGCGACAAACGGGAGCAACTTCTAAACAATTGCTTATCAATGCCGCGGCTGAACGCTGGGGTGTTTCCGCCCAAACCTGTACCGCAAGTGAAGGAATTATAACCAACGAAGAGGGAGAAACACTAGGTTATGGCGAAGTAGTCAATGATGCCGCAAAAATGGAAGTGCCCGAAAATGCCGTACTCAAAGATCCCAAAGACTATAAAATCATCGGTAAAAATGCCGTTAATGTTGATATTGACGCTATTATTACCGGTAAACCACTCTACGGTCTCGATTTTAAGGAAGAAGGAATGAAATACGCCACGGTGATGCGCGCTCCCGCCTTTGGCGAAAAACTGAAAAGTTACGACGATAGTGAAGCCAAAACAGTAAATGGAGTAGAGGAAATCCTTCAATTTGGCGATAAAATAGCCGTGATAGCCACAAATACATGGGCTGCTATGAAAGCCAAACGTAAAATCAAGGTTCAGTGGGAACCTAGTGGTAATTTAGAAGGTTCTGCGCTGCATTCCCAAAAACTGGATGCTATTCTAGACCGCAAAGATCTTAAGGTAGAACGCGAAGATGGTGATGTAAACAAAGCTTTCGCTGATGCAGATCAGGTAATAGAACGCACCTACGAATCCCCATTTCTACCCCATAATTGCATGGAGCCCATGAATTTTTATGCCAATGTTACCGCTGACAAGGTATATTTGGTAGGGCCCATACAGACGCCCGCGGGTACGGCAAGCCAAGTGGCGAAATTGCTGGAGCGCGACGAAAAAGATATCGATTTGCAAATGACGCGTATGGGAGGCGGTTTTGGCCGCAGGCTTTACGGGGATTTTGTGTTGGAAGCGGCAGAAATTTCAAACTTGGCCAAAAAACCGGTAAAAGTGGTGTATTCCAGGGAAGATGATATGACCGCCGGTACTTATCGCCCTTCCATCAAATACCGTATAAAAGCAGCGCTAAAGGATGATAAAGTGACCGGTTACAATTTGAAGGAAGCCGCAATTAATTCTAACATGTATGGCTTGATCCCCAATTTTTTCCCGGCGGGTGCAATTGCCAACTATAAGGTAGAAACCGGCAATTACAAAAGCGATATTTCCACCGGTGCATGGCGCGCGCCTTACACGAACTTTCTCGCTTTCGCGGAACAAAGTTTTTTTGATGAAATCGCCGGCGAACTCCAAATTGACCCTGTACAATTACGTCTGGATCTGCTTGATAATGTAGATGAAGGCGCAGATGAACGCATCGAATATTCGGCATCGCGTATGAAAGATACCATTCGTCTGGCTGCTGAAAAAGGCAACTGGGGCAGTGCAGAACCGGGAATTCATAAAGGTTTTTCGGCCTATTACAGCCATAATTCGCATGTCGCCGAAGTGGTTTCCATAGGCATGCAAAATGGCTTTCCGAAGGTAAAAAATGTTACTGTTGCGGTGGATTGCGGTATTGTGGTCAATCCTACCGGTGCCAGAAATCAAGTAGAAGGTGGTGTGATAGATGGCATTGGGCACGCGATGTATGGGTATTTTCCCTTTGAGGACGGTCGGCCTAAAGCAGAGAATTTTGATTCCTACCGCTTAATACGCATGCAGGAAACGCCAGTGGTTGACGTCCATTTTGTAGAAAACACGCTTTCCCCTACCGGTCTGGGTGAACCTGGATTGCCACCAGCGGGCGGTGCACTGGCAAATGCGATCAAAGCGGCAACCGGACAGCGCCTTTACCAACAGCCATTTATAAATTCGTTTGAAAAACAAAAACTGCAGGACATTAAAGTGTAACCTGTTTTCATTTCAAAACCCATTGCACAACAAGGGTAACCTAGCCTTAAAAAACAGATATGATCAAAAAACTAAAACCTGTTCTGCTCCTTTTATTTAGTGCAATTGCCCTGACGCTTTATGCCTTTTATCCGTTGGGAAAGACAAATGACTATGGCCCTATTCCAGCGGAAACCATGACCAATGAAGCCGCATTTAACACCATGATGCAAGTTGTGGCGCATCCCCGCTGCGTGAACTGTCATCCCAGCGATGGCGTGCCAAAACGGGGTATGGATGCACATCCACACCCTTTTGGTCGTGACAGTGCCAGCAGTAAACTTGGGTTTAATACACTTTTATGCGCTTCTTGCCATACCGATACCAATGATAACTACGCCGGCCAGCCGGGTGCTCCGCATTGGGGGCTGGCTCCGCCATCTATGGCCTGGGAAGGGCTCTCCAAAACTGAAATCGCCCGCGTTATGCTTGATACATCCAAAAACGGTAACCGAACCCATGAAGAACTGTTGGAGCATTTAACCGAAGACGAACTGGTGCTCTGGGCATTTAATCCCGGTCTGCATCCTGACGGTACCGCGCGTGAGAAACCGCCAATACGTGAAGAAAACTACAAAAAAGCGGTAAAAATCTGGTTTGAAAATGGGGCAGTAGTTCCCGAATAGACGATTTTTATTAAACTCAGAAAACACACATATCCCGATTCAGGATGCTGTTTATGCAACGGATTAAATAAGTAACATAAATTCCACGCCCTTGCTTGGTTTTGTGGGGTACACCATCAATTAATGGCGGGGCTATCCGCTCGATTCGGGGTATTTTTTAGCCATTTGACTGCATTTTCAGACATCTTTTTATAGTTGTGACCTACATTTTTTATGGTATCGATTTGCCAATTAAATGTGTAGTTATTTTTATTTTTTAATTCCGTAGTTGCGTTGTAAAAATTTGTTCTTCGCTCCAATCTATTGGCTCCTTGTTCCATTGCCAAATCAGTCGTTCTGAAAGTTCCCCGGACCTTATGGATCGGAATTTAAAAATCATAATCAGCGGTTTTATTTAAGAGAGCTGAATGAATTGTTTTTACTTAAATGAATCCTTATGCCACTCTATGGAAAATGAACAGAATTGCGCAATTGTGGTTCGGTTTTTAATTCAGTTTTTAATTTTGGTTGAAGATAATGGATTTTGTTTTGGTCGCCGCACGGTTACCCAGCTGGCATTGCCAACAACTTCAAAAAACATCTAAAATTCATCCAAAAAAGGGTGAAAAGTAGGTGAAAAAGATCTAAAAGAAGAAAACCGCTTAAACACGTTTTGTATGAATACATATTTTCTGAAATTAGAAGCTTGTGCTAAGGATTGTCTTATATCTTCATATTCTTTTTTATCAGCTCAAGTACAAAGTCCATTTGTGTATCTTCTTGATTTAAATAATCACCATAAGTTTGGTTTACCTCATAATCTGGAATAATTCCCCGGTGATGTATCTGACTTTCTTTTTTTGGAACATCTTGCTCTAAATTTACAATAGAAAACGTGGTTTCAATATTAGATTTTGGTAGAATGTAGGTCATCGGCGTATGACCGTTATGTCCATAATATCCCCCCATTGCTTCTTCGCCAATAACAACGCTATTTTCATTTCCTGTTACCATAGCTGCAAATAAACTACCTGCCGAAGCAACTCTCGGGCTTATAAGTAGATAAATTTTTCCTTTAAATGCTTGTGTTTTGGGTTTTCTTATTTTATGGTCTTCGCTTAGAGGTCCTTGATAAAAACCTTTTTCCTTTTCCATGTAAAATTCTTTTTGAAACCATTTATTGTATTTTCCAACGCCCAAAAACCTTAAAAACGAAGGTATTTTACTTTCTATATATCTTACGTATGGTATTTTATTAAAACTTATCCAAGCCTGCTTATTCTCTGAAAAATTCCGCTGTGTCAAATAAGAATATGTAACTAAATCATTTGGGTCTGTTCCGCCACCATTATGACGAACATCTACAATTAAATTGCGGATTTTATTAACATTTATATTTGAAAAGATACTATCTAGAAACCTGACATAAGTTTTGTGTTTTGGGTCATCAGCGTTATTTCCTATAAGAAAAGTATTTATGGTTAAAATACCTGTTTGTTTATTTATTTTTCTAAAACTGTATTTTTCTTGCACTTTGTCAGAGCTTACATAATCAAGCTTATCAAATGATTTTGAATATCTATCATCAAATTTTTTAAAATAAGTAGCGTAACTCACATCTTTTAAAGTGGCAAATTGGATTTGGTTTGAATTATGTTCTTTGTAAGTAACTTTAAAGGAATCTTCAGCCCCATAATTTAATCGGTAGTATTTGCTAAAATTGCGATTTATACCTATTGTTTTTCCAGTTTTATTTACGCCATCTGTTGTGTAATATTTGTAAAGTTTTTTTATAATATTCTTAATTTCTTTATCGTTGATTGATATGATTTCTGCACCTAATGGTATTTCTCCTTTCTCGTAGTTGATTATCCATTTGCCATAAATCCATTTTATTGGATAAGGAAAATAACCGCTTTTCTCATTCTTTAAGGATTGATTTAACTTTTTGGGTAATCCTGTATCGTTGTGTAGGCTTCCTTCAAAATCGGTTAGTTGGCAAATAATATTATAAAATTCTCTATAAGTTGATGATTGATAAATTTGTTTATCTGCCCAATTATAAATACTATCTATTTCTTGTTTTGTACGATGTTTGTAAAGTCCGGAATTAGCTGATAACCGTATCTTTTTAAAGATCTCAAAATCTTTTTTCATTTTTTTCTGCGAAAAAGTTTCGTCAATTGATTGAGCAAATATTGCGTTTGATATTATAAAAAAGAGAAGAGAAAAATAAGTTGCTTTTTTCATTTGGGATTTAAATTTTCTCAAATGTAGTTGTATAAAAATAATAGAACTTGTATAATGTTGGCAATTATTACTCTTGAACGATGCGCTTTTGATACTTTTTGGGTGAAAGTCCTATATAACGTTTAAAGGTTTTGGAAAAATGAGCCATATCGGTAAAGTTATATTGATAGGCTATTTCAGTAAGTTCAGAATCTTGGGTAATTAACTTTTTGCAGGAAAATATTTTTCTCATCAATATGTAATTCATTGGTGTCATACCTGTTGATGACTTGAATTTTTTTACAAATCCAAACTTGTTGATGTTCGCCATTTTTGATAGCTCGTTTAGGCAAAATTTTTCGTAAATATGATTTTCAATGTAGCCGTTTATTTGATTAATGCTACTGAAATTTAATTCTGAGTATTCTTTTTTATTTTCTTGAGAGTAGAATTTCAAGATATTTACGAATTGTCGTAAATAAAACTTAACACTCTCAGAGTTATTTTTGTCCATAGCGTTTTTTAGTTCCACGAACAATTTATTGACTTTTTTATGGTTTATTTTTCTGTTTACAAACATGATGTTTTTTCCATTGAGTAAGTATTTCATCAATTCATTTGATATGTAAATAGTATCAAATTTTAAATGAGAATTGCTGTCCGTTAATGGATTAGAATGTATTTCATATGGGTTGGCAATTGATATACTTCCTGCTTCGCTAAAAAGTCTTTGATTGTTAAAATTAATTTGTTCGATTCCTTTATGTATTAAAGATATACAAAACGTTTCGTGAAAATGTTTTGGAAAATTAGTTGTTTGGTTTTCTATACTTATAGAATCTAAATCATCAAATGACGTTGTTATTTCCATTGTTTTTTTTAAAAGATGCCTACCGGCTACTGCTCAAAGCCGTACTGAGGTGTGATCCGGTTTTGGATGAAAAATATTTTTGTTGAAGATAATACATTTTGTTTTGGTCGCTGCGCAGGCCCCTCGCTACAATGCAGATGAGCTCAAAAAACACCTAAAATTTATTCAAAAACGGGTGAAAAGTGGGGTAGAAAGACTCGTTTTGGCTTGGATCTTGAAAGCATCCTCTTAGTCAAGCAGTTTTGATAGGCTCAATTTTTTCCAGATGGAGCAAAGACCTAAAAAGAGAAAACCGCTTTTAAGCAGTTCGTGTTTTTCTTCGTTTTAGATAAGGAATCTTCACTGTTTTGTTTTCTAAAAGAGCTGTCATTTGTCCTTCTATTAATGTGTTTCCTTCTATTTTTAAGGAAGAGTTAATGGTTTTAATCCTACCGCTGATGAATTCAAACTCAAGATTATAAGCAATTTAATAAAATAATCACGATGAGGTCTTCTTTTGGCAGTGGAGAAATATGAAAACAACATTTTGCGTGTATGCAGTTCTATACGAGCATATGAAGTTCCACTTAAAAACAACAGTTTTCCCGGCTTTTTAACCCATTTTTCGATTAAAAAAGCTGTTTTCTATTGTTTTTTACCGAGGGAAACGCATAAAAAAATAGCCGCAGTACAGGACCACGGCTATTCCTTGCTAAAATTAATTCACAGAAATATACTATTCGGTAACTGGTTCTAGTCTGC
>DRGP01000202.1 GCA_011050015.1 Leeuwenhoekiella sp. | reverse complement strand
CCGCCGGTACAGGTAAAACCTATACGGGTGTTGCCCTTGCCGTAAAAGCCCTAAAAGATAAAGAGGTAAAACGTATCATACTTACCCGCCCAGCGGTAGAAGCTGGTGAAAATTTGGGCTTTTTACCCGGTGACCTTAAGGAAAAATTAGATCCCTACATGCAACCGCTTTATGACGCACTTCGGGATATGATACCCCATGAAAAGCTGGAATCCTACATTGAAAAAGGAGTGATACAGATCGCACCAATGGCCTTTATGCGCGGGCGCACGTTAGATAATGCCTTCGTTATTCTTGACGAGGCGCAAAACACGACCCACGCCCAGATGAAAATGTTTTTGACCCGTATGGGGAAAAGCGCCAAGTTCCTGATCACCGGTGATCCCGGTCAGGTAGATCTTCCGCGCAGGAGTGTAAGTGGCCTTAAAGAAGCATTGCTTATCCTTAAAGACGTAAAAGGGGTAGCCATGATCTATCTGGATGATAAAGATGTGATACGCCATAAACTGGTTAAGGAAGTGATCGCCGCTTACAAAGACATTGAAAACAGGAATTAGATATTTCTGGATTTAAGGACAAACCTATTTTCCATTAAGTTACTTTATTTATGCATACCCTCACAGCAACCAACTATAATTTTCCCGGCCAGCAAGATGTTTATAAAGGGAAGGTACGCGAAGTCTATACACTGGAGAATGACCTCCTGATCATGATCGCGACCGATAGGCTCAGCGCTTTTGATGTGGTGATGCCCAAGGGAATACCCTACAAAGGTCAAATATTGAACCAGATTGCCACAAAAATGATGAAGGACACCGAAGATCTGGTGCCCAACTGGCTTCTGGCCTCACCAGATCCCAATGTCGCCATTGGTAAAAAATGCACCCCTTTTAAAGTAGAAATGGTCATACGCGGTTATCTGGCCGGTCACGCGGCACGTGAATATAAAGCAGGACAAAGAACGCTTTGTGGCATGCAAATGCCCGAAGGGATGCAGGAAAACGATAATTTTCCGGAACCTATAATCACTCCGGCCACAAAAGCTGAAATGGGTGATCACGATGAAGATATTTCCAAAGAGGATATTCTTAAAAAAGGCATTGTTTCGGCCGAAGATTATGCGGTTTTGGAAGATTATACACAAAAATTGTTTTCCCGCGGTAGCGAAATAGCTAAAGACCGCGGACTTATTCTGGTGGATACCAAATATGAATTTGGTAAAGATAAAGATGGAAATATCCTGCTTATCGATGAAATACACACGCCTGATTCTTCACGCTATTTTTATATGGAAGGTTATGAAGAACGCCAGCAAAAAGGCGAACCCCAAAAACAACTTTCTAAAGAGTTTGTACGCCAGTGGCTCATCGCCGAAGGCTTTCAAGGTAAACCTGGACAGGAAGCACCTCTAATGAGTGATAATTATATCGGGACGGTCTCCGACCGCTATATTGAACTCTATGAGCATATCACTGGCACCAATTTCGTGAAATCAGACACCGAAAATATAGAACAGCGCATCAAGAGCAATGTGGAAAACTGGTTAAAAAACCAGTAATTTTTATCGAAAATCAGCAATTTATAGACAATAAATTCAATTCCTAAAAATTGCTGAGCATTTTTTTCAAGAACGGTCTTGAAGTAAAATGTATACTAAACTATTTCATTTTCGCATAAGTCAGCACCAGTAACGAACTTGTTCTGCCATTTTAATTTATTTTGCCCAAATGAAAACCATTGATTCCTTCCTTGCAGAACTGGCCTCTTTCGTTTGGGGCTTACCCTTATTGATTTTACTTATAGGGGGTGGTCTGTATCTCCTTATTTACTCCCGATTTTTACCTTTTCGATATTTAGGGCATGCCATTAACGTCCTGCGCGGTAAATATGACAACCCCGATGATCCAGGTGAAATCAGCCATTTTCAGGCTTTGACTACGGCTTTGAGCGCTACGGTGGGAATGGGCAACATCGCCGGTGTTGCGGTCGCTATAGCCATAGGCGGACCAGGCGCCGTTTTCTGGATGTGGGTAAGTGCCCTGGTAGGCATGGGAACCAAATTTTTCACCTGTTCGCTGGCCATTATGTACCGCGGTAAGGATTCCGCTGGGCAGATACAGGGCGGCCCGATGTATTTTATTATGGAAGGTCTAGGAAAAAACTGGAAACCACTGGCAATTTTCTTCAGTATAGCAGGGTTGATTGGAGCCTTGCCCGTTTTTAATGTCAACCAACTTACACAGGCTATAAGCGATATTTTGCTTGAACCCAATGGGGTGGAAGTCGGTTTTATATCAAATCTGGGCATTGGGATCTTTCTGGCTATTGTCACGGGTTTTGTAATCCTTGGCGGACTCAACCGCATCAGCAAAACGGCTTCTAAAATGGTTCCCGCCATGGTTGTTCTTTACTTTATTGCCGTATTGATCATACTGGGCGTAAATGCAACCGAAGTTCCCGGATATTTCAAACTTATTTTCACGGAGGCTTTTTCTGCTACTTATTATTTGGGTGATCCCTTTCTTGGTGGGGTAGTGGGCGGACTCATTATTTTGGGCATTCGCCGGGGTGCTTTTTCCAACGAAGCCGGTGTGGGAACTGCCCCCATGGCACACGGTGCGGCAAAAACCGGCGAACCTATTCGAGAAGGTCTTGTAGCCATGCTCGGTCCTTTTATAGATACTATCATAGTATGTACCTTGACTGCATTGACCATTCTGGTAACAGGCGTCTGGAAAACCAGTGATGCGGATGGTGTAACGCTTACCGCTGCCGCGTTTTCAGAATCTATTCCCGTGGTGGGGCCTTATGT
>DRGP01000201.1 GCA_011050015.1 Leeuwenhoekiella sp. | reverse complement strand
GCCTATATCCAGTCCTACCGCGATATCATTATCTTCCATAACTTATTTTTTAGTGCCTACTACTTGGTCCTTAAACCTGAGGTCAACCAAGCTGTACATTTCTAAACTTTTATCTTTTAGCGTTTTTTGATAAAACGCTTTGTAATTATTGAACTTTGAATCTATTTGCTCTGGTTTGCCCAGTTTTATGCGGTAATCCATAATCCGCGGAGTGAGTACATATGAACCGTTTTTTTGACGGGTCAACCCGATAATCAATTTGTTGAGGAGCGGGTCGTTCTTAATGTATTGCAGTATGGGATAAACCTCTGCAAGTTCTTGCTTCCCAACACCATTAATGATCGGCACACGTGCCGAATAATTGGGTGATAACGGCATAATACTACCCGTTTCATCCAGATAATACGGTGTCGACGCCTCCACACGCGCCAGGGGTTTGCGTTGTTCTATATTGGCTCCTACAATACCATTCAGCGTTAGATAAACATCTGCGTGTGCAATCATTGCATTGGCATTGAGCCGTTTTTCCAGTGCTTTCAAAACTAGAGTTTCTTTATCCTGACCTGTAAGATGCTGATTACTTTGTATTAACAATTTATCAACCGCAGCGGCAGTGATGAACAAATTGTCACCCGCTTCAAAATTGACCTGCACACCTTCTATTTTCCGCGCAGTACTTCTTTGGGCCGAAAAACCGAACAAAAACACGGTTAAACCGATCAAAACAGTCATTTTTATGTAAAACCAATTCACTTTCATACTACAAAGGCTTTGGTTATTTTTATAATTTCTTCCCCTATATCACCAGCACCCAAAATCACTTTTATTTTTAATTTTGATGCTGTTACAGCTGATTGTAGGTCAATTTTATCAATTTTTCGCTTCCGCGAAAGCGTTATTTTTTCCAATAAAACATCGGCGTTCACACCTGTAATAGGTTCTTCCCGCGCTGGGTAAATATCCAGTAATAGGACTTCATCAAAATTTGAAAGGCTCTGCGCAAAATCATTCATAAAATCCCGCGTGCGGCTGAATAGATGCGGCTGAAAAACAACCAGAATCTCATCATCAGGATACAGTTCCCGCACCGATTGATGCACCGCGTCTATCTCTGTGGGATGATGCGCATAATCATCGATGAGCACCAGATCATCGCGATTAATCCGATAGGTAAAACGCCTGTTAACGCCTTTAAAACTTTCCAACGCCGGTTTTAGTAGCTCTGGAGCAATCCCGTATCTAATGGCCATGGCCAGCGCGGTCGTGGCATTAAATATATTATGCCTGCCGGGAAGCTGAGTTTTTAAATCCTTCAACACACCCGATGGATGGTGCAGGTCAAAATGAAACAAACCATCTTTAATACCTATACGTTGAGCCGAAAAATCGGCTTCCTCCTCAATCGCTACGGTAAGACCTTCCAGCTCCAGATCGTTTTTTATAAATAGGGTGCCGCCTTTTTGTACATGATAGGCAAACTCCTTAAAACCTTCCTGCATAACCCCAACATCACCATAAATATCTAGATGATCTGCATCCATAGATGTGATGCAGGCAATATTGGGATATAATTGTAAGAAGGAGCGGTCGTATTCATCTGCTTCCACAACGATCACCTCTTCTCCTTTTTGAATCAGGTTGCTGTTATAATTGGTCGCGATCCCTCCTAAAAAAGCGGTTATGGCGACCCCGGTTTCTGCCAATAAATGCCCTAAAATCGCCGAGGTGGTTGTCTTTCCGTGGGTTCCCGCCACCGCAAGGCAAAATTTATCTTTGGTCAATAAACCCAGTACTTCAGCCCGTTTTCTAACGGTAAAACCTTGTTTTTTTAAAGAATTGAACCCTTTATGTGCACTAGGAATGGCTGGAGTATAAACTATTAGTGTTTCCTTCTTTTCTTTTGAATCTACCGGAACAGCATCTTCTGAATCGTCAAAATGAATCGCAATACCCAATTCTTCCAGACCAGCAGTGATCACGCTGGGCGTTTTATCATAACCATAAACCACCTTGCCCGCCGCCTTAAAATAACGGGCCAGCGCGCTCATACCAATCCCACCGATGCCGATGAAATAATAGGTATTTATGTGGTTTAGGGTGTTCACGGGTTAATTTTTATTTTTATTTCTTATTTTTTATTCTTGTTCCCAGCTTTCACAAGTACAAGCGTTGAATCGTTCATTCGTTTAATTTTTCTTTTGCCAATTTTTTTTATTTAAAAATGGAACTAATATTACCCACCGGGCTTCGGTACT
The DNA here is from genome assembly GCA_011050015.1 of Leeuwenhoekiella sp. Taxonomy (GTDB): domain Bacteria; phylum Bacteroidota; class Bacteroidia; order Flavobacteriales; family Flavobacteriaceae; genus Leeuwenhoekiella. Next base: position 12,451 of record DRGP01000201.1, on the reverse strand, counting down.
AATTTCTTTCCGCAAAAGCTCTAAGAAATTCACTCAGCCGCCTTCAAGTAAGCTTTTCTCTTTTCCATTGTTCACTTTTCATTATTCTCTTCTCTTTATTCGAAATGCTCAATGCTTATTAGCAATAACTTTATTCAAAATCAACTTTTCAACTTCTGAAATAATGTCTTCAGTGGCATTGGGCAAAGCCAATTTTTTAATGTTTTCACCCAATATTTGCTGTTTTTCCGGGTTGTTCAGGAGTTCACTGAAAACAGGTTTAAACTGTTGCTGTAGCTCATTTTCGGGAATTAGAACTGCAGCGTCTTTCTCAACTATGGCGCGGGCGTTTTTGGTCTGGTGATCTTCGGCTACATTAGGTGAAGGGATGAAAATCACCGGTTTCCCCACGATGCACAGCTCTGAAACAGATCCTGCCCCAGCCCTGCTGATAATGATATCTGCCGCGGCATATGCAAGATTCATCGTATCGATATACGCTAAAACCTTCACGTTTGCTAAACCGTCCCTGTCTTTATATTGCTCATAATACAATTTACCGGTCTGCCAGATGAGCTGAACGCCCTGCTCCAGGATATATTCTATATTTTCTGCAACCAACTTATTAATGGCGCGTGCCCCGAGGCTTCCACCCAATATTAAAAGCGTGGGTTTTCCTTCCTTCAAGTCAAATTCGACTTGTCCCGCGGCTCTTTTAGTATCTATTTCAAGCAGATCCTGCCGTACGGGATTTCCCGTTTTTACTATTTTTTCCTTGGGGAAAAACATATGCATTTTATCATACGCAACACATATTTTTTTTGCCTTTTTACCCAATAGTTTATTGGTCACCCCCGCGTACGAATTTTGCTCTTGTATCAGCGTAGGGATATTTTTATTATTTGCTGACTGCAACAGAGGTCCGCTGGCAAAACCGCCTGTACCTATTACTACATCAGGTTTAAATTTTCTGATGATTTTTGAAGAGGCAAACAAGCTGCTCATCAATTTTATGGGAAACATGAGATTAGAAAGCGTTAATTCCCTTTTTATACCCGAAATCCATAACCCCTTGATTTTGTAACCGGCCTGGGGTACTTTTTCCATTTCCATGCGGTCACGCGCCCCCACAAAGAGAAATTCCGCATCGGGATATTTCGCCTTGAGCCCATCGGCAATCGCCAGCGCTGGGTAAATATGCCCGCCGGTGCCGCCTCCTGATATGATGAATTTATAGGATTTCACGCTGTTCTTATTGTTATTGCTATTATTATTGAAAACTTAATGGTTATTTTTTATTATTTTAAAAAAATCTTAATTCTTTACTGTCCATTGTTACTTTAACCCCCCCCCCTTTGGGGGCTAGGGTGCCTATATCGCTTCGCTCAATACTTCCAGCGGATTCATTTCCTTTTCTTCCTTTTCTTCTTTTTCTTCCTGAGCGCGTATTTCTTCTCTTTTTGCACTCACACTCAATATAATACCTATCGCCAGGCAGGTCATCCAGATAGATGTACCCCCGCTACTTACCATGGGCAATGTTTGTCCCGTTACCGGGAAAAGCTCTACCGCCACCGCCATATTGATCAATGCTTGAAAAACAATGGGCAGCCCGACCCCCAGTGCGACCAATTTTCCAAAAATACTGGGTGATTTATACGCTACAATAACAATTCTAAAGAGCAACAAGAGATAAAGCAACATTAAGGTCATGCCGCCAACCAAACCCCATTCTTCTACAATTATCGCAAAAATAAAATCTGAAGTGGACTGTGGCAGGAAGTTCTTCTGCACGCTTTTTCCAGGACCCAGTCCCATCACACCACCGGTCGCAATGGCTATTTTTGCTTTTTCAATCTGATAATCAGCTTCGGTATCGCCTTCGTCTGTGAAACTATCTATACGCGCCATCCAGGTATCTACGCGGTTGGGGAACGCTTTAGGGAAAGCTTTTGCCGCTACGACAAAAAAGGCCAACAGAAATACGCCCAACAGTAGCATAGACCCTAAATACTTCAGCGGATAGCCCCCTATGAATAACAGCGTAAAGGTCATTGCCGCAATAATAGCGGTTGTAGAGAAGTTAGCTGGCAAAATAAGCGCTAGCATAATCCCCACCGGCAACCATAAGGGCAATAAACTTTCCTTAAAAGTGATTTCACGATCGTTGATTTTTGATAGATACCGGGCAACGTACACCATGAGAATAACCGCTGCGAGTGTAGAGGTCTGAAAGGTGAACCCCACAAAAGGCACCTGAATCCATCGGCTGGCATTGGCACCGTCTATGGTTGTACCCTGCGCGAGGGTAACAATCAATAAGATGAGGATCACCGGCATTAAAATAATCGACAGCCCTTTAAAATAATGGTAAGGGACGCGGTGCACGCCATAAATAATCGCAAAACCGAGCACTAAATGCATAAAATGGCGCATCAAAAAGCCGATAGTGTCCCCATCACCATAGAGATAGGCCAGGTTGCTACTGGCACTATAAACAGGCAAAAAGGAAAATAGCGCCAAAAAGGCCACAATAGCCCATATAGCACGGTCTCCCTTTAAATTCGCTATGATGTTCCACGGATTTTTCACGTCCTATTATTGTAATTGTTATTTTTACTTAAAAAGAGCCGATTTTCAGCCTTTTTCTCCCATTTTTATAGGTTTCTTACCGCTTCTTTAAACTGCCGGCCACGGTCTTCATAATTTTCAAACAGGTCAAAACTAGCACAGGCTGGTGAAAGCAGTACATTTTCTCCTTTATTGGCTAGTTTGTACGCAATTTTTGTCGCTTCCACCACGCTTTGTGTTTCGATGATTACATCTACCATATTGGAAAACGTATCCATTAGCTTGCGGTTATCTACGCCCAGGCAAATAATGGCCTTCACTTTTTCATTTACTAGCGGAAAAAGATCTTTATAATCATTGCCTTTGTCGGTCCCGCCCACAATCCATACCGTGGGTGCAGTCATACTATCTAGCGCATAAAACGTCGCATTCACATTAGTAGCCTTAGAATCATTTATGTACGAGACATTATTGATCTTTAAGACCTGTTCCAGCCGGTGCTCAACGCCCTGAAAACCCTCAAGACTCTCGCGTATGGTCGCTTTGCGTATGTTAAGCAAGCGTGAAACGGTCGCGGCCGCCATCGCATTTTTTGTATTATGTACTCCTTTCATGGATAGATTTGCTGTTGACATAGTTAGTTGGTTATTGTCTATTTCTATTATTATCTTTTCATCGGCCAGATAAGCCCCTTCTTTTATTTTTTTTGAAACCGAAAACGGAAGTAATCGTGACTTTACAGGATGCTTTTGCAGCCAGTCTGTGATTACGGGATCGTCTGCATCATAGATCAAACAATCGGTTTCGGTCTGGTTCATCGCGATCCTGAACTTTGATGCGATATAATTTTCAAATTTGTACTCGTACCGGTCCAGATGGTCTGGGGTAATGTTTGTTATTACTGCGATATGTGGCGCAAAATCCACAATACCGTCCAGTTGAAAACTGCTGATCTCCAGCACATAATTTTCAATATTTTTTTCAGCTACACATTTGGCAAAACTGTCACCGATATTTCCCGCGGCCATACTGCTCAATCCCGCTTGTTTCAAAATATACGCGGTCATGGCAGTCGTGGTGGTCTTACCGTTGCTTCCGGTGATCCCGATTAAGTTTGCATCGGTATAGCGCGAAGCGAACTCAATTTCTGAAATTACCGGTATGCCTTTCGCTTTTAGCGAAATAACAAGCGGTGTTTTATCAGGAATCCCAGGGCTTTTCATTACCAGATCGGCCTCAAGAATTTTAACCTCGCTGTGGCCGCCTTCCTCCCATTCGATTTCATTATTTATAAGAACATCTTTGTATTTCTGTTTGATCTTGCCGTAATCTGACACAAATACTTCAAAATCTTCCTTTTTACCCAGTAAAGCCGCGCCCACACCAGATTCCCCTCCCCCAAGTATTGCCAGTTTTTTGGCCATTTTACCTGATTTTTAGGGTTACAATGGTGATTATTGCCAGTAAAATGCCAATAATCCAAAACCGCACGACTATTTTACTCTCGTGCAAACCGCGTTTTTGGTAATGGTGATGCAGCGGGGACATCAGGAAAATCCTTCGGCCCGCGCCATGTTTGCTTTTAGTGTATTTAAACCAACTTACCTGCAGCATTACCGAAAGTGTTTCCACAAAGAAAATCCCGCAAAGCACTGGGATCAATAGTTCTTTACGGATGGCGATCGCAATCACGGCGATCACCCCGCCTATGGTGAGACTTCCCGTATCGCCCATAAATACCTGGGCGGGATAGGTATTGTACCACACAAAACCGACTAGCGCACCTACAAAAGCGGTTATAAAAATTACCATTTCACCCGTTCTCGGGATGTACATCACATTGAGGTAATCACTAAAAATAATATTGCCCGAAACCCAGGCGAAAAGCCCCAGCGTCAACACAATTATGGCTGAAGAACCCGCTGCGAGTCCATCGATGCCATCGCTAAGGTTTGCCCCGTTGGAAACAGCAGTGACAATAAAAATGACGATCGGGATAAAAATGAGCCACGCGTATTTGACGTAATCATCCCCCAGCCAACTCACGATTTTTGCATAATCCACTTCATTATCCTTTACAAAAGGAATCGTGGTGGTGAGCGATTTCTCTTCCGAAGAAAATTCTGCCTCACTATTCTGCGTGAGGAGCTCCTGACTGTTTTTTGGGTTAACAATTTCTTCCTTTACCGTAATATCCGGGTGGAAAAATATGGTCGCCCCCACGATAATCCCGAGTCCCACTTGACCTACAATTTTAAATTTACCTTGTAGGCCATCTTTATTTTTCTGCTTGATCTTTAAATAATCATCGAGAAAGCCAATGGCACCCATCCACAGGGTGGTGACGATGAGCAAAATCACATATATATTGTCAAGCCGGGCAAAAAGCAGCACAGGGATCAGGGTTGCAATGATTATGATAAGACCTCCCATGGTAGGGGTTCCCGCTTTTTCCACTTGGCCATCAAGACCCAGGTCACGTATGGATTCGCCCAGTTGTTTACGTTGCAGGAACAGGATGATCTTCTTTCCCCAAATGGTGGAAATCGCAAGCGAAAGCAGAATAGCGAGAGACGCCCGAAACGAGATAAAGCCAAAAAGGCTGGCCCCCGTTAGGTTATATTGCTGCTCTAAATAATCAAACAAGTAGTACAACATAAGTGTTAATCATTCTTTCCGCCGTTTAGCGAAAACTTCTATTTATTCAGTTCGCTTAAAAGCTCCTTTACTATTTTATAATCATCAAAATCACTGCGCACCCCATTGACTTCTTGATACGTCTCATGGCCTTTACCTGCAATGAGGATAATGTCGTTTTCCCTTGCCATCTGGCAGGCGGTTTTTATAGCCTGCTTTCGTTGTGTAATGCTCAGTATTTTTTTTACGTTTTGAGGTTCCACTCCATTTTCCATTTCCTCAATAATCGTATCGGGATTTTCGGTGCGCGGGTTATCGCTTGTCAAAATGGCTTTTGTGCTCAGTGTGGAAGCGATATTGGCCATTTTTGGCCTCTTGGTCTTGTCACGATCACCTCCGCAGCCCACAACAGTAATGAGTTCTTCATTTTTAGTGCGGATGTCATTAATGGTCTCCAGCACGTTTTTGAGTGCGTCTGGCGTGTGTGCATAATCTACAATCGCAGTAATTTTGGTTTCTGAAATGAAATATTGAAACCGCCCGGCTACACTTTGAAGCGCACTGATACGCTGAAGCGCTTCCAGCTCTTCAAGGCCCAGCAGATCGGCCGCGGCGTAAATGGCTAAGAGGTTGTAGGCGTTAAAAGTGCCTATTAACTTTGACCAGACATCGTTACCATTGATCTTTAACAATAACCCTGAAAATTGATTTTCCAGAATTTGTGCCTTATAATCGGCATAGGTTTTTAGCGCGTAGGTCACTTTTTTGGCCTTGGTATTCTGTAGCATGACCATGCCATTCTTATCATCTACATTGACCAGCGCAAATGCTTCCTTGGGCAAATTGTCGAAAAAAGACTTTTTAACATCGCGGTATTCGGCGAAGGTGGGATGGTAATCCAGATGATCGTGCGTAAGATTTGTAAATATGCCTCCGGCAAAATACAGCCCGTCGGTACGTTTTTGATGAATACCGTGTGAACTCACCTCCATAAAGCAAAATTCTACCCCGGCAGCGTTCATCTCGCTTAAATATTTATTGATCACCAGTGGGTCTGGTGTGGTGTGGGTCGCTTTATGTTCGGTTTCCCCCACTAAAATTTTTACGGTAGAAAGCAATCCGGTTTTGTAGCCTGCATCAGCAAATAAACGGTGCAACAGGGTAGCGATTGTGGTTTTACCATTGGTGCCTGTGATTCCAACCAATTTTAAATTTTCCGAAGGATGACCGTAAAAATTGGCCGCCATAATAGCCAGCGCGCTGTGTGTATTGGTGGTTTTCACATAGGTGATCCCATTTACAAAACGCTGGGGCAATGTTTCACAAATAATGGCGATCGCACCGGCATCTTCAGCCTTTTTTATATACTCGTGGCCGTCGCTGTGTGTACCGCGTATGGCAATAAACACATCGTTGAGCCCCACCTGGCGCGAGTCATAATGAATATTTGTGACCGCAACACCGGTATTGCCCACGACTGAATCAAGGGTGACCTTATACAATATGTCTTTTAATAAATTCATGACAGTTGTAAAGTTATTTGCTGATTTTTAGCCACTTTTATACCTGGTTTGAGCGATTGTTTTTCCACTTTTCCAGCGCCTTTAAAATGTACCTTAAGCCCCATATTTTCCAAAAGGGAAACCGCGTCCATACCGCTCATTCCTTTTACATCGGGCACGGTAGCATAGCCTTTTTGTACTTTTTTATAGTAGGCCTCGTAGTCTTTGTTTACAGGTTCGGGATTTGTTTTTGGTAATTCTACCTCATCAATAAGCGGGGTGTCACTATAAATCTTTTGGGCGATCTGCTTAAAAACGGGAGCAGCGACTATATTACCATAATATCCCAGTTTTTTGTTCGGTTTATGAATAACCACAATACAGGAATATTCGGGATTATCAGCAGGGAAATAACCGGCAAAAGAGGCGATATATCGGCCTTCTTCTATCCAATATTCGGTCTGGCAAGTCCCCGTTTTTCCGGCCATGGAGAAGTTGGGCGAATAGATATTGGAAGCCGTTCCGCGTTCCACCACGTGCTTCATCATCGCCTTGACCTCTTTAATGGTTTCCTGCGAACAGATTTGTGGGTTGATCACTTCTTTATCAAACTTTTCTACCGAAGCATCCCACTTTTTAATCTCTCGTATAAAGCGTGGTTTTACCATTTCACCATTATTGGCGATCGCGTTGTAAAAAGTGAGAATTTGTAAGGGCGTGAGTGAAACTCCATAGCCAAAGGCCATCCAGGGCAAAGTAGTACCGTACCAATCTTTATCGCCGGGAAATGGAATATGCGGATTGCCCTCTCCTTTTATGGAAAGACCAATTTTATGGTCAATATCCATGTCTTTCAGGCTGTTTATGAACATTTCAGGATCGTCCTTATAACTCTCATTGATCAATTTCGCGAAAGCGGTATTTGACGAAAGCTCAAAAGCCTTGGCCGCTGAAATCTTACCATAACCACCCCAATGCGAATCATAAACGGTACGGTTGTAAAATTTTACACGCCCGTTTTCTGTATCTACCACCGTGCTGCTGTCTATTACCTTATCATCCAGGGCGGCGGTGAGTGCCATTAATTTAAATGTTGAACCCGGCTCATGGGACTCGTACACCGCATAATTACGGTCTTCGTAATACGTGCCAGCATCGGTTCGGCCCAGGTTGGAAATAGCTTTAATTTCACCGGTTTTGGTCTCCATCACCACCACGCAGCCATGTTCGGCCTCAAATTTTTCCAATGTGCCCAGTAATGCGTGGTGCGCCACATCCTGAATATTAACATCTATGGTCGAAATGACATCATAACCATCTTCAGGCTCCACAATGTTGTTAAGCCCCATAGGTTTCCATTGTCCTTGTGCAATACGTTGCTTGAGTCTTCGGCCTTCCTTTCCGCGCAAATAATTACTGAAGGCGCCTTCAAGACCTACCCGGGTGTAATACCCATTCTCGTCACGGCGCTCATAGCCCACGGTACGTTCGGCCATTTTATTGAGCGGGTGCTCCCGTTCTATATGTTGTTCTGTAATGATGCCACCTTGATACGGCCCTTTATTGAAAAGGGGTAGGCTTTTAACCTTCATATACTGTGAATAGCCCAAATCACGGGTGATGAACAGGTAGCGGTTTTTATTGGCGCGCGCCCGGCGCATAAGGTTCACGTAATAAGACGATTGCCTACCTAGGATGCCCGAAAGCCCTTTACCCAAAGCGGCAATATTGGTTTCAAAATCTTTATCTGAGGGTGCTAGCGCATCAAAACGTATATCATATTTGGGAACTGATGTGGCCAGCAAGCTGCCGTCACCGGCATATAAATTTCCTCGGTTTGCGGGAATGGTAAACATGCGCTCTGTACGGGCTTCTGCCAGATCCCTGTATTTATCGCCATCTACCACCTGAATATTCACAAGTTTGAATATCACGGCCACAGCGACAAGGAAAAGGGTTCCCGCCACCAGGTACATACGGTTTAATATGTTCTTTTCGGTTATGGCCATTAATCTGTGTTGTTTTGCTTTACCCTGATCTTTTTTGGCGGTACGAGCGGTGGTCGCAGTCCTCGATCAGCAACTTTATGGGTCACCGCACTTTCCATAATACGCTTGCGCACTTCCAGCCGCGTATCTACAAACTCACTGCGCAGGGCCTTCACTTCGGTATTGAGCTTAGAGATCTCATGTACTTTTTTATCGGCACGGTGTGAACTTGCTATCATGATAATGGCGAGTACCGATAAAAAAATGATCATACGCCAGTTTTTCATCGCATCGTCGCTTACCAGAAATTTGCCTTTTAATATGTGGTAGATGCCTTCTTTCAAGGTGTAATTGTTTGTTTTATTAGTATGACTTGGGTTATTCTTTTATTATTTTTCAAGTTACATTTTTATAGTTTTTCAGCTATTCGCAACTTGGCACTTCGGGCGCGGTTATTTTGTTTTACTTCACCTTTAGAGGGCACAATGAGCTTACCCACTTTTTTAAAAGGAACTTCAAAATGACCAAAAAGATCTTTTTCAGGCTCACCTTCAAAAAGACCATTACGTATGTACCGCTTTACCAATCTATCTTCGAGCGAGTGGTAAGAAATAAGGCTCAACCGCCCGCCTGGTTTTAAAATTTTTCCGGTCTGCACCAAAAACTCTTTTAGAACCTCCAGTTCTTGATTTACCTCAATACGTATGGCCTGATACACCTGAGCGAGTATTTTATGCTCTCTGTTTATAGGCAAAAAAGGCGCAAGCACTTCTTTAAGTTCTTCTGAGGTGGCAATGGGTTTTTCCTTTCTCATGGAAACCACGGTACGGGCGATTTTAGGCGCATTTCTCAATTCGCCATACTTTAAAAGTACCCTGCGCAAATCCTTTTCGTCATAGGTGTTCACTACCTCAAATGCCGAAAGGGAGCGGCTCTGGTCCATCCGCATGTCCAAGCGTGCTTCAAAACGGGTAGAAAAACCACGTTCGGCCACATCAAACTGATGCGAAGAAACACCAAAATCACCCAGAATTCCGTCAACCTCCTTAATCCCATGTACACGCAAAAAACGCTTCACGTGCCTAAAATTCTCAGCGATCAAGGTAAAACGATCATCAGGAATGGTATTTAAAAGAGCGTCGCGGTCCTGATCAAAAGCGTATAATCTACCTTTTGTACCTAATTGCTTCAGCATTTCCTGCGAATGGCCACCACCGCCAAAGGTCACATCTACATATGTGCCATCAGGCTTGATCGCCAGACCATCTACACTTTCCTGTAGCAAAACGGGGTTATGATAGTCCATCTGGTATTTCAATTGTATCTCCCATTATATCCTGCGCCATATTGCCAAATTTCTCATCATCTTCTGCGGTTATGGTTTTTTCATAACTTTCCTTATCCCAGATTTCAACAAATTCTCCTACCGCAGAAAGTGCTATGTCTTTTTCAAGGTTGGCAAAATTGACCAGCTCTTTGGGAACAAGCAACCTTCCAGTGGTATCAACTTCAACTATTTTAACTCCCGCCAAAAACCGACGGATAAAATCATTGTTCTTTTTATTAAAGCGGTTCAGCTTGTTGATCTTTTGCATCAGCAAATCCCATTGCGCTATTGGGTATAGCTCCAGGCATTTATCAAAAAGCGCCCGCTTGACCACAAAGCCACCTTCCAGCTCTGGAATGAGCTGTTTTTTTAGCGCGGTGGGCATCATAAGCCTACCTTTGGCGTCTAATTTACATTCATATGAGCCTGTAAGGTTGAGCAAGAAGACTTTAGGTTTTTGAATTTATAAATTCAAATATAGAGAAATTATTACCACTTTTTACCACATTCTACCACTTTGTTGATAACTCAGGCTACTTGTTGACTATCTTCAAGTTATCAACATTGCACAGATTGTCAGGCATTAAGCCATTTATTTTTCCCAGACCGCATTATAATAATAGCTTACAGGGTTTTTACATCTTTAATGCAGCACAGTAAAAAACAGGGTGAGTAAAGTGGTAGAAAGTGGAAGGAAAACTATTTTAACCGTGCAAACGGATCGTTTCCCGTAAAAAAGAAAACCAACAGATAGGGACTTTATGGTCTTACCAATTCAAAAACAGCTATTTAAAAATGCTTCTGTTTTAACGCAATCCCCTTGCAGTGCGGTTACATGTAATTGCCTATATTTGTGTTCAAGCTTGATGCTGACCAACCATGATTCATGATTTAAAAAAGGAAGGAAAATTCTCTTATATCGAAGTTGGCGAAGGTACCCCTATCGTGATCCTGCATGGGCTCATGGGTAGCCTGAGCAACTTTGATTCGGTCACCACCTACTTTTCAAACATAGGGTACAAAGTCGTAATCCCAAAATTGCCCATCTACTCTACTCCACTTATTAAGACTGGTGTAAAAACCTTTGCCAAATACCTCAATGATTTTCTAATGTTGAAAAACTTTGAAAAAGTTATTTTACTGGGCAATTCGCTAGGTGGTCACATAGGTCTTTACCACACAAAAATGTATCCTGAGTTCATGAAAGCCCTGGTAATTACCGGAAGTTCTGGACTTTATGAAAACGCCATGGGCGAGAGCTACCCAAAACGTGGCAATTATGAATATATCAAGAAAAAGGCTGAAGATGTTTTTTATGATCCCACTATAGCGACTAAAGAAATTGTGGATGATGTATATGCCGTGGTCAATGATCGTAACAAACTGGTAAAAACACTGGCCATTGCCAAAAGTGCAATACGCCACAACATGGGAAAAGATTTGCCAACCATGACCACACCTACCTGCATTATCTGGGGGAAAAATGACAATGTCACCCCGCCTGAAGTTGCCGAAGATTTTGACAAACTCTTACCCGATTCTGACCTCTATTGGATAGATAAGTGCGGCCATGCTGCTATGATGGAACGCCCTGAAGAATTCAATAAAATACTTCATAATTGGCTTAAAAAGCGCAATTACTAGCCATTTTCCCTATTTTTTATTCTACTAAAACATATCGATGAACATTAAATCGGCTGAATTTCTTATAAGCAACTCTAAAGTGACCAAATGCCCCCCGCAGCGCCTGCCAGAATATGCGTTTATAGGTCGCTCTAATGTGGGTAAATCTTCATTGATCAATATGCTCACCCAGCGCAAAAACCTGGCAAAAACCTCTGGAAGACCTGGAAAAACGCAGCTTATTAATCATTTTATCATCAACACGAACTGGTATTTAGTGGATTTACCAGGCTATGGCTATGCGCGTGTTTCTAAAAAAGCCAAAAAAGAATTCCAAAAATTCATTACAGACTATTTTGAGCAACGGGAACAGTTAATATCTGCGTTTGTACTTATAGATTGCCGGCACGAACCTCAACCCATAGACCTTGAGTTTCTGGAATATTTGGGCGAAAGGCAAATTCCGTTTTCTATCATTTTTACCAAGGCCGATAAATTGAAACCCCTGGCACTGGAGCGTAATATCGAAAACTACAAGGCTACTTTGCTGGAAGGGGCCTGGCTTGAAATGCCCAATTATTTTATAAGCAGTGCAACAAATACCACCGGGCGTGATGAGATTTTAAAATATATTGACGGGATCAATGAAGGGATGAAGGAGTAATGTAGTTTTAGGTTTTAATGTTACAGGTTGCAGATTTTGTATATTGAAAATGTGTATACTGTATAAAGCCATCTTAGTTAGTTGTCAAAAACCGTTATGCGCTTTCGGATTAAATTAATCAACTCTTGCGCATCCTTCATGCCATCCAATTCTTCTTTTG
>DRGP01000200.1 GCA_011050015.1 Leeuwenhoekiella sp. | reverse complement strand
GTTCGGGGAGTATCATTTCCTGTATTTTACCTGCGCTCATTTCTGGCTGCATATCATACGTGGCCACTTTTGGTGAAGGACACAGCAGGCGGTCTTCACCTACAAAAGGCTCTTCCCTTCCGCCGGAAAAGAAAAAGGTCACGTGTGGGTATTTTTCGGTTTCCGCGATGCGTATTTGTTTTTTTCCAGCCGCAGCAATTACTTCGCCCAGCGTGTTCTCTAGATTTTTATTGTCATAAACCACCTCTATATTTTTATAATTGTGGTCATAACTGGTCATGGTCACAAAGTGCAGATCCAACTTACGGGTGTTCTGGTCTGAAAAATCCTTTTGCGTGAGCATCTGGGTAAGTTCACGGCCACGATCTGTCCTAAAATTAAAGTATATGACCACATCACCTTGCTGAATCGTACCTACCGGCTGCTTATCTTCCATAAGGATAATGGGCTTGATAAACTCATCGGTCACTCCGTCATCATAACTTTTCTGGATGCTTGTGGCTACGTCATGGCTTTTTTCGCCCTCTCCAAGTACGGTAGCCTCGTAGGCCAGTTTCACACGATCCCAACGGTTGTCGCGATCCATAGCGTAATAGCGACCCGTTACCGAAGCAAGTTTTGCATGGTGCTCTTTCGCGAAAGCGTCAATATCTGTAATAAACCCTTTACCAGACTTTGGATCTACGTCACGGCCGTCTGTAAAAGCCTGTATGTAAATTTGATCAACGCCCGCGTTGTCTGCTGCTTCTATTAAGCCTTTGGCATGATTAATATGCGAGTGCACACCGCCATCTGAAACAAGCCCCATGATATGTACCGCCTTGTTTTCGGCTTTAGCGTAGGCAAATGCATTTTTGATAGCTTCTTTATCCTTTAGCGTATTTTCTTTGACCGCCTTATTGATTTTGGCGAGGTTTTGGTATACAATGCGCCCAGCGCCCAGGTTCATGTGACCCACTTCACTGTTGCCCATTTGTCCTTCAGGCAATCCCACATTCTCGCCACTGGTGAGCAGCTGTGCGTGTGGATAATTGTTGTAGAGGGAATCTATAAATGGTGTATTGGCCTGATCAACGGCAGAGACGGTTTTGTCTGGTGCAAATCCCCAGCCGTCTAAGATCATTAAAATTACTTTTTTGTCCATGGTTGTATTAATTGTAGTGTAAATATAAAAACAAAATTTCCTGCTGGCGAAGATTTAAGAAACCAATAACGATAACGTTTTCAAGGATATTAACATGTGCTCATGAAGCGGATTCAAAGTGCGCTATCAGGAATATTCAATTGCTTCAAATAGAAAAATTAAGGTAGCAGTTCTGGATTTATATCCAGTATATTTTGAGTTCGGTACCGGGTAATAAATTCAGGCGTAAATTCTGCGCTACCCATAAGTTTTTGTTCCTGCAAAACCTGTTGTACGTCCAGCTTTTTATACTGTTCTAAGTAACCCACCGATAGCGGCTTATAACTGTAATGCCAAGGTTCATAGTTAAAACCTGTACGGTTTCCATCATCCGTATAAACGAGATAGTAGCCATAATCGTTGGCATGCTCGTCCATCCATGCTTTGAACTTGCAAAACGGACCGTCACCGTGAAATTTGGAAGGTACGAGCAGGTCACCGTTAGCATTTCCATTTGCATCCACAATGTCAATATCAGTACCCCAGTGATGACGTGATGTTCCGGGGATGGTGCTATAAGCTATGATTTTTGTAATGGCATCCTGCGGTGAAAGTCCATCTGCGGTATAAGCCTTATACTTACGTTCCCAGATGCGGTTTTGGTGCGCGTAATTTCGATAACTGGAAACCACCTGAAAGGCGATACCTTCTTTGGCGGCGGCGGCCTTCATCTCGTCAAATGCCTTTGCCGCTTCGGGACGGAGTTTATAACCATCGCGCTCCACAAAATCTGGATTTCCTTTGCCAATAAGTTGGTCTTCGGGTAGGCTTTTTTGACTAAAACCAAACTGGCAACAGAGCAAAATAAGGACGGTATTTATTAGGTGAAAAGGGCGGTTTTTCATGGTTTTTATGAGCTTTTATTGAAGGGTGCAAGTTAGGGGATCGTGTATTATTTTGAATGGAGAATTGTGAATTTTGAATGAGAAGTTAAGAATTGAAAATGAAAAGTGCATAGACCAGGGAGGATAGCTAAGAGAGAAAAGTTATCGCTTACGCGGAAATTAACTTGCAAGATAATGCTTGAGGTACGAAAACTTTGTGGTAAGTTTCATCCTGAAAAATCGGTGTTTTGTCATGAAAAACACATTGTGCTGCCTAATAAATAAGGCCCCGAAACGCTTTTTTTTATTGAATCCATGAGCGCGTTTACTTATTCTTGGAAGTAGAATTTTGCATAAGCACAACAATTGGGTTTGAATAACCCTTTAAAAACAAAAAACCTTGCTAATCAATCGATTAACAAGGTTAACAGTACCCGGGATGGGACTTGAACCCACACGTACGTAGTACACACGGCCCTCAACCGTGCCTGTCTACCAATTTCAGCACCCGGGCATTTTCGGGTTAAAAAGACGATTTTTGGATCAATTTGACCAAAAAACTGTTTTCCGAATTGGTCGGCAAATATAGGTATTTTAGTTTTTTCTAAAACAGGAAAACACTTTAAAATTATAGCTTAAGGAGGTACTTCAATCAGTCCTGATTTCTATACTTCACTTATCTCGTATCCAGCTGCCATCCAGTAAGTTAATGATGCGGGAGCCATATGCTGCATTGTCTTCATTATGCGTGGCCTGTATAATGGTCACGCCGTCTTCTTCATTAAGTTGCTTAAAAAGTTGCATGATCTCGTCGCTTTGTTTGGAATTCAGGTTTCCGGTAGGTTCATCGGCCAGAATGAGTTTAGGTTTTGAGATTAGGGCACGGGCTACGCCTACGAGTTGTTGCTGCCCACCGCTGAGTTGCGCCGGAAAGAGGTCTTTTTTACCCACAATATTAAACCGGTCGAGCATATCTGCAACAAGTGCTTTGCGTTCTGTAGATTTTATTTTTTTATACAGCAGTGGAGTTTCAATGTTCTCATAAACAGTGAGTTCATCAATGAGATGATACTGCTGAAACACAAAACCTATATATTCCTTATACAATTTTGCACGCTGCTTTTCTTTCATGCCGTGCACCGGCTCATCCATAAAAAGATATTCACCCTCTTGAAAACTGTCAAGCATCCCTATAATATTGAGTAAAGTAGATTTACCTGAACCAGAAGGCCCCATGATGGATATAAACTCACCTTGATCAATCTTTAAATTGATGTCGTTAAGTAAAAATGTCCTTCGGCCAGCGGTGGTGACCCATTTGTAGATGTGATCGAGTTGTAGTAACATAATTTTTATGATTTTTTAAATATAAAATTTGAATGATGAATTATTTTTTATCCTGATTTTTTGACGATCTATTTTAAGCTTTTTCAACTACATTTTTAGAGCAAGAATATCTTTTTTGTCTAAAAACTGATAGTATGCATTGCATGTATATATTTTTCATGCGAACAACATTGAATTATATAAAGCGTTCACATTCCATAATTCTAAAGATTTTTGCCTCAAGGTAAATCAATAACATTTTATCGTAAAATTATAAATCTCGCCATAGGGCTCTATTTTTAGACCCTCTACGTTTAAATCGTAAAATTATTTCCCAATTATACCCCATAAGCCTGCTTTAAGATTATTTGATCATTAAAATTTTTAAATCAATAAAATCACAAAAAAATTTATTTATTTAAAATAAATTGTATTTAAACGTATTTTTATTATATTTGAACGATTTTTTAAGTATTATTTAAGAATTATATGATAGTGTAATTAAGCCTCTATTAAATAATTTTAAAATCTAAAGAATTTTCCCAAATCATGAACCTCAAATCATTAAAGTTATGCGACTCCCAATATCAAATGCGCTATGGCGCTTGCTCTCATTAAGTGTACTTACCCTTTTTTTATTCGCTTGTTCGAGTGAATCAATGGATGAAAGTTTGATTTCAGATGAATCAACCGAGTTGCCACAAGCTATTAACAGTACGAGTGCTCCGGTAACAAAACTGCCCTATCCAGAAATTCCTGAAAAATCCTACACCATTGAACTCGACCGCTGGGATATTCCCAGTGATCGCACCGATGCAGACAAGACCACTGCAAACCTTCAAAAAGCCATTGATTGGGCAGTAGATGAAGGGTATGGTATTATTAACCTTCCCAAGGGCCATTACCTTGTGGGGCGTTATGGTAATGATATTTATCAGGCAGGTATTGCGCTCAAAAGTAACATGGCTTTTATGCTTGATAAAGAGGCCATTATCGAGATGGTACCCAACGATAAATGGAATTACTGTGTGCTGGAGGTTACCGCTAAAGAGCGTGTGGTCATTTCGGGCGGGACGATATTGGGTGACCGGGATAATCACACCTACACCCCCCGACCGGGAGATGGTTATACCAGCCATGATGAAGGCCACCTGGTCTGCATACAGAACGAAAGTGCCTATGTCACGGTAGAAAATGTAAAACTGACCAAAGCCAATGGTGATGGAATTCTGCTTGTAGGTCAAAAAGGACCGGGCAGTTCGGTAAAGCATATCACGATCAAGAACAATGAAATTGTGGGCAACCGTCGCCAGGGTATTTCAATTGTGGGGGGGGAAGATGTGCTCATAGAAAACAATGAAATACACCATACTTCAGGTACTTCACCACAATTTGGTATTGATATCGAAAGCAAAATCTACAATAGCAGTGATATCAGGATCATGAGTAATTATTTTCACCATAACCGCGGGGGTGATCTTGTGAATGTGGATGGTAAAAGAGTAGTTGTTGACGGCAATATCCTAGAACAGGGTGATGATAGTGAATATATAGATGGCCCCATTGTGTACCGTAAAAATGCAGATATGACCATTCGCCGCAATGATATTACCATGCGCACCATGTCGGTCAACAACTGGAACGGTATTATTATGTATTCCAGCGACAAACCGAAGACCAACCCTGCAATGACTTACATCTATGAGAATACCTGCAATAATTGTGGATTTTACATGTATAAAGGCGCTGATCTGGAAGTTAGGGACAATAAACTCCTAAATGGCCATTTGGTTTTTTCCAAGATGAAAAATCTTACCGTTGCAAACAATGAGGTAGAGCATCCCAATAAATGCTGGGCATATCGTTTTAAAAAAGTTACCGGTTTTGCAAGCGGGAATACCTATAATGGTGAAACCTTTGATATACCGCTTAGTGAAAAACCTTGGGATGGTTGCTGGATACATTAAAAGTGTCAAAAACACCAATTATTCACGCTTTTAGCCCTTTTTTCTTTAAATAATACAAAAAATCAAAGAACGTGCTGAATCCCAAAGGGATTCAGTATTGCTATTCTTAGGTAGAAGGAAATCTAATTTTCCTTCTACCTATATTTGATTATCAACAAGGTGTTTGAAACCTTGCGGGTCACTTCTATCTATTACTCAGTTCTTAAACTTGTTACAGGATTCTTTCTTGAAGCGTGCAATGTCTGAAAACTCACCAGTAAAAAGGTGATTAAAAGTATTGTCACGGCGACCCACACAAAAATCCCCATTGGTATTTTAATACTGTATGCATATTCCTGTAACCATTTACGCATCAATAAAAAGGCCAGGGGAGCCGCGATAAATATTGTAATCCCCAGAGTTATGAGAAATTCCTTAAAAAGTAAAATTGAAATACTTTGAGCGGAAGCTCCCAGTACTTTTCTAATCCCAATCTCTTTTTTCCGGTTATGAATGCTCAAAGAAACCAGGCCAAATATGCCTAAAATCACCAAAATCAATGCTAATCCTGTAGAATAATAGGTAGCTTTTTTCAATTGGAGTTCGTTGGCATACATTGTTGCTAAGGTTTCATCCATAAATGTATATTCAAACGGACTTTGTGGAAGTAGGGAAGACCACTTATCCTGAATTTGTGCTATTCCTGCTCCTATAGTTTTAGGATGCAGTTTAAAGGATAA
The DNA here is from genome assembly GCA_011050015.1 of Leeuwenhoekiella sp. Classification (GTDB taxonomy): domain Bacteria; phylum Bacteroidota; class Bacteroidia; order Flavobacteriales; family Flavobacteriaceae; genus Leeuwenhoekiella. Next base: position 12,260 of record DRGP01000200.1, on the reverse strand, counting down.
ATACCGGTAGGTTGGGATTGCCCCAAGGTTAAAATACAATTGTGGAGCAATCAATTCCTGTTTAGAACCAAAGTGAAAATCATTGATCACACCGGTGACCGTGTAGCTGTTTTCTGGATCATCCTTGATCTTTATTGTTTTTCCCACGGCCTCTTCAGGATTTTGCCAGCCCAGCGCATGCGATGCCGTAGTATTGATGACCACTTTTGTGCTGTCCTGAAGGTTTGAGTTAAAAAAACTCCCGGCCATTAAATCGATCGCGTAGGTATCTATAAATTTATCATCTGTTACCAGAATTTTCATGGTTTTAGCCTTGTTCGGCGCATCACCTAATTTGTAAATGGGCATTTGCCGGCCGTTGTTCCCATTGGGAATCTCATAGGAGAGCGAAACCTTTTCCACCGCAGGGAGCTGAAGTAATTGCTGACGGATGGTTTCCATTTTTTGTACTCCGTTAGATGACCAATCCCTGGGTACAGCAGCGGTAATAACTGCATCTTTGTTATAACCTAAATCCTGATTAAAAAAATAAGAGGTCTGTTTGGTAATGATTATTGCAGAAACGGCCAGAACAAAGGCGATAGCAAATTGAAAGCCCACCAATAATTTGCGTACAATAATGCCAGATGTATGGGCTTTTATTTTTCCTTTAAGGGAGGTCAGCGTGGCCAGTGAAGACAGTACGAATGCGGGATAAATCCCTACTAAAAGGCTTAAAATCAGTCCAAAAAGAACTAAAATCGGTGTAAAATAGGAAGGAAATGCATCAAGTGCAGTGATTTCTGCCCCAATTAAATTGGCAAACCAAGGTCGCGCAAATTGATAAATGACCAATGCAAAAAATAGTGCTGTGAAAACAAATAGAGCAGCTTCGATAAGAAATTGACCAATGAGCTCTTTTTTGCTTCCACCCAAAACTTTTCGGATCCCTATTTCACGCATTCGTTTTCCTGAATTACTGATAGCGATATTGATGAAATTAACAACCGCCATGAGCAAGATAAAAAGCCCCACAAAAGAAAGTGTATAAAGCATTCTTTTGACCAAAGCATTATTGGTATTTAAATAAAAAGAACTAAGCAAAACAGGTTCTACCTCTAGGTTTTCCTGAATATTTTCGGGTGCATTTGCCGCGATCAATTGTTTTATAGGAATGCGTAATTGTTCTGGGGTAATGCCTTTTTGCAGCGTGACGTATGAAGGGATAATAGTATTTGACCAAGAATCAAAAGAAGTCCTGCCAAAATAATCAAGAGCTGACTTACTCAGGTAAAAGGAGTTCACATCACCCTTTTGCAGCTGATTTATGGAGTTTTTTGGCATTTTTTTCAAAACTCCCGTAATTTTGAAATTTTGTTGTTCGCCAGAAAAATTTTCTATGAGCAAGGTTTCGCCTACAATATCTTTTTTACCAAAATATTTGAGCGCCATCGCCTCGGTAAGCACTACAGAAAATGGATTTTTAAAAACGGTTTTTGCATTTCCGTAGGCGAGTTTAAAGCCAAAGGTGGAAAGCAGTGTTGCATCTCCTACCAATAAATTCTCCCTGAATTTTTTAGATCCTTTTGATATTGTACTTGTTATGCCGTCCCAGCGGTAGTAATTTTCAATATACTGGGGATAATCTTCTTTGAGCCGTTGCGCAAGCGGGGCCACAGTGGTAAAATCAACACCCATATTGGGGTCTTTCCAATTGCTGGTCAAAAGATATTGGCGATCTGCATGTTTGAGGTATTGATTGACCTGTAATTCATGCCAAACATATCCACCTATGAGCAATACGACAGTAAGCCCTATTGAAAGTCCAAAGAGCATAATCGCGGTGTATACACCATTTTTGCACATATTCCGCCAGGCGAGCTTGATATAGTTTTTAAACATGAGTTCTATATTGGTATTAATATTCCGAGTTAATTTTACTCCGTTTTTAAGGATTTCACCGGGTTTTGCAGAGCGGCTTTCATACTTTTAAATCCTATGGTAAGTATTGCAATGACTAACGTTAGCAGAGCGGTGAGCGCAAAAAACCACCAGCCAACCTCAATACGGTAGGCAAAATCCTGCAACCAGCGGTTCATTAAATAAAAACCTATGGGAAAGGCGATGAGCAAGCCAAGCCCCACAGGTTTTAAAAAGTCTTTAGAAAGCATGAGTACAATTTGAATTGCTGATGAGCCTAAAACTTTACGGATGCCTATCTCCTTAACACGCTGCTCTGCCGCGTAAGTAACCAGGCCAAAAAGTCCCAGACAAGCTACAAATACAGTTAAAACAGCAAAAATTGTAAGCACCGTGCCCATTTTCTGCTCTTTATTGTATTGCTGCGTGTAGGATTCATCCATAAATGTATAGCTGAATGGTTCTTCCTTATTGAATTGTTGCCACAGCGATTTTGCATGGCTTATGATGGTCGCTATGTTTTTGCCTTTTGCCTTAACAATTAATCCGCCATAGGAATTATTGACCATTACCAGCGGCTCAATGGTCTCGTGAAGCGATTCAAAGTTAAAATCTTGCACGATACCTATGACCGTAAACGTTTCCTGCCCATCACCGTCAACACGTGAAAATTCCTTTCCTAGGGCTTCTTGGCCAAACCCCAGGATTTGAGCAGCTTTTTGATTGATGATCGCTTTGTTTTTTTCATTTCCCATACCTTCGGAAAAATTGCGTCCTGCTATAAGATTCATGCCCATTGTGGGAATGTAATGGGTATCTACATCATAAAAGAAAAACTTCCTCAAATATTGATTGTTGAGATATATTCCACGTGTATTATTATCTGATTCTCCGGCTGGAACAAATGCAGATTGTGTCACATTAACCACGCGCGAATCCTGTAAAAGTTCATTTTTATAGGTGTTTAACTCATTTTTGTCTAATGTATTGGCATTTCTCAATACCAGCAGTTGGTCTTTATCATAGCCCAGGTTTTTATGCTGAATAAAATCCATTTGTTTATAAACGACCAGTGTTGCCAGTATAAGTCCTGCGGAAACAACAAACTGAAAAACGACAAGCGTTCCCCGAATGGTATTGGTTTTCGCCTTTCCCGAAAACCTGTTTTTTAGAGCCTGAATAGGCTTGAATGAAGAGAGGAAAAAAGCGGGATAACTACCTGCAAAAAAACTTATTATGACTAAAAATGCTACAAGAATAAGCAAAATATGGGGCTGAAATAAATAATTGCTGTCCAGTGCTTTACCCGAAAGGCTATTAAAAAAAGGCAGTGAAACGAAGACGAATAATAATGCAAGAAGCAAAGCAAGGGCAGTAGCCAAAACAGATTCAGTCAGAAATTGATAGATCAATTGTTTTTTTGCTGATCCCAGTACCTTTCGTATTCCCACTTCCCGGGCGCGCCTGGAAGCTGCTGCGGTAGATAGGTTCATAAAATTGATGCACGCAATGAGCAGCATAAAAAGCGCCACGGCACTAAATATATACACGTATTGGATGTTTCCGCCAGGTTCAAGTTCGGTATTATTTGAAAAATCAGACCGCAAATGAATATCGGTAAGTGGTTGTAAAAAAAGCCCCAGATTACTGTCTTTATTAAATGCTGCATATGACATTCCAATGGCTTCCTGCATTTGTGGACCCATATATTTTTCGATAAGCTGCGGGATTTTTTTCTCTAATTGTTGATAATCTGTTCCTTTCTTTAACAGTAAATAGGTATGAAAACCTGAATTTACCCATGAGGTACTTTTTGAAGTTTCGTAACCTACCATTGAAGCGAACATATCAAAATGAAAATGCGAGTTTTGAGGCATATCCTCCATGACCGCAGTAATTTCAAATTGTTTGTCATAATTTTTAAGAAAAAGCACTTTACCTATCGGATTTTCAGCACCAAAATATTTCTTCGCTTCCGTTTTGGTAATAACTAAAGTCCCCGGTTTTTTTAAAGAATTTATCGCATCGCCTTTGATAATAGGTAGCGTAAACAAGGAGAAAAAATTAGAATCTACATAGGCCATCTTAGAATCCTCGAATGTTTTGGTTTTATAGGTCACGGTGGGATTATTAATGAGGGCCAGGCGAGTAGCATCCTCCACTTGCGGCAAATCTTTTTTAAAGGTCTGCGCAACTGGCGCAGCTACAATAGCTTCTTTTAATTGTTCGCCATTTATATTGGCACGTAAAACCACACGCACCAGTTGATCTGCTTTTTTATTGAAGCGGTCATAACGGAGTTCATCTACAACAAACAAACCAATGATAAAACAACTCGCGATACCCAGGGCCAGACCAAGTATATTGATCCCAAAAATAGTTTTGTTCTTGAGTATATTTCTCCAGGCGATCTTGAAATAATTTCTGAGCATTTTTTTAATTATTTATTGTCATGTTATTACTTAAAATTTTATCTTTTTTTAAACTTTCACCCACTGTTGCTGCAAACGGGGACTGAGATCACTCTGTTTTTAAGGATTTTACCGGATTTTGTAAGGCCGCCTGTACAGTTTTTACACTGATTGTCATAAGTGCGATAAGTACGGCCAAACCACCTGCTGCTGCAAAAAACCAAATACTTAAGTCAATGCGATAGATGTAATTTTGCAGCCATTGCCCGGCAAAATACCAAGCGACGGGTGTAGCAATAAGAAAAGCGATGCCTACTAATTTTAAAAAGTCTATGGTGAGCATTAGGGTAATTCTGAAAACACTGGCACCCACTACTTTTCTGATTCCTATTTCTTTTCGACGCTGAGCTACAACAAGTAGGGAAATGGCAAACAAACCAATACAGCTTAAAATGATTGCGATAATCGAGCCGCTGGTGATCATGGTGGTCATGGTGCGCTCCCTTTTTAAGGTGCGGTCTATATTTTCATCCAGAAAAGAACCTTGAAACTCCGCATTGGGCTCTATTTTTTTCCAGGCGGCCTGTACTTGATCAAAAGAAGTGTTGATTTGCTGTGGAGCTACTTTTACATAAGCATAGCGCAGGTTCCAGCGGGGTTTTAAAAATAAGGTAAGTGGTTCTATATGTTTATTCAGTTCCTGAAAATTATAATCCTTAACCACACCAATCACCGAATAATTGATAGAATCGTCCAGGATAATATGGGTTTCAAGCGGATTTTCTTCATTTAACTGCTTGGCCATGGCTTCGTTGATGATAATGCCAAGACTGTCTGTAGGATATTGACGGCTAAATCCGCGGCCTTTTACAAGATCAAGATCTAAGGTTTCTGTATAATCATAATCTACCATAAGTAAATTGGTTTTTACTTCCCTGCCCTTATAGTCAAAACCCATAACGCTGGTCATATTAGTGCCATCTTTACCTCGACCCAAAATATTATTGGAAGCGGTAATATCCAGAATCCCTGGTTTGTCTTGGAGCGTGTTGCGCAACAATTGCATGACCTGTGCATCATCTTTGGTTCCGTTGAGTGGAAAAGCAAGCACCTGGTTTTTATTAAAGCCTAGATCTTTGGTGCGCATGAATTGCAGTTGATTATAGAGCACAAAAGTACCGCTGATGAGCAGGATCGCGATGCTAAATTGAACGACCAGCAAAGCATCGCGCAATTGGTTGCCCTTGGTGACCTGTAATTTTCCCTTTAATGCCTGCAACGTTTTTAATCGACTGAGCGATAGGGCGGGATAACCACCGGCCAAAAGCGTAATAAGGACTAAACCAAAGGTGAAACCGACCAAAATAGGTAGATTTATTACGTTTTTAAAAGAAGCGTGGGTCGTGAACATGGTCTGAAAAGAATCTAGAAGTAGATATGCCAACACAACACCCAGAATAGCCGAACCCACAAAAACCAGTACGCTCTCGCCCCAAAACTGAAAAAACAATTGCGCCTTGCCAGCTCCTAGGGTTTTGCGCATCCCGATTTCGCGTAAGCGTTTGGTGCTTTTTGCGATACTCATATTGACAAAGTTGACACTAGCGATGAACAATATCAAAAAAGACACACCCAGAACGAGATAAGGATAAGTACGGCTCACCTGAGCAATACCATTTTTAGGCGTTGTAAAATGCACATCTTCAATATTTAGTAAGCGCTGCTGAATAAACTGGCCATTTTGATCGGGCTGAATCCCGTCCCGTACTGCATTTTGTATATCACCCTTATAATGTAAGGCAGTAAAGGCGCGGGTAGATTTTTCAAATTGGGAAGGTGTGATCCCTTCAGCCAGTTCCAAATAAACCTCATGGTTTGCACTGTCCCAGCTATCCTTTTTGTCTGCATAAGCGGCATCCGTTTGATTTTCAAAAGCGAGTGCCAGATCAAAGCCCAGACTGCTCTGATCTGGAAAATCCTCAATAATTGCAGTAACGGTAAATGGTTTTTTGACTCCATCGGTCATTATATTTATAGTTTGGCCCAAGGCCTCCTTATTACCAAAAATAGTTTTGGCTGCATATTCAGTAATCGCCACGGATGATGGATTGCCAATAGGGTTGTTTTTCTCACCTTTTATCACAGGAAAACTAAAAATGGAGAAAAAATCAGGATCTACATAAGAAGCACTCATAGATAATTGCTTGTCACCCTCTATCACGAGCACCCCATTCCCGTTGTGCCGTGTAATCTTTGCTACGCCAGGCACCTCTTTTTGCAGTGCTTCAGCAAAAGGAATGGGTTTGGCAATACTGGCTTCTGCGCCTTTAGGGTTTTGTTCAGTCTGATATACCTGATAAATGCGATCTGCATGTTCATGAAAATGATCATATGACAGTTCAAAAAGTGCATACATGCTCAACAAAATAGCTATACCAAAAGCTACGCTGAGCCCCACCACATTGAGGGTGGTAAAAGTGCGATCCTTCCAAAGGTTTCTAAGGGCGATTTTAAAATAGTTGCGTATCATAGTTTTGATTTTTGAATTGATGAATACATTGGTTATTATATTCAATGTGTATTTTTTGTACCTTTAGAAAGCAGAAATGAGATGAATTATGGAACGCATCACAATCAAAGTTGCCGAAAAAACGGCCAAGGAATGGGAGCAGGCTTCGCCAAAACTTCGTGCGGATCTTGAAAAACGACTCGAAGAACAATTGGAACAATTGCTTTATAAAAATAGGGTTGAAGATTTTAAGAAATTTCTTGATCAGATAGGCGCAGAAGCTCAGGCTAATGGTCTTACTGAAGAAAAGCTCCAGGAAATTCTTAAGGAGGATGATTAAACTTTTTGTTTTTGATACCAGTAGTCTTATTAGCGCTTTCCTTTTTCCTAACTCTATCCCTAGAAAAGCTCTAAATAAAGCTATTAATTCTGGTATCTTGGTTTTGAGTACACAAACGTATTCTGAATTTGAAGATGTTATCCTAAGATCAAAATTTGATAGATATTTAATTCCTCTAAGAAAGCAAGAAGCTCTTAATAAGATTCGTGATATAGCTTTTTCTGTAAATGTACAAGAGACCATCACCGACTGCCGCGATTTTAAGGACAATAAATTCCTGGAACTTGCGGTATCGGCAAGCGATTCCTGCATCATCACCGGTGATGAAGACCTGCTTGTTTTAAATCCTTTTAGATCGATTCCCATCTTAAATGTTGCTGATTTTTTGATTGAGTTTTAATTTCAATTTTAAAGCAATTTTTTCTGTTGCTTTATATAATTCATTTTCTAATTGCCCATTGCAACTGTAAATTGAGACCTAATCATTCGGTCCTTAAACTATCCACCGGATTTTTCATGGCTGTTCTTATGGTTTTTATACTCATGATTAGAAGGGCAATGAGGAATAATCCTATTCCACTTATTGCAAAAATCCACCAGCTTAAACTTGTTTTATAGGCAAAATTCTCTAGCCAGGAATTTATTCCCCACCACGCGAATGGCACGGCGATTATAAAGGCAATGCCTACTAGCATTAAAAAATCTTTGCACAGCAGTACATTAATACGCAATATGGAAGCGCCCAGAATTTTGCGGATTCCTATTTCTTTGGTTCTTCTTTCGGTGGTATGAATTACTAAACCCAGTAATCCCAAGCAACTAATTATAACCGAAAGAGCAGTAGCCCAATTTAATAAAGTTGCAATTCTAGTCTCACTTTCATAGAATTTTCTAACATTTTCATCAACAAATGAGTATTCAAAATCCTCACCGGGATAAATTTGCCTCCATGCATTATTAACTTTTGTGATTGCATCAGACCAGTTTTCAGGGTGATCTTTTTGCAAAGAGATATGAACGTATTGAAACTGACTAAACCATTTCCTTGACCAGTCGCCTATGAGTGCCATTGGTTCAATACCAGACCGTAAAGAACGCTGATTAAAATCTGCCATGACGCCTACGATAGGATTGTTTTGATTGCTGTTGCCATCTAAAATGTTTTTCCCTATAGCATCCTGAGGATTTTTAAAGCCCAGTGTTCTCATCAAAGCTTCGTTTATAACAAACTCTTTCGTAGTATCTGAAATTAAGTTTCTACCGGCCAAAAGTTTTAAATGATAGATATTGAGATAATTAGTATCTCCATATAAAAATTGTAATTCGGTATGCACTTCTTTTTTGCCATCTTTAAAATCAATATCTGTAGAATGGATATTGGTAGAGGCGGGAGCGTCACCCCCTAAGCTGGCAGCGGTAATTTGAGGAATAGCTTTTATTTTTTGCAAGAGCAAATCACGCTTGCTAAAATCATGATCACTCCAGGGAGTTCTTACATATGCAACTGCATCTGTTTTAAAACCCATGTCTTTAGTTAATAAAAAATGGATTTGCTTGCCCACTAATAATGTTGCAATTATAAAAAACTGAGCGACAACAAATTGAAAAACTGTTAAAGATTGTCTTACTCTTGATTTGCTTTGCCCTTTAATTAGTTGGCCTTTTAATACAGAGATTGGTTTAAATCTGGTCAATATAAATGCAGGATATAATCCAGATAATAGTGATACAGTAATGATCAATATCCCTAAAGAAACCAATATTACGGGGTTTAATAGAAAATCAAAAGTTAGATTCTGAGGCAGGAATTCTGAAAAAACTTTAAATAGAACAGACGTTAGGATTAAAGATAATATAGTAGCAAATGAGGTTAGAAGAAAAGCTTCTGCTAGAAATTGAAAAATCAATTGCTTTTTAGAACTTCCCAGGGTTTTGCGTATACCTATTTCTTTAGCTCTTTGTGTTGCTTGTGCCGTGTTTAGATTGACAAAATTGATGCATCCTAAAAGAAGCAGAAAAGAAGCTACTAAAATGAGGCCCGTTAAGACTGTTTTACTGGTATGTGAATTTCCATTGTCAAAGACTCCATAATTGGTGTTGAAATGTAAATCCTCTAACGGCTGCAAATGGAATTCTCTGCGGGATCCATATTTTTTAGCTGAAAGTGATTCATGATTTTCGGCCAATGCTTGCAATTGCTGTAGTACCGCTGCTTCATTATCTTCAGAATTTAGTTTTATAAATAATTGTGTAGATGAATTGGTGCTATTCCAGTTATCACTTGTTAAATCCCGTTTTAATTCAGACTGAATTCCTGTTTGTAGTGAGATAAATTCTTTAAAAATAAAATCGGTTCTTTGCGAAATATTTTCCACCACTCCCGTAACTGTGGTATTGATCGAGTCATTATATACTAATGTTTTTCCCAATATCTGTTGTAATGGGATTTTAGGAAAGTATTTTTTAGCCCTACTTTTTTCAAGCACTACTTCATTAGGCTGTATCAAAGCATCATTAGGAGAGCCAGCTAACCACTTGTATCTAAAAAGACTAAAATAATTCTCATCTGTATAAATAACTTCGTTTGGTTTTTTGTAGATCAGGTCATTATCATTGTTTTCTACTTTAACAGGTTCAGATAAAAAAAAGGTATTTGAGATTTCTACTCCGGTCAGTCCATCTTGTAAAGTTCTAGTAAGTGGAACGGGCACCCCCGGATTGTAACTGGTTCCCTCTGGATTTATAAAGTCTGAAGTGATACGGTAAATTGAGTCTCCATTTTTATGGAAAATATCAAACGTACTTTCAAAGTAAACCATCATCCCAATAATCATAGAAGCACATATCCCAATTGAAAGACTGATGATATTGATAAAAGAGAAAATTTTATTTTTCCAAATATTCCGCCAGGCGATTTTAAAATAATTACTAATCATGATTGTTTGATTTTTAATTGAAATAGGCCGATTTTGAGTACTTTCTTTCTGATTTTATTCCGTTCTTAAGCTTTTCACCGGGTTTGCAATGGCGGCTTTGATGGCCTGAAAACTTACGGTCAAAAGTGTTATGGCCAATGCAATACCGCCCGCGACTATAAATACCCACCATTCTATGGTTATTCGATAAGGGAAATCCTGTAACCATTTTTCCATGGTAAAATAGGCGAGGGGCGATGCGATGATAAATGCGATTCCCACTAATTTGAGGAAATCTTTTGTTAAAAGTTGAACTACGGTCTTCACACTCGCGCCAAGAACTTTACGTATTCCTATTTCCTTTTTCTTTTGTTCTGCCACAAAAGAAATAAGCCCAAAAAGTCCCAGACAACTTATTAAAATTGCCAGAGAAGTAAAGACTGCGGAAATCTTGCCGAGCCGCTTTTCTTCAGCATATAGTTTTTCTACTTCCTTATCCACAAAAGTGTAGACGAAGGGAGTGTTGCTGGCTACCGACTTCCAAGAACTTTGGAGATCTTTCAAAAGGGTTTTATAGTCGCTGGTTTCAGCTTTAACAACGATCCAATCTGGCCTATTTTCGTTAAAAAGGAGCATAGGCGCAATTTCTTCTTTTAAGGATGCAAAATGATAATTATCGACGATGCCTACAATTTCAAATTCTTCAACATTGCCTTCGTAAGTCTGTATAAGTTTAGAGCCTACGGCATTTTTCAGCGGAATATTAAAAGCATCGATCGTAGCTTTATTTACAATTACCTGAGAACTGTCATTAGGCCGAAGGTCACGCCCTTGAAGTAAAGTGGTTCCAACAGTTTTAAAATAATTGGGACTAATCCCATTGTAGTGTACCAGGGTCTGATTGGCAGGATTTTCACCCGGAAGTGTCAATCCCATATCGCCTAAAATGTATGCTGAAGGGTAATTGTTACTTCCTGCAACTTCAGCAACACCTTTTACTTTTGAAAATTGTGCTTTGAGTGTTTCGAATTTACTTGAAACGTCCCCGGTGCCCAGTCGTATAGCGACGAGGTTATCTTTATCAAAACCCATATCCATTTTTTGGGAATACCTCACTTGCTGCGTAATGATAATTACAGTGGAGATTAAAGCTATGGAAACCACAAACTGGAACACCACCAAAGCTTTACGTAAATTACCATTTCCCAACCTAACGCTAACGGAACCTTTAAGCACTTTAAGGGGTTTGATGGACGAAAGGATTATCGCCGGATACAGGCCTGCGATAAAACCGGTAACAATACCCAGCCCTACAAGCGCGACGAGAATCTTCCAATCAAATAAAGCAGCATATCCTATGTCGCTGGCGGTCAATGTATTTACAAACGGCAGGGCCACGGCGGTCAATGGGATACTGATAAGTGAAGCGAAAAGCGATAATACTATGGATTCCCCTAAAAATTGACGAATGAGTCCACTTTTATCTGCACCAATTACCTTACGAACGCCAATTTCTTTCGCCCGTTTATTTGCCTTTGCGGTACTGAGGTTTATGAAGTTTATACACGCAACCAATTGGATGAACAATGCCAGGATAAGTAACATATAGAGATAATTGATATCCGAAACTTTATCGATTTGGTTCCTTATCCCTTTAGAATACAAATGAATATCCTGAATTTTTTGTAGAAAAAGGGATTTTGTAAAACCTACTGCTGCAAGATCTTTTGCTCCGTGCCTTTGTAAAAATTCGGGCAGCTTACTTTCTAAACGGCCGGCATCTACACCGGATACTAATTTTATATAGCTGAGCACAAAATTTTGGGTGGCGAAATTCTGAATTTCCTGTACACGTTCACCAATCCCGGGGGTATTCATCGTGAGAATATAATTGGGATTGAGGTGTGTTTTACCGAAGTCATCCTGAAAAACACCTGTTACGGTTAAGGTCTGTTGCTGGTCACCACTTCCCAAAATCAAGTTTTTATGGAGCGCGCTTTGATTTTCGAAGATTTTTTTTGCCACCGTATTGGAGAGGACTACGGAATTAGGTGTATGTAACGCTCCTTCCGGCTTTCCTTCCAAAAAGGGATAATTGAACAATTTAAAAAAAGTGGAATCTGCCACATATCCACGAGGTTCATAATACGATTCGTCGCTATCTGTTGCACGTAAAAGCCCTTCAT
>DRGP01000199.1 GCA_011050015.1 Leeuwenhoekiella sp. | reverse complement strand
GCCCAACCCCCCGGCGCCTATTACAAGTACACGTGCAGCTTCCAGCTTTTTCTGGCCTTCAAGCCCTATTTGTGGCAGATTGATCTGCCGGCTATAACGTGCGTTTTCATTCATATCATTATCCTCCTGCAAATGCTGATAATAAGGCGATTTCGTCGGTTTCCTCAACTTCCATATCCGCTGATAGATCAATAAGTTGGTGATTTACCGCAACCTGAAATTCGTCATGCTGTAGTGCGTATTTTTCCTGTAATGCTTCTAGCAACGCAGAAACCTGCTTTCCTTGCGGTTGCAGTTTTTCACTCGTTCGGCCGGTTTTATCGGCGATTTCCCCAAAATAATGTATCGTAAGCATGATATTTCGTTTAAAAATTTTTTTTCATCTTAAAAACAGAGAGCACTTTTAAAGCTGATCGAGTGCGATGTATCTGATTTCCTCGCCCGGATTTATAACCTCTTTATCCGCCGGAACGATCAGCAATGCATTGCATATCGCAAAAGACTTTAACATGGAAGAGGCCTGCGCCCCCAATTGTCTTGCCTCGCCGTCGCTAACAGTCGCTTTTAGAAAAAGAACCTTACCGAATGGATTTTTTATCGGTGTCTCTAGCTTTGCCGTTTTTTCTTTGGTTTTATAAGTTTTCACCCCTCTTATTTTACGCAACGCAGGCCATACGTACACATAAAAACATGTTAAACTTGAAGCCGGATTTCCGGGCAGCGCAAAAACCTTTTTTTTCCCCTGAGTACCAAACCAAAGTGGCTTTCCCGGTTTCTGGTTAATCTTATAGAATACCTCGTGAACCTCATTTTTCTCTAACGCTTCCTGTACAAAATCATAATCGCCTACCGAGATACCACCCGATATTAATAGTAAATCGCAGTTTTGTAACAGTTTCTTTACCGCGTTAACCGTTTCTCCAAGGTCATCCCCTACCCTTTCTAAACTTACCTCCGGAATTCCGGCACATTTTAAGGCCATTTGCAAGGTAATGGAATTGCTCTCATAAATCTGTCCTTCCCGCAGCGGCTGCCCCGGTTGCTGAAGTTCGTTCCCAGTAACCAAGATTCCCACTTTGGGCGGTTCAAAAACGGGAACCGTATGAAACCCCAAACCGGCCAGAAAACCTATAGCGGCCTCATTCAATACGGTTCCCTCCTCAAGCACCAGATCGCCGGTCTGCACTTGTTCACCCTTGGGTCTTATATTTGCCTTTAGCGGAGGCATTTTATCGATATTGAGCACAGCAGCTTCGCGGGTGGTATGTTCCTGAATGATTACCGTGTCTGCATCATCGGGAACACGCGCCCCTGTAAAAATACGTACGGCTTCGCCGCGCTGTAAAGCACTATTTCTAGCAATCCCGGCCTGCACTTCACCTACGACCGTATACGCTTTGTTTTCACTCCATTGCAACGCGTATCCATCCATCGAAGATTGCCTAAAGGGAGGCATAGATATAGGCGCAAGTACATTTTCAGCTAAAATATAGCCATATGCTTCCGCAAGTGATATCTCTATTTTAGATCCTAAAGCGGTATGTTCATCGATACGTCGTAATGCATCTTCTACTGTAATCATAAATGCGGTGATTTTAAAAATCGCTGATAATCGGCTGGGGTGTCTATATCCTCTAGTTTTTCAGGTGCTTTTACCCCTATGACAGGTACTGCTTCATCATTTAAAAATTCTTTGGCACCCGAATCTCCTTCCAGCTTCTTTAATTGTTCAAAATTCGCTTTCGCGAAAAGTGCCGGAACCCCGTAAAAATCTCCATAATCTGAAGCGATAATGGCATCCGGATGATCCTCAAAATGACTGATTATCTTTTCCAAATAGTTCCCATCTACCCACGGCTGATCTGCCAGTAGAATGAGAATACCTTTAGTTTCTGGTGCTTTCTTTAGAATGGCCGCGGTTCCAGTGGCAATGCTTTCTCCCAGTCCATCTTTCCAATTTTTATTTTCTACAATTTGAACGGGATAATCTTCTATTATTGGCCTTATAAGCTTTGCATTTGCGCCAAGTACACAGTAAACACCTTCTCCGATTGCTTCTATAGCAGTTTTTAGAGTTCGTTCTATTAAGGTAATCCCAGCTACGGGTAATAACTGTTTGGGTTTGCCCATTCGTGAAGATTGGCCAGCCGCAAGAAGTAATATTTTAAGATCTGTTATGGCCATCATGAAGTATGTATCTTCCCCGTCGTTTCCCTTAACGAATGCGGCGTTGTATCACGGGTCACCGCAATGATTTCAGAAAGGATGGAAAGCGCGATCTCTTCTGGCGTAATCGCTCCTAAATTCAATCCCGCCGGACTATAAATTTTTTCCAAAAAGGATAATGCAATTTCCGGCGCATGCTCAAAAAGGTCATTTTGCAGCTGTTCCCGCCGGTTCGATGAACCTAAAAGCCCCAGATACGCCACGTCAACTCCCTGTAAACGGAGCAAAAACTTTAAATCCTGCGCATAATTATGGGTCATCAGTACCACTGCGGTCTGTTCATCTACATCTTCAAGGCTCAAATTTTCAGGCGTTTCGGCATTTACGGTATGGGAACCAGAAAAATCACCTTGTGTTTTGGGATCACTTATTGAAGTGACCACATCGATTTGCCATCCCAGTAAAGCAGCCATTTTACAAAGTTTGACCGCATCGTGTTCGCCACCCATAATAAGTAACTTGAACACGGGTTGCATGGTCTGTTCAAAAATGAGCATCTCTTCATTTTTCACGGGGTCAAAATCAGGTGAAAATGCATGTATATTGCCATTTTCTTCATAAAAAACAGAGGCGAAATTGCCGTATGACTCATCTTCCTTTCTGTAATAGCTTTTTATGGTAAACGCCTTCCGGCCATTTACCTGCTGATGAAAGTATTTCATAAATTCCGCCGAAGGTGAAAATGTTTCCAAAAGGATATACAAAATGCCTTCACACCCCAGACGATAACGCCCATCGTAGGTAATAACTTTAGACTTTTGGTCTTTAAATACAGACTGAGCCCTACGCTGTACTTCTTTTTCCACGCAGCCACCGCTTACCGCTCCTGTCATGGTTCCATTTTCAGAAAGCAGCATGCGTACACCAGGTTTTCGGTAAGAAGAACCATCGAGCGCCACTACGGTAGCGAGCACGCTCTGCAACCCAAGTTCCTGATCGCGTTGCGCCTGTTCTAATATCTTTATAAATTCGTGAGTCATGCCTAAAATATAATCTTCTTTTCACAAACAAAAAACGGCATATTTGGACTGTTTTTATCCGTTTTCAATCAATTTTTACAATAGCCGTATGTGTATTTTTCCATACGTTTATACGTAAAGTTAAGGCAAGTTTGGCAATACTTCTAGCTATTAAGAACAGTTTAGGTCTTTGGCTGAATTTTGAGAATAACACGCTGTTTTTGGTCAAAAATCAGTGTTTTTAGGGTCAAAACCTCCGATTTTCAACGTCTTATTCGCTTTTATTCTCTGTAGGCTGCTCTTGTATAAATTCTTCGCCATCGGGGTCAACTTTTGCATAATTATAGCCCAAAACCCGGTAACGTTCTGATAATCGTTCCAGTCTGCTTTTAAAAGAAGACCAGTTTTTAACAGAATCGGCGACCCAAACCACTTCGGCGAGCGCTGTCATTCTGGGAAGTACTTTATATTCTACATATTCTTCGGTGGGCATATATTCCGTCCATACATTGGCCTGCGCCCCTTGAATATACTCCGCCTGCTCCGCGGTCAATTCTTCAGGAAATGGATTGTATTCATAAACTTTTTGCACGGGTAGGTAATTGCCCACGGCAGTAGATTTGCCCGCATCTGCCTTAAACTGGTAATAATCCAGATAGCAATAGGTGGTAGGTGTCATGATTACTTGATGACTTTGTTTCGCGGCATCGATACCGCCGTCTTCGCCACGCCAGGACATCACCGTGGCATTTGGAGCAAGACCACCTTCCAGTATCTCATCCCAACCGATAATTTTTTTACCTTTCGTATTCAGGTATTTTTCAATGCGCTGTATAAAATAACTCTGCAGTTCGTGCTCATCTGTAAGCCCCATTTCTTTCATCCTTTTCTGGCAATCTGGGCAGCGTTTCCAGTTTTCTTTAGGACACTCGTCACCTCCTATATGAATGTATTCGGAGGGAAAAAGCGGTATGACCTCGTCAAGCACATCCTCCAGAAATTCAAAAGTCGTGTCGTCACCGGCACAAAAAACGTCGTCAAAAACGCCCCAGGTTTCCTGTACAATCTTTGGTGTACCTTCTGCCTGTAACTGTTTGCCCCCTGTAGAAATGATATCCTCCGGAATTATCGTGGGCTCCTCTGGAAAGCAACTTAAATAGGGGTAGGCTGCAATGGCTGCAGAGGCATGACCGGGCATTTCGATCTCGGGGATAATCGTAATATGTTTTTTTTCGGCATAAGTTACTACATCGCGTACCTCATCTTGCGTATAAAACCCGCCATAGCGCTGGTTATCACTCCCATCATAAGGCCGATGACCTTTAACTGTACCGTTTCTAAAGCCCCCCACTTCAGTGAGTTTTGGGTATTTTTTGATCTCAATTCGCCAGCCTTGATCGTCAGTAAGGTGCCAGTGAAAAATATTCATTTTGTGAAGGGCAAGCAGATCGATATATTTTTTCACAAAGTCCACCGGAAAGAAGTGTCTGCTTACATCAAGATGCATGCCCCGATAAGCGTAACGCGGGTAATCTTCTATCTCTACAGCTGGTATTTTTAAGCCTTTTATTATTTTATTTTCTCCTTCCGGCGGCAATAATTGACGTAAGGTCTGGATGGCATACATTATTCCAGCGGGTTTTTTTGCGATGACCTCAATACCATTAGAAGTAATATCGATCATATAGCCTTCAGGATTGGTGAGTGTATCATCTAGGCTCAAGATAATTTTATTTCTTGTTTCTGTGGCCGTTCCCATTTTATGGGCGATACTATATCCCGATGCCTGATCCAGAAGTTGGGTAATAAAAGCAGTTTCAGCCTCCAGCTCCACTGCGCCCACAACAATAGTGTTATGATCTATCTCAAAAAAACCACTGCCCGGAAGAATGGACACCGGTTGTGGAATAATAGAATAGGCCGTTTCTGGATGAATTACCGGTTGATCTGATCCACAGGACAAAACTATAAAAAAGCAACAGCTAAGTAAAAATATACGCATAGGAGAAAAATTTATAGGTTGAATTTAGATAAAAAAAACAAACTTTAATACGCGATGTAGCCAAAAGATAGCTGTAAGATCTAATCCCTTCAAAAGACAGCATTGAAAAACCTCCCATACTCTTTAAATACCTCCAAAGGGCTTAATTACCAGAAGTTTGCCAGACTTTCTTAATTTAATCATGGAAAAACAAAGAATCCTATTTTATTTTAGAAAGTTTATAATTTATTGTGGTTAAATCAAAAATGTTTTATAAAATGAGCGTCCATATATAGAATTTTCACGATTCTATTAAAAAAAATTATACTTTTAAATTACTAACTAAAAAACAGAACTTATGTTACGATGGACGGTTATTTTTATTATTGTTGCAATTGTGGCAGCTATTTTTGGTTTCGGAGGAATCTCTGAAAGCGCTGCTGGTATTGCGAAAATACTTTTTTTCATATTTATAATACTCTTTCTTATTTCCCTTTTTATGGGACGTAAAAAATTGTAAGGCATACACTGTCAAAAACAAAAAAAGGGCTCTTTGGAGCCCTTTTTTTGTTTTTAATCCCTTTGCTAATTAGGTTTGTGAGCCGTAGTGATAGCCGTCAACACCTGTAGTGAATCTATAAACTGCATACGTTGCGGCACGATAAAAAAGGTATAGATTGTTTTGGGCTGAAGTGTTACGTTCGCTCGTGCTACTATGCGCTCTTCGGAACCTAGACTCCAGAAAATTTCGTGCTCCCCTGGTATTACTGGATAATATTTAGATTGTTTGGGATAATCCAATGTGTTTACTATGTTACTATCTTTAGTAGCTGTAGATAATAGGTGGCCTTTAAGTTTTTCTACCCCAGGTGCTGTGTGAATCCATCTAATTTTTGCTTTAGTGGTATCTCCATAAAAAATATCATTTAAAATCTTAAGCTTAGGTAAATAATCATTAGTATCGTTGGCTTCTTCGCCCTCTGCAATCGTATGCAATGTATTTTCTAAAGTAGAAGCATTATTAGATTTATTCTCTATCGGTAATCCATACAGATATATACTGTATTTTCCGTTGTGAGCAAGACCTATTTTCTTATCTAAAATTAACTGCTTATCTCTAAATATTTGAATACGGTATTTTCCAGCGGCTATTTTCTCATAGTTGCCGAGCGTACCATAGGAAAGTTGATCTGTAAATGCAGGTGCACCATCTTTAACCATTTTTATGGTTACCGGGCTATTTGTAACAAGTAATTGCGCAATGCGAAACTGAGCATCTGCGCTTGGTCGGGTACAGCCCAATATAAAAAAAAGCAAACCGATTAAACTATATTTCAAAAAGCGCTTTTTCATACCTAGGTTTGTTCATAAATGCTGAAGTTATTTTTCCTTTGCGCTAGGTCGATATGCTATGGGATCCTTTATTATGCGCACAACTATTTTCTATAATTTAATAGCATCGGCCTGCCCAATACGATGAGTATAATTACAACCATCATGGCTCCAAAAATTACCGGTTTTGATATAACAAGACGAAAAATCAGTACTGCGGCAATAAGAATTGCCAAAACCAACCCCAAAATAGGCACCCACCGTTTAGATTTACTTTCGCGGTAAGCAATCCAGTTTACCGTTCCAAAAGTGCATAAAAATATTAAACTCGCCCCTTCTACCAGTGCACTTAAGGAGCCTATTATAGCAAGTACACCGGCCAGACTGCCTAGAAATACAATTGACCGGCCAGGAACGTCATTTTTATTCGTCTTATTGAACCATTTTGGTAATTCTCCCTTACTGGCAATATTTTTAGAAAGGTTGGCCGTCGAAAATAAGGTTGAATTTATTGCTGCAGCAGTGGCAAAACCAGCGGCAATGGTCATAAGTATGACCCCGGTCTGGCCCAAAGCATTTCCTGCCGCAATAGAAAGTGCGATTTCCTTGTAGTCTATCATGACAATCGCGCCCCCCAGCATAGTGGCGCCCAAGGAGACCGTTATATATAAAACCACCACAAAGATTACAGCACTAATTAAAACAGGCATGAAGTTTTTCTGAGCATTTTTTATGCGGTCATATTCGTAAGTAAGCAGCTGAAAACCTTCGTAAGCCATAAAAATAGCTGCACCACCTATTAAACTGGACCAGATGGGCTTCGGTTCTATACCAGATACCAGCTGGGTCGTGTCCCAATTGCTTAGCCCATATAGGCTCAAAAGGAGTAGGGCAAGTAAATTTACGCTTACGATTGTAATTTCTACCTTGGTCAATTTACCAACTCCTGCAAGATTTAATAAGATAAGAGCCATAACAATAAAGACGGCCAATAACCGAATAATCCATGTATTGCCATGAAAGGCAAACGCGACATAATGACCGAAAGCAAAGGCATAGACTGAAATGGTGAAGACATACCCCAATATCAACAACCAGCTTATATTGCCTGCCATGTTCTTGTCTTTCACTTTTTCAAGAAAGGCAAACGCGCCACCTTTTTTATTAAAGGTATTGGCCAAAAAAACATAACTATAAGCAGATGTTGTAGCCAAAATGCCAATAACTAAAAAAGACAACCAAGACCATTCCCCGGCCACTGCAATGACAACCCCTAGAACGGTATAGATGCCACCACCTACCATGCCTCCCGCAGCAAGGGCCCATACAGCAAGCGGACTTAGTTTAGTCGTATTAACCATAGTATATTATTGCGGAAGTTATTTGCAAAATTCAAAAATAAGCTGCCTAAAAAATCTGATTGTCATGAATGTCTATAGCGAGTATAATTCCACGAGGCTTGTTTCGGGTTAAAAAAATAATTTCCCATTCATACCTCTTGGCCTTTCTGCCGACAAAGGCACGCTTGCCCTCAAGTTCTTGATTTAATATTCAAAGTTTAAAGATTTTTTTAAAATTCTTCTTCTCTGGGTATTTCGGCAGATTGAGGTGCTTTATTAAGATCTTTATCTAGTTCATAATAATTGGCGTTGCCGTCTTTTTGTTTAGAAGCGAGGTTGTATTTATCAAGCAGATCATTTATAAGGGTTTCTTCCTCTATTTGCTCTTTTACAAACCATTGGGTAAAGCTAAAAGTTGCCCAGTCTTTCTCCTCAAAGGCTTGGTTGACAAGCTTATCTATTTCTTGAGAATTATCAATCTCATGTTGCAGTGTTTTCTTAAGGCAATCTTCAATATTTTTCGGGTTTTCAGCGGGGGCATCTATAGCTTCAATTTTTGCTTCCCCTCCTCTATCATTGATAAACTTGAGTATTTTAAACATGTGTTCCCGTTCTTCATGCATATGTTTATAGAGAAAATTTGCTATACCGGAAAAACTATTAACTTCTGCCCAAGAAGCGTAGGAAAGATAAACCTGAGCCTGAAAGGCTTCACGGGTCATCTGTTTATTAAGGGCTTGTTCCATAGCATCAGAAAATCTTTTGGTTTTCATAAAATAGAGTTGTGGTTATTATTGTGTTTGGTGTACATCATAAGGTTGTTATTTCGCCTGTTTTATAAACGATGTATCTAACCATTAAATTTCGGTATATATTTACACAAAAGTGACCTTTGCTTGGTGATTTATGAAAGAATTTGCATTTTCAGTGCATTTTTTAAATAATCGAGCAATTTAATCTTCGGAATCTGGTGTTATTTTAACCTTGAAATTTAAAAAACTAATCATTTGTGTGTAAATTAGTTTAATAACTTAGGGGGATGCCTAATGAACTTCGCCAAAATCATTAAAACACCGATATACTACATACTTGTCATTTTTCTAAATATAGTATATCGCCTAAATTGCACGAATCCATAAGTAATAATGCAACTAAACTAACATTTACGCCCCCCTACATATGATTGAGAATATTATTTTTGATTTTGGAGATGTTTTTATTGATCTTGACAAGAAAGCTCCCACAGAATATTTTTCCCGCTTTGACATTCATGAAATAGATGATGAAATGAAGCAATGGAACATAAATTACGAAATGGGCCAGTTGAGTACCAATGCATTTATAGAGCACTACCTGCACCGCTTTCCGCGACTTAATCATATTTCGTTTTCTACAGCATGGAACAGCATGATCCAGTATTTCCCACAACAACGGCTTGACTGGATCAAAGAACTCTCAAAATCTAGAAAGTACCGCCTTTTTTTATTGAGCAATACCAATGATCTCCATATAGAACAGGTCATGAAAAATATGGATAAATCCCGATTTATTCAGTTTAAATCGGCATTTGAAGGCTTTTATTTATCTCAAGATTTAAAATTACGAAAACCCAATCCTGAAATTTTTGAGCACGTTTTAAAGGAAAACGGTCTCAAGCCCCAGAAAACCCTTTTTATAGACGATGTTCCAGAAAACACTCAAGTTGTGGAAAAACTGAGCATGCACACGTGGAATATTAAACCTGGCAAGGAAGACATTACCCAACTATTTAGCATTAAAAAGGAGCTCTTTTAATGTACTTGCTGTATAGCATACTTTCTTCTACGGTTATTTTTATCGTTTTTAAGTTATTTTCTCGATTTGGTATAAACCGCCTGCAGGCCATCGTCATGAATTATGTGGTGGCTTGCGCAGCAGGTTTAGTGCTTTACGAGCGTCCCATTGCATTTGCTGAAATTCCTGATAAGGCCTGGTTTTTTGGCGCATTGCTACTTGGGGTACTTTTTATTCTCATTTTTAATCTTATGGCACTCACCACCCAGCGCAGCGGTATTGCCGTAGTTTCGGTGGCTACCAAAATGAGCGTGGTCATTCCCATACTTTTTGGTGTTTTTTATTATAAAGATCAGCTGGGTATATTGAAGCTTACCGGGATTATTCTAGCCTTAGTGGCCGTTTATCTGGCTTCCATAAAGCAAAAGGACGGCCTACAGGTCAAAAAAGAAAACCTCATTTTTCCTGTTCTGGTTTTTTTGGGGAGTGGCATTATAGATGCCAGTATAAAATTTCTGGAAGCCAGTGCTATTGCCAAGAGCGAAGTACCTCTATTTTCAGCACTTATATTTGCAGCTGCTTTTGCTATAGGGCTGATCTTTGTAATCATACAAGTTATTAAGGGGAAACTGCGGTTGCAATTTAAAAATGTTCTGGCAGGGATCGCTTTGGGTGTTCCTAATTATTTTTCGATTTACTTTTTGGTACAAGCCCTGCGTAACGATTGGGAAAGTTCTACCGTTTTTCTCATCAATAACGTGGGTATCGTGGTTGTCTCAACCTTGGCTGGGATTCTTTTGTTCCAGGAAAAACTACTTTTAAAAAACTGGATCGGTTTAATACTTGCTGTAATAGGGATTGTATTGGTAAGCATTTCGCGCTAAAAACCGGCTAATAACTCCAAATTTCTGCCAATTTAAGCCAAAAAATAAACTAGGTAGTTAAACTCGCGCTAAACACAGAAGCAAGCACGCAGTATCAAATGTAAATGAATATTTTTTCTAAAATTATAAACCATGAAAATGCTTAAATACAGTGCCTTTCTCTTTTTACTGGTCAGCTTTACCGCTTGTGGCCCAAGAATAAGCACCGCCAAACAGGACGGTGTAAATCTGAGCAGGTTCAACACATTTGCTTATTTGCCCAATACTGATATTGAAGTGCCAAAGAAAAATTATGGCGATGAAGATGTAAATACATTGGTGATTAAAACTATTAATGCAAATTTGCAGGACGCCGGATACACTATAAATACTAATAACCCAGACCTGCTTGTCCTGGTAAGTACAAAAATAGATTTTGATAACGCAACCACAGCAAATCCCGTGTATGCGAGTTATCCCTACGTTTCGGGCGTGAGCACCGTAAGCCCTTACTATAGTAATTATTATTATACCGGTTTCGCCAGTTATGGTGACATTGCAGGCTATGATACAGATAGCTATTCTTATAAGGAAGGAACAGTAATTGTTAATCTTGTAAACCGAAAGACCAAAGAAAGTGTCTGGAAGGGAGCGACCTCAGAAAGTTTATATAATGAAAACCAAGCGGATGCCATCGCTCAACTGGTCAATGAAATTTTTCAAAAGTATCCTTTGGTCGAGAAATCTAAGAAATAATCTATTTTTGATTGAAAATCAACAGTTATGACCTAAAAATTGAGTTTTTTACCTCTTTTTAGGTCATTTTTAATGCTTATCCACCAAATTTAAAGTATTCTATACTAAAATTCATCAACTTCCGCATTCGCGGTAATTCATCGTTTAATATTTGCAACAAGACAGTTACAAGACCTTAGCCACCCCCTCTCCAGAAAGTCTTTTTAAAGACCGAGGCAGTAAATTTTTAGGATATGGGTTTCCCATAAAGAATGAAGAAGAAGCGAAGCAGTGCCTGGACGATCTCTGGAAACAGCACCCCAAAGCATCCCATGTATGCTACGCCTGGCAACTGGGAAAGCGCTATGAGCATTATAGAGCCAATGACGACGGAGAACCGGGTAATTCTGCTGGGATGCCTATTTATGGACAGTTACAAAGTGCAGAGGTTACCAATGTACTGGTGGCAGTAGTTCGCTATTATGGCGGTGTAAACCTAGGCGTAGGCGGTCTCATCACAGCCTATAAAACAAGTGCCCAGCTCACTCTGGAAGCTGGTAAAATTGTGACCCGTACCATCAAAGTAATCCTTCGGCTTAAATTTGAGTACGCCCTGATGAATGTAGCCATGCGCATCGTTAAGGAACAAAATCTTAAAATCGCAGATCAAATCATGCATTTGGATTGTACACTTGATCTTGCCATCCGTGAGATAAAACTACAAAAAATAAAAAAACGCTTTGAAGCGATTCATGGCATGCACGTGGAGGTCATAAATAATTAGTGTGCATCATGTTTAAGTCGGTCTAAAATGGGTTTTGGGCAACGTATGGGACGTCTTGTTTTTACGTCTATAAATGCTAAAGTAGTTTGCGCTGTCGTAATCAATTTTTGATCAGAATTATATATCTTATAGTCAAAAATTATACTAGCTCTGGGAAGTGCAGCGAGGCTGGTTTCAACCGTCAAAGTATCATCAAAATAGGCGGGCTCCTTAAAGGAAAACTTCAAGTCGTAAACAGGTAACATAACACCATTAGCCTCTAATTTTTTGTAGGAAAAACCTACATTTTCTAACCACTCGATACGGGCTAATTCTAGATAAGATGCATAATTACCATGGTGTACAACACCCATTTGGTCTGTTTCCGCATAGCGTACTTTTAAGGTTGATCTGTGTGTGAACATCTGTTTATTAACAATTAAAAATTAGTTAAGAGAAATGAGATAGAGTATGCGAAAAAAATACAGGAAATACAACCTTTATTTTTTTTTTATTTACATATTTTGTTCACATATTTGCCCTGCAATAATTGATAGAAATAGGTCCCTAATCTTTCTGTCTTTTAAGGCTTCTATAACAATAACACAACTTAAAACTTAACCGCTACCATGAGTATGACTGCGCAATCAGTTTGGGATAATTGTCTCCTGTTTATACGGGACAATATCACAAAGCAGGCTTACAAAACCTGGTTTGAACCTATCAAGGCCGTGAAACTCACGGATAACGCCTTGAGTATTCAGGTGCCCAGTAAATTTTTTTATGAATGGCTTGAAGAGCATTATGTAAAATTACTCAAAGTATCCCTCACTAAAGAATTGGGAGAAAACGCTAAGCTTGTTTATGTCATAAGGATGGAAAACACGTATGGCAACAAGCAACCTTTTACTGAAAAAATACCCAGCTCAAACCGGTCTAACTCCTACAAATCTCAGGATGTTGATGCCCCTTTAAAAAACAAAAATCCAGAGCTCAGAAATCCTTTTGTCATCCCTGGAATACGCAATCTGGAGATTGAGTCCCAATTGAATCCCAATTATAATTTTGATAATTTTCTGGAAGGCGACTCAAATAGGCTTGCTCGTTCTGCCGGTATCGCCGTTGCCAATAAACCTGGAGGAACATCCTTTAATCCCTTGTTGATTTTTGGTGGTGTTGGACTGGGAAAAACACACCTTGCACACGCCATCGGTGTGCAGATCAAGGATAAATATCCTGATAAAACGGTGCTTTATATTTCTGCTGAGAAGTTCACACAGCAATATATTGAAAGTGTAAAAAAGAACAACCGCAACGACTTTATACATTTTTACCAAATTATTGATGTGCTCATTGTAGATGATATTCAGTTACTTTCTGGAAAAGCTGGTACGCAAGATGTATTTTTTCACATCTTTAATCACCTCCATCAGAATGGTAAACAGGTTGTGCTCACCAGTGATAAAGCGCCGGTAGATATGCAGGATATTGAGCAGCGTTTACTTTCCCGCTTTAAATGGGGACTTTCGGCAGAACTACAATCACCAGGTTTTGAGACACGCGTAAGTATTATAAAAAACAAGCTTTATCAGGATGGCGTAGAAATGCCCGAAGAAATTGTTGAATTTCTGGCTAATAATATCAAGACCAATATCCGCGAGCTGGAAGGGGCTATCATTTCACTTATCGCCCACTCCTCGTATGACCGCAAAGAAATCACATTAGATCTTGCGAAAAAAATCGTGGAAAACTACGTAAAACATACCAAAAGGGAGGTTTCTATTGAGTATATACAGAAAGTGGTGAGTGATTACTTCCAGATGGATGTGGAAACACTGCAATCTAAGACCCGTAAAAGGCACATTGTGCAAGCGCGACAGCTGGCCATGTTTTTTGCTAAACGGCTTACAAAAGCTTCGCTGGCAAGTATAGGTTCTCAAATAGGCCAGCGCGACCATGCTACCGTACTGCATGCTTGTAAAACAGTAGATAACCTATCTACGACAGACAAGCAGTTTAGAAAATATGTTGATGATCTCAATAAAAAACTGACTTCTTAAATTATACTGTTATTCCGCTGTTTTAAGTCGAAAACAGCGGAATAACTGGTAAAAACTACTAATTTTTTCGTTTTTATGAAGACAAAAATACTCATGGTATGCCTGGGTAATATTTGCCGGTCACCATTAGCCCAAGGCTTGCTTAGCGCTAAACTTGATACTCAAAAGTTTACTGTAGATTCAGCAGGAACGGGTCACTGGCACGTGGGCAACTCCCCAGATCCCAGAAGTATAAAGGTGGCAGAGGCGCATGGTCTGGACATTACCGCACAACGTGGCATGCTATTCAAACCCGAATTTTTTGAACACTATGATCATATTTTTGTTATGGATCAATTCAATTACCGTGATGTTATTAGTATGGCACCCTCTCCGGAAGCGCGCGATAAAGTACACATGATTCTTGATGAACTTTTTCCAGATGAACAGGTGGATGTCCCAGATCCTTACAAGGGCGGTGATCAAGGTTTTGAAAACGTGTACCGTATGCTCGATGAAGCCACCAATAAAATTGCTAAACGCTTATAGGATAATCAGATATAATTATATATCTTACAGGATAATATTCAATATTTTCCAGTGAAAAAACTTTTACACTTCGTTTTTCTTTTAGTTTTTATCCATTCTTACGCGCAGGATCTTGATATTGAACCCTTCGCTACCGGTTTTGACAGGCCCTTAAATATACAGCATGCCGGTGATGATCGCCTATTTGTTGTAGAACAGGGCGGACTCATAAAAATCGTTCAAGCTGACGGCAGTGTTAATGATACTCCCTTTCTTGACATCAGTGATCGCATAAGCAGTGGCGGCGAGCGTGGGCTTCTAGGCTTGGTTTTTCATCCTGATTATGCAGATAACGGCTATTTTTATGTGAATTATACAGATGTAGCAGGCAGTACCCAGATTTCTCGTTTTAATAATAGCAGTACAAATATTGCCGATTCAGACAGCGAACTTAAAATGCTTAATCTTGAACAACCATTCTCTAATCATAATGGAGGTTGCCTGGCCTTTGGCCCAGATGGTTATCTTTACATTGGTCTGGGGGATGGCGGCGATGCTGGTGATCCTGGTAATCGTGCTCAAAATACCTCGCTGCTTTATGGATCGCTCTTGCGTATAGATATAGATCAAGACCTCCCCTACTCTATTCCTGCAGATAATCCCTTTGTGGGTGATGATGCCCAGCGAGATGAAATCTGGGCTTATGGTTTGCGAAATCCTTGGAAATTCTCTTTTGATAGCCAGACCGGTAATCTATGGATTGCAGACGTGGGACAGGGCGCTTTTGAAGAAATTAATGAAGTAGAGACAACTCGAGCTGGTGTTAATTATGGCTGGAGGTGTTACGAGGGCAATACCGTTTATAATGATTCTGGAGATTGCCCTGACCCATCCACCATTACCTTTCCCATAGCTGTTTATACACATGAAAATAGTAGGGCTTCGATAACAGGAGGTTATGTGTATCGTGGGGAAACTTTTCCAAGTTTACAAAATAAATATATTTTCGCAGATTTTATAAGTAATGAACTTGCCATGCTAGATGCAGATACGGTAGATGGGGAGATCACTTATTTCGGCCCTTTTGAAAATACGGGTTTTAGCAGTTTTGGTGTTGATAATGACGGAGAATTGTACGTTGCGGGGCTGAGCTCAGGCACTATTTATTCCGTTGTGGACAATAACGCATTAAGCATTGAAACAGCCAAAAAATCTCTTGTTCACCTATATCCCAATCCCGCATCAGATATACTTAATGTCTCTATAGGCACACTGGACGAAACGGTACAACTTGCCATTTTTGATATACTTGGCAAAAAAATACTTGCAAAAAGCTTAACTTCCGGCAAATCACAAATTGATATTTCAACCTTAAAAAAGGGTATTTATTTGGCGCAGTTTGAAAGTCAACAGCTGGTCTCCTACACCCAAAAGCTAATCATTCATTAATTATGCATTCATTTAAGGCTACAGGAAAACTGTACCTCATTCCCACTACATTGGGTGACACACCACCGCTGGAAGTTTTACCACTTTCAGTAAAAAAAATAATTGAACAAACAGATGAGTTTATAGTTGAAAATGAAAAAACTGCCCGGGCTTTTATAAAGCGAATCACGCCAAAAAAATCGCAGCCAAAACTCATTTTACATCCGCTCAACAAATACACAGACCCTGCTGATCTGCCTGCTTATTTAAACTCCTGCGAGAAAGGGAAATCAATAGGGATTCTTTCAGAAGCAGGTGCACCAGGAATTGCAGACCCCGGTGCAGAAATTGTTGCCATTGCTCATAGGCGTGGTATACAGGTTGTCCCACTGGTGGGGCCCTCATCTATTCTTATGGCCATGATGGGAAGTGGTTTAAACGGACAGAATTTTGCATTTAATGGATATCTCCCTATTGAAAAACAGGAGCGGCGCAGGGAAATTAAACGCTTAGAGCGCCTTTCGGCGGAATTCAAACAGGCGCAGTCTTTCATAGAAACCCCTTACCGAAATGATAAAATGTTTGAGGAACTGTGCAAAACCCTTCATGATAATACACATCTTTGTGTAGCGTGTGACATCTCCTTGCCCAGCGAATATATTATCACACAACCCATCGCTGAGTGGAAACAGAAAACGCCTAACCTTCACAAGAGACCAGCTATTTTTATTGTCCAGAAAACTGCATAAACTACCTAAAAACGAACATTTTAAGTCATTTTTTAATCCTTTCAGAGGGTTTAATTCACTGAGGCTTCCCTCAAATAGAAAAGAAATTTTTCCGATTTAAACCTTTTGACCTTGACCCAAGATTCTTGATCTAAAAATGGATTAAGGTTTTTCTAAAAATTGATACTGTACCCTAATCCCAAGGCAAAAAGAGTTTCCTTTTTATTACTCAAATCACCTGCTAATTCTGCTTTAAATGTGCCGATTTCCGTGGGATAATCAAGACCCAAATAAGAATAAAATGCATTTTCCGGGGGATTAATAGGTGCATTGTAGGTTCCCAAATTGCGTACAAAACTTGCTTTAAGACTATAGTTTATAGTATTAACGCTACCGGCAATACCAAGATGATGAACAAATGAGCGGTTTATTTGTATACCAGTGCCATCCTCTTGCGGAATGATAAAAGGGAGTCCTATAATTCTGTTTTTATACGTCCATCCTGATTGGTAAATTCCATTTGAGAAATAATTATCCCCACCCCTAAAGTTTCCATTGGGAGGCGGTATAAATTTTCCGCTTTGCGAAACAGTCTGCACAAATTCATAAAGTAGCGCATCAATAAATTTTTTGTTTTTAGGTTGTAGGTAAATGCCCCATACCCCGTCTGGAAAATTACGCAGTTCCCTGCCGGATGTATCTTCAAAAATCGTCTGGTGATAAAGTTTTAGATCAAAGCCACTGCGTTGCATGTCGTAGGTTATAGCATACGATCCCAAATGATTTCCCAAGGCATTGGCCTGGTCTGAATCTGTGGCCTCGGCACCACCATTTCCACCAGTGAATATTTTTAGAAAATCTGAAAAACCGCTGGGCTGTTTACCAAAAACGGGGGAGGTACCTCCAAATTGGGCATAATGACTCAATTGTAAGCTGAGTTTATCCCTTTCAGAAAACCGTATATCCAGCTGCAGGTTTTTGTAATGCACCTGCGCATTTTTAACATAGCGGTCGTCGCTTAAAAAATAATGTCCCAGTTTTCCCTTAAAAGTGAGCCAGTCAAAAATATGTGCCCCTTTAAGAAACTGTAATTCTGCTCCAGGCAGTGCACGTGAATTTCCGCTCCATAAAATATCACCGCCTACACTAGAAAGGCCATGTAGCTTTTGCTCTCGGTGCCATACACCCAAGTCAATACGCAAGTTTTTGTGTCTATAACGGGCATAAAATTGATCAATAAACACGTTGGAACCTCGTCCATTCCTCGCGATCATACCGGCAGCTAGTTCTAGGCTGTTCGTTTTGTTGAATTGTTTATGGTAACCGGCTTCCCCTATACCAAATAATGTGGTGTTCTTATCTAAGCGCCCATATTGATTGGAATAGATCCAGAATGGGTTATTATCATTCTGAGCAAAACCGGTAGCAGAAAGATGGCCATAAAACCCTTCTTGGCCAAAGGTCATAAAAGGAAAGGCAAAAAGAAGGAGTACGTTCCATCTACTCATAAATGAATATCTTTGTTGTTTAGGTGTTCTTTAGAAGTCATGGTAACTTACTTCGTTTAATTTTACGTAAAATACTTTTATGCTTTCCATTTTAAAATCGAATAACTATTTAGTCGATCTTTTTGACGGTTATACT
Source organism: Leeuwenhoekiella sp. (assembly GCA_011050015.1). GTDB lineage: Bacteria > Bacteroidota > Bacteroidia > Flavobacteriales > Flavobacteriaceae > Leeuwenhoekiella. The sequence goes on along the minus strand of DRGP01000199.1, from coordinate 4,705 downwards.
GATATACATAATCATATTCTGCCCGGTATAGATGATGGAGCTCAAAATATAGAAGAGTCCCTTGCACTTGTTAATGAACTAAATGCGCTGGGCGTAAGTCATTTTATCTGTACACCGCATACTATGGGCGATTATTACCCAAACACGCCGGAAACCATACATACCGCCGCCTCAACCTTACGCAAATCATTAGCAGCCACCGAAAATAAATCACAGCTAAAAGCATCATCAGAATATATGCTGGATGAAGAATTTAGTGCTCATCTCAAGGCAGGTGATTTATTACCATTTACAGACGATAAACATCTTCTAGTCGAAATTTCCTATTTACAACCCCCTATTAATCTAGAAGAACTTCTTTTTGACCTTACCCACGCTGGTTACATACCCATTCTTGCACATCCTGAACGATATACCTACTATCATAAAAAACCGGAATATTATGCCGAGTTGCAACGATTGGGTTGTGTTTTACAGCTTAATGCACTTTCCTTAAGTGATTATTATGGAACTTCGGTCAAAAAAATGGCGCTTGAATTACTTGACAAGGATCTATATTCTTTTTTAGGTACAGATGTTCACTCCCTGAGGCATATCTCCCACCTCAAGAAAATCACTTTCAAGAAAAAATATAAAAGTAACCTACAAAAAATCCTTTCTCAGACTAAAGAAAATTTTGGATTGCAGTAAAACACCGTAAAAATTTTGATATAAAACCCTTCTTTTCCCTTTAAAATCGCTTTATAAAGCTCATTTTTTGGGCAAAAAACGTGGTTTTCTACTTAAAAATACGTTTAACAGAACGTTTTATCCAGCTTTCCTGCTCAACACCATAACCATAGCCATATTTAGTACCATAACCAAAGTTAGCATAGCTCACATTGTTGACTACAAAGGCCATATTATTCAGTTTTTTATCAGTGTAAAGCTCTTTGGGATAATTGAGTAGCTTCTTATCAGTAAATTCAGCTCGCGAAACATAAAGCGTAAGATCTGCATACTGGCTGATAAGCAGGGTATCTGTAACCAGCATAGTAGGCGCGGTATCTACAATAATGTAATCGTACCGCTTTCTTGCATCTTCAATAAGTTCACCATAGCGGTCGCTCATCAATAATTCGGCTGGATTTGGTGGAATGCGGCCAGAAAGAATGATTTTCATATGATGCCGGTTAATTTCCAAATCATTTGTTATTGCATCTATATCTACTTTTTCATCATATAAATATTCAGAAAGACCTTTTGTTCCCTCTGGCTTGCCAATATAGCGATGCAGTTGCGGGTTACGTATGTCTGCCCCTAAAATCAGAACAGAGCGGCCAGTGCTATTAAGGCTTAGCGCCAAATTAAAAGCTGTAAAGGTCTTCCCTTCTCCCTTTATGGTTGACGTTACGTAAAGCACTTTTGAAGCGGTGTGCTTCTGGCTTTTTAAAAGATAACTTAAATTAGTACGCAATATTCTAAAAGACTCGGCCAGCACTGAACGGTCATTGAGTTTAATCGTTTCTTTCTCTTTGGCTACCAGCTGTGGCAGTTCCCCCAGTATAGGTATTTGTGGCAGTTCATTCTCCACATCTAACCGGTTGTGAATTTTTGTATCCAGGAGGTTTCTGGTATAAATAAGAAGAAATGGAATTAAAAGACCGGCGATCAGGGATCCCAGATAGATAATTTTGGGTTTGGGTGATATGGGGGCTTTCAAGCTATACGCACTATCCACAATTTTTGCCTTTGGGGTGGTCACGGCCAGTGAGATCGCGGTTTCTTCCCTTTTTTGTAACAGGTACAGATAGAGCGATTCTTTGATGCCCTGTTGACGTTCAATATCCCTGTACAAACGTTCGATACCAGGTATGGCAGATATTTTGCCTTTTATACGCCCTTGTTGCGCATTTATGTCTTTTTCTGTAATACCTATAGACCGTTGTAGTTGGTAGAGGCTTTGCAGCACATTCTCCCGCAGTTGCTCTATTTGATTGGTAAGGTTTATAACCGTTGGGTTTTCTGGCGTAGCACTCGTCATAAGACGATCACGTTCCAGCACAAGATCATTATAATTTTGAACCAATAGCGAAACACCCTCTTCGTCAAGGCCTAGATTTGTAGGTAATAATTTATTTTTCTGTTCTTCCAAATAGGAGATCATGGTATTGAGCACCTCTTTTTGCGTTTCTACCTCCAACTGACGCTTATTGAAATCGCTGGCGTTTTCTAAAAATAATTGTCCTTCGGTTTCAATATTAGTGACACTTTTTTCCTCTTTAAAAGTCACTTTGTTTTTTTCTACAGAATCAAGTTCTTGAGAGATCAAAGCAAGGCGTTGATCTATAAATTCTGCTGTATTCTTAGAAACCAACTTTTTGTCTAAAGTCGCATCAGCGTTATAGGCTGAAATAAGGCTATTTAAAATGGTTTCCGATTTATTTTTTACTCCGGAAGTGGTGCTAAGTTCAATGACACTGCTGTTCTTATTGATAGCTTGTACATTAATATTTTTGCGCGTGCTTAATACCGCATCTTCTACACTTTGTATATTGACTACAATAGTGTACGGCTCATCCCGTAAATATTCTTTTAATTCCAATGGCCTCGGAATTACCGTTATTTCACCAAAGTTTAAAGTGATTTTGTCGCCAAAGTTATACGTATTCCGTGGGCCTTCATCGCCAACGCGCAGGTCAAAGGCATTACTGCTTTTGGGCCATAGCCATATAGATACAGGTTTAGACAGTATATCCTGCCCTCTCAAAATCTTAAGTGTTATAGGACTTTTATCAAAAAGCTCAGCTGTTTTTATATTGCCTTCCCTAAAATAATTTACATTAAGATCGAGTTCTTCTACCACCTGTCGCGTAAGACGTTTTGACTTTAAAATCTCAATCTCATTTTCAAATTCAGATTTACTAAGCCCAACATTGCCAATACCCAGGTCTTCAAAAGCTGCCAGCTCAGAAAGCTCACTATTTTTTGAATCCTTTATGAGAATTGTTGCTTGACTTTGGTAGGAATTATTGGTATATCTCAGGTATAAAAAAGCCGCGAAAATCATTAAAATAACCGTGACCAAAAACCAGGGCCAGTAGCGTATATACAATTGCAACTGTTCCTTTAAAGTCAAGTCATCCTGAGCGCCATGCGCTTGTTCTTCAATCTGCATATTATCTTGTAAAAATGGAGATTACTGATATAATAATCCCAGCGATGGAAATGAAAACCGAGGTATTTCTATTAAAGCCAGAACTTTGAATTTGTGCACTATTTGGGGGTACGATAACCACATCATTCTGCTGCAGGTAATAAAAAGGAGAGTTTATAAGATCTACAGAGGTAAAATCCAGAACGGCATATTTAGTATTACCATTCTCTTCACGAATAACCTGTACTTTTTCCCGCTCCCCAAAAATAGTCATATCACCAGCAAGACCCAAAGCTTCCAGAATAGTAACGCGCTCATCGTTTACTGTAAATGTACCGGGTCGTTGTACTTCTCCAAGTACAGAGATGGTAAAATTGAGGATACGTAAATTTATAATAGGTTCTTTGACGTAAGCGGAAAGTCTTTTCTTTAAAAGGCGTGTTGCCTTCTGGCGTGTTAAACCTCCTAAGTTTAAAGTTCCCAGCACTGGAAATTCTATACTGCCATCTTTATCCACAAGATAGGTCTGTATTTGGCGGGCACCATTAATGGTACCATCGCCACTCGGTGTGCTAACTAAGGGAGGATTAAAAGGCAAAACCGTTTCTGGATTTAGGGCAGAAACGGTTATGGTCAGCAAGTCATCTGGCCGTATAACGGTATTGTAAGAAACTGAATCCTGTTGGTTACGTAAATTTTCAATATCCTGAAAATAAAGCACTTCTTTTTTTGAAACACAGGAATTTAAAATTAAAAGCAGAACAGATGAAACTAAAACAAAATGGGTAAATCTCTTCAAAGTTGGGACTTATTTGATTTTTATCCTGTAAAGGTACTTTTTTAAAGTTTAACAACCAATAATCGACATTAATGTTTAAAATTCTCCTAATTTTATTTATAAAATAGAGGATTTCATTAATTATTGAAGGTAAAGACCCCTATAGATATTGGGTAATATTTATTTTCGTTTACGCTTTTTGATTGCAATTGACTTTCTGGTAGACTTGAATTTTTTTACACGTTTTGAAATAAAAAAGCTGATCGTTAGACAAAATATCAATCCTATCAATATAGAAACACAATCGAGAATTAGTCTATCTAACATTAAACAAGCAAAAATGGCTATAATGCTAAAAATATTGACAAAAATCGCTATTTGATAATGCTTTAATCCTAATCGTAAAAGTAAGGAATGAATATGTAATTTATCAGGTGCAAAAGGTGATCGCCGTTGCGACATTCTGATAAACATGATTCGTGAAGTGTCAAAAATAGGATAAATAAACAAAACCATGGCTAGGCTTACACTATTACTGATTCTATACATTTCATTGAGGGGCAGGCTTTCATTTTTATTAAGAAAAGTGATCAAAATCACGGCACAAAAAAAACCAATAAATAAAGAACCTGTATCCCCCATAAAAATTTTAGCGGGATGCCAGTTAAAACAGATAAATGCTAACACCGCACCACACATAGCAGCACATACAAGGGCAATATTTTTAGCATTATAGCCATTTTTGCTTGTTTAATGTTAGATAGACTAATTCTCGATTGTGTTTCTATATT
>DRGP01000198.1 GCA_011050015.1 Leeuwenhoekiella sp. | reverse complement strand
GGTATGTAGAGAATATTAAATTTTCATTAATTAGTATTCATTTAAACATAACGAACTAAAAATTGTTTTTATTCGCAGCTTAATTTGTTTGACATCATTGATAAAAAAATAATAAGGTAAAAACAATATAATGAGGTTATTGAATATCGTTAAAGTCCAAAAAAAATAGAATTATTTAATAGTTTTCATTGAATTTTGACGAATTCAACGTTAAAATAGAGTTTTTGATCGAAAAGAAATTGAAATTTGACCAGCTCTATTATTTTTTTGATGATATTTGACCCAATGAACCCCTCATTATAATGATTATAACTATTCAAATATTTACATTAGTTAATTATTCAACTCTGTGTTTGAAATATAAGAATAGTTCTGAATTATTTTAATTTAATATTGAAATTATTTAAGAACGCATTTCATGATCGAAATTAAGAATGATAAAATTTGGCTTTCATCTCCTCATATGGGTGGTGAAGAGCAAAAATTTGTAAATAAGGCTTTTGAAGAAAATTGGATAGCTCCATTAGGCCCAAACGTTAATGGGTTTGAATCTGATATTGAATCCTATTTACAGGAGACTACACATGCCGCTGTATTATCTTCGGGTACTGCAGCACTTCACTTAGGACTTCAACTCGTAGGTGTTACCCGAGGTGATACCGTACTTTGCCAATCTTTTACATTTGCCGCATCTGCAAACCCCATAGCTTATCTTGGGGCACAACCCGTATTTGTAGATAGTGAAAGACAAACTTGGAATATCTGCCCAGAACAACTGGAAAAAGCCATAAAAGCATCTTTAAATAAAGGAATCAAGCCAAAAGCAATTATCGCTGTACATTTATATGGTATGCCTTATAAGGTTGCCGAAGTACAAAAAATTGCTGAAAAATATGATATTCCAGTGGTAGAAGATAGTGCTGAGGCCTTAGGAAGCAGTTATCAGGGAGTAGCCTGCGGAACATTTGGCGATGTTGCCGCTCTTTCTTTTAACGGCAATAAAATTATAACCACATCTGGCGGTGGTGCTTTGGTGAGTAAAAAAGCCTCAATAAAGAAAAAGACAATCTTTTTAGCCAGTCAAGCAAGAGATGAAGCCCCCCATTATCAACATTCTGAAATAGGTTACAATTACAGGATGAGCAATGTCACCGCAGGAATAGGTAGAGGGCAGATGATGGTTCTAGACGAGCGCGTCAAAGCCAGGAGGGAAAATTATAAATATTATGTAGAACATCTCTCTGATATTCGAGATATCACATTCCTTGATGAACCAGAAAATGTATATTCAAACCGCTGGTTATCATGTATATTAACAGAATCTTACGAACGCCGTGAGGAAATAAGAAAAAAACTTGAAGCCTATAATATAGAATCCAGGCCATTATGGAAACCCATGCATTTACAGCCTGTATTCAAAAATTGCCCAACTTTTACAAACGGAGTTTCTGAAGAACTTTTTGAAAAGGGATTGTGCCTTCCCAGTGGCTCAAATCTTAAGTCAGAACAATTGGAAAAAGTTGTGGAATTAATTAAAAGTATAGGATAATGTTAAAACAATATATAAGAAAGAATTCTGGAAGGTACGCCTCAAAATGGCTTGTACTTTTTATTGATCTCTGCATCTCTGCAGCTATGTTTTTCATGGCTTATACCATTCGATTTGGTCTAACTTTTAATTTTAACACGACTAATTTTAAGACTCAATTACCATTCATGATCGGTTTATCCTTGATAGGCTTTCTTTTAATAGGATCTTATAAAGGTGTTGTACGCCATACGGGACTCAAAGATGTGCAATTACTCTTTAAAGCACTCTTATTGACCTTTATGTTTGGTATTCTTTTTAATGTATTTAACGATCTATATTCAAATACGGGAACTTTGCATGTACCCACGTCTGTATTATGCATGTTTTTTCTACTGAATATTTTTGCACTTACCTCCAGTAGATTTGCCTTTAAACATTTTTATCTTTCATTACACGAAGAAATAAAGCCAAAGCGCAATATACTTATTTATGGAGCTGGAGAATCTGGCCAGATTACTCATACTGTTATGGGAAGAGACGGTTCTGAGTGTTATGCCATTATAGGATTTATAGATGATAACCCAGGCAAGGTAGGCAAATACATAAAAGGATCCAGAGTGTATCGTAAATCTGATATTGATAGCCATTTTATTAAAGAGAATGATATTGAAGCCATCATTCTTTCGATACAAAATATTGATAGTAAGAAACTCATGACTATTTCTGATGCGTTGCTTCAGCTAGGTGTTAAAGTAAAGATAGTCCCTCCAGTCAATAAATGGATAGATGGGAGTCTTAATGCATCTCAAATCAAAGAAATTCAAATTGAGGATCTTCTCGATCGTGCCCCCATTCTTCTCGATAATGCTCACGTAGAAGAAGAGCTGAGTGATCAAACTGTTATCGTAACGGGAGCTGCAGGGTCTATAGGTAGTGAGATAGTTAGACAGCTCTCACATTATTCATGTAAAGAACTTATTTTAATAGATCAGGCAGAATCAGCACTATATGATCTGCAACAGGAACTTAAACAGAAAAATATTACAAATTTTGTTCCTATCGTGGCAGATATACGGGATTATGAACGCATGAAGGTTATCTTTCAAGAGACACGTCCCACTATGCTTTTTCATGCGGCTGCATATAAACATGTTCCGCTCATGGAAGCAAATCCTTCTGAAGCTGTTAAAATAAACGTGCTGGGAACGCGAAATCTAGCCAATTTGGCTATGAAATTTAGGATTGAGAAATTTGTCCTTGTCTCTACAGACAAAGCAGTCAATCCTACCAACGTTATGGGAGCGACCAAAAGGGTTGCAGAAATGTACCTTAAATGTCTGCAAAAAGAATCAAAAACTAAATTCATTACTACACGATTTGGTAATGTACTGGGTTCTAACGGGTCTGTAATACCCTTATTTAAAAAGCAGATCAATCAAGGAGGACCGCTTACCGTGACACATCCCGAGGTTACACGTTACTTTATGACCATTCCTGAGGCATCTCAACTTGTTATAGAAGCAGCAACTATGGGAGATGGAGGGGAGATATTTATTTTTGATATGGGTGAATCAGTAAAGATTGTTGATCTTGCAAAAAAAATGATCAATCTTTCAGGATTAAGTTATCCTCAGGATATAGATATCGAATTTGTAGGTTTACGACCTGGCGAGAAACTTTACGAAGAACTTTTGGCCACAGGAGAAGGAACACTACCTACTCACCATAAAAAAATAATGAAAAGCAAATTTGCAGAAATAGACTGTAGTATACTTAAGGAAAAAATAAATGATCTGTGTATTATTGACTCCTTTTCAATGGATAAAAACGTCATCGTAAGCAAATTGAAAGAAATTGTACCAGAATATATCTCGAAGAATTCTGAGTATGAACTTTTAGATCATAAAAAAAATAATGCGCCAAAGGGGTCCGGTGGAAATACTATTGAAAAAACTTTAATTTCATAGATTCATAATTAAACCCTAATTTTCCTCTTTTAAAATCAACCCCATTAATTATGCTAAAAAAACTATTTGGCTCAAAAATAATGCTGAGTATAATTTGCGTCATTGTATTATTTTCCTGCAAATCGGTCCCTGAAGATGTTATTTATTTTGAAGATTCAGGTTATAGTGATGCTAATCCCGAAATGCTCATCGCAGAATCCGAACCCATATTTAAGCCAAATGACTTAGTAAATATCTTAGTATCATCACCTGTTCCCGGTTCTGCCCAAATGTTCAATTTAGGGCAAAGTATCGAAATAGGATCATCGGGAATTACAAGCAGTGAGTTAGACAATAACACACAAAGCCGCCCCGGGACATATCTAGTGGATCGTGAAGGGAATATTGAATTTCCAGTATTAGGTACCTTGCATATAGGTGGTCTTACCCGTATTGGAGCAAAAAAAATGCTCTCCAAAGAACTAAAAACCTATATTAAAAATCCTATCGTAAGCCTACGTATCACCAATTTTCAAATAACCGTTTTAGGTGAGGTTGTGCGTCCCGGTGTTTACTTGGTACCTAATGAACGCGTAACAGTAGTTGACGCACTTGGCCTTGCAGGAGATATGACCATCACCGGTAAGCGAAAAAATATTTTAGTAAGGAGGGATATGGGAAAATCGATAAAAGAATTTCGACTCGATATAACTTCTCCACAAATCTCCAGCTCTCCAGGATATTTTTTAGAGCAAAATGACGTTGTCTATGTAGAACCAAACGAAACCAGGGTGAAAAGTTCCGAAGGAAGAACTAATATCTTAGGAATTGTATTAAGTGTTGTAGGTGTTCTTCTTACCCTAACTAACATTATATTACGTAATTAAATACCGTATGCCCTTAAAAGAATCTAACAATACCCCTACTCTTGCTAAGACCAAAGAATACAGCATAAACCTAAGGGAGGCAGTTTTTAGCTATTTGCGAAAATGGCCTTGGTTTATATTGGGTCTCATTATTTTTGTGAGCTTAGCCTATGTCTATTTACGCTATTCCATTCCTCAATATTCTGTATATTCTACAATACTTATTGATACTGAAGATAGTCCAGGAGCTTCAGAACTTGCGGTATTTCAAGATTTGGGATATACAGATCAAGCACAGAGTAAAATAGAAAATGAAATTCAAATCATCAGATCACGTTCAATAATGAATGAGGTTGTTAAAAAACTGAACTTAAATGTTCAGCATTTTAGCGAAGGCAATGTCATAAAAACTGAAAATTATCCTGAAGGCATCATTAAAATCAATTTTCTATCATCAGATTCTTTGATTTATAAAAAGTCTAAGACTTTTCATATTAAAATCCAGTCCAAGACCAAGTTTGAACTTGGAAATACCAGCGACAAACCGGGTGAAATACATTCCTTTGGTAAAAAAATAGCTACGGAGTTGGGTGATATTATTTTGACACCAGGTACACCAAGTATTGAAAATTATATTGGTAAAGAAATAGAGATTCGGGTTTTGCCATTATTAACTGTTTCAGAAGCTTATAGAAATAAAATCAATATTGCCTTAGTTGAGAAAAGTCCTTCAGTATTAAAAATTGCTTTAAGTGACCCAGTTGAAGAAAAGGCTAGAGATATTGTAAATACACTTATCAATACCTACAATAGAATTACTGTAGAAAACAATAAGGCCATCGCTTCAAAAACGGCTTCCTTCATAAACGACAGGATAACTCTAATAACCTCAGACCTTTCTGCGGTAGATACAGATGCTGCACAGTTTAAATCTAGTCGCGGGCTAGGTGTAGATATCAACTCTCAGGCTCAGCGTATGGCAGAAAGCAATTTACAAGCAAATAAGGAAATTGCAGCACTAAGTACGGAATTAACAATCATTTCCAGTGTTAAAAGCACTATCACAAATCAGGGCAATAGTTATCAAATAATACCTGGTAGTCTAGGCTTTTCTGATGCTTCTGTAAATAATATAATTGAACGCTATAATGAGCTCGTGCTCACCAGAAATCGTTTATTGGAAGGAGCTACTGAGCAAAATCCAAATATTATAAACCTAGATCAACAGTTAAGTGCATTAAAATCGTCGCTACTGTCCAGTCTTAGCAATTTAGAACAGTCAACAAATATTAAGCTCAATAGTTTACAGGCTCAAAATCAAGGATACAGCAGTAAAATTTATTCCGCTCCCCAACAGCAACAAGCGCTCAATGAAATTGAACGCCAGTCTAACGTAAAGGAGCAGATTTATGTTTATCTACTCCAGAAAAGGGAAGAAGCAGAAATTTCCAGCGGGGTTCCTGCCCCTAATGCTAAGATCATCGATCCTGCCATCGTCACACATTCAGGGTCGATCTCACCGCCGCGCAATGTAATTTACGGTGGTGCCATAATAATGGGGCTTTTTATACCATTTCTGTTTATATATATAGGTGGAATGCTTAACGTAAAAGTTCAATCGCGTGAAGACTTGGAAAAAGTATTGAGTACACCTATAATTGGAGATATCCCTAGAGCCAAAAGACGTTTTAAAGGATTAATCTCTAATAATGACAGGTCACCACTAGCTGAGTCTTTTAGGATATTAAAAACGAATCTCAATTTCCTTATGGCTGGGAGCCAAGCTGAAAAAGGAAAAGTAATATTCCTTACTTCTACTATTGCCGGTGAAGGAAAAACATTTATATCTGCTAATTTGGCCAAGATTCTTTCAGCTCCCAGTAAAAGAGTAGTCCTTTTGGGTGCAGATTTACGAGACCCTAAATTACATGAGCTTTTTAATCTTCCTCAGAAGAAAAATACGCCAGGATTGACGTCATATCTTACAGACAGTACTTTAAAACTCCAGGATATGATCCAAAAAAATCTGAGTAAGGATATGAATTTTGATCTTATTCCTTCCGGTCCCATACCACCTAATCCGGCTGAATTGCTTGAGAGCCCTAAAATGCGGGTGTTAATGGATTATCTGAAAACAAACTATGATTATATTATAGTAGATACGGCTCCGGTTCACCTAGTTACAGATACATTACTCATAAGCAAATTTTCTGATACCGTGATTTACGTGGTACGTGCCAACTATCTCGATAAGCGCTTACTACCTGTACCGGAAACACTCTATAAAGAAAAGCGCCTACGCAATATGGCCGTACTTCTTAATGATACTGATTATGAAGGTGGATATGGATATGGATACGGCTATGGTTACGGTAGAGGGGATTAAAATTAAATATATAGTTGACTTTCTTAAAAACGGTTGATACACCATTAAAAATGGTCGTTTTCAGCCGTTTTTTATGCTAAATAGTTAATTTATTTCGCTATGCTGATATTTTATGGAATAGACTAATAACAACCAACAGCTCTTGAATGGAATGTGTTTTGAATAGCGATGGATAAAGCAACGAACTACAGGTGAAAAGTGGCTCTTAAATTTTGACCCAGCCAATCTTGGAGTAAAACCTTATGCCAAAATAGATCATATACTGATAGATAAAAGGTTACTTTACCGCCAAAACCAAACGATTTTTATGCCCTACCGTTTATTTGTTTATCCAAAAGCTCCCCAAGATGAAGTACAAAATGCTGCGGGCGGTTATCGTAATGCGCGTAACTGGCTGAATCTACATGAATGTTCAGCCCATTATCAATGAGACCTATAGTCTTCCAACCTCTCTGGTTCGGAATAATGAAATCTTTTTTGAGATTATCTGCAATGTAAAAATAAGTACGTGTTTTAAAATAATTTTCTACAGCTATGTAGTTTTTCTCGGCTGGTTTTTCACTTCCCAATTCTTCTGAAATAAAAAAATTATCTATCCATTTTTCCAGACCTAATGCTTTTATTTTATTGCGTTGCGTTATTGACCTCCCATCAGTAAGCAAAGTAATCTTAGCTCCTGTGGCTTTTATCTGATCGAAAAGTAATTCTGTGTCGGATTGCAAAGAGATATCAGGGAAATGACCTCTATAAAGTGTCAGCAATTCTTCTTTATTGATCTCAAATTTATCAGAAAGATACTCAAATACATTTTTCTTTTCTCTGTACAATGCGAACATTAGCGCATAAGTAGCGTGCCAATTTTTATTATTTACATGTTTCGCAATTTCCTGATAAGCAGATTTGAGGTAATCTATCTCTTTATATAAAGTATCATCCAGGTCAAAGACAAGTGTGGCAGTAGAATCAATGTTTAAAATCATGCACTAATATTTCATTATCATACCGCAACATGAGTAAATTACTCTCCCAAATATCAAAATTATCGCCAATTTCTTTATTAAATAGATACTCTTCAATAATCCATTTTGGGAAATTTGCCCCAGCGAGATACGATAAAGGATAACCCCCTCCAAATCTCGGATTTACCTCTATACCCACTACTCTATCACCCTCTTTTTCCTTAAAAAACTGGACGGTAAGACAGCCGCGCGCACCTTCTATAAGAGCCAATTTTTCTTTAATAAAAGGAACAAGGGCATTATGCTCCGTAAGTCCTTTATTTACCTCTCCATCACGAACTTCAATACGTTTACGTGGCACGGCGCAACGCAATATGCTATTGCGATCGTAGTATAAATCACAGGTATACTCTTCAAAAAGTTCGGGAGCAATATACTCCAGAAACATAAACCGTTCGTCCTCGAAAAAACGATCCCTCATAAACTGTTCTTCCTTGATCAAAAAAGTATCAGCACTCCTGCTTCCATCAGACGGCTTTATAAATAGGGGAAACCCATAGTCGTCTTTTGCAAATTCTTTGGCAACCTCTATACCATTTTCATCAAAAAATTCATGAATGATTCGCTTATCACGACACTTATTGATAAAGTTTTTGTCAGAAATAATCGGAATTGTACCAACTTCTTGAAAAAGCTGTTTATTCTCAGCAAGAATCAATAACTCAGTATCTATGGTAGGTATGATAAGATCTATTTCATTATTTTTACAGATTTCGAGAAGAATCTGTACGTAAAAGGGATCGGTTACTTTAGGAACTTTAAAGGAAGCATCGGCCACCTCGCAAGCCGCAGAAAGAGCAGGATTGGCATCTGTGGCCATTACCTTTGCATTAGGATCTTGATTTATTGCTTCTGACTTAAAGATTTTGACTAAGGAAACTCTTTTTCCGGCAGAGGTTATCAATACATTCATTAATAATTAATTTTATAAAAATAAAGGTAGTATTATCTTTTAAGAATGCCTCAAAATTAGCCTTTATCGAGAATAAGAACGAAGATCTTAGTAAAGAAATGCACAAATTCAATCAAAAAACATTTATAATAGGCCTAAAATTAAAATATGGTGAGGCTAAATAATGAATAGTTAGAACGCTCTTATAATCTATTTTCCAGAGTTAAAATAATGAAATCCTACCATAAAAACTTTGTTTTTCATAGATATTAAGCCTGATAAAACATCTTTTAAATAACTACTCTTTGAAATAAAATAGATCAATTTTTCATTAAAACCACTACATGTTTTCCCACAAAAATAAAACTATTGATCTGTAAATCCCCTTCAGAAACGGTATTTATGACTTAATAAAATTTAGTGTTAAAAAGAAAATCACCTGCTTTATTCAATTAATCTAATCGAAAAGATAACTCGCCTCCTAGCTTTAAAAAATTAAAGCCTTATCTTTGGCAATTATTTTTAAAAATTAAAATTTATTTATAAATCTAAATGTATGATCCTAAATTCTAGATCATTTAGGTTTAAGATAAATTTAAAATCTCATGGTTACTATTTTACGTATAAACCTGGGATATTAAACCAAAAACATATTTATTACTAGCTCATGATTACTAAAAACTACGTTATCACTTTGCTTCACTTAAAAACAGCACTGTTTTCTTTCTTCTTACTTATTATGGGTTTTAGTTATGCCCATGGTAAGATAACTATTCCAGATCATACTCCAACTATAAAAATCAGTAGAAGTGGATCTATGGCCCATTCAAACATTCAGGAATCTCAAAGCCTGAATTTTTCTAAAGCAAACCTTTCATTTAGCGGGCAGCAAGGCAATGCAATTGCCAATCAAACTGTGACCTTAACTGCTAGTGAAGGCGCTCCTTCTATCATACTTTCTGAAGACTCCGATGCTTCAGAATGGTTGATATTGCCTACAAACCCATCCCTTGGGAGTCTTAGTTTTGGTATACAGGATAACCTTCCAGTAGGAACTTATAGTACAACAGTTTTTGCTATAGATCAGCCAGATACCGGTTATACCAATGGACAGATATTCATTAGCCTAGAAATAACCGAAAATAACTCAGCTCCTTCAATAAGTACTAATCAAGATGAGCTTATTTTTGAAATCGTCACGAACAATCAGGCTAATAATACAGATACCAAACAACTCACAATTACCAATACCGGTAGCTCTGCACTCGTTATTGATAATATTAACATCACCGGAAACTTTGCTGCTCAATTTAATCCGGTCTCCAATTCAACAAACCAGAGCATAGCTCCTGGTGCTTCTCGGAGTTTTGGTGTTACATACGCTCCAGACCTTAACAACAATGATCTAGGTTATCAAGATGCGCAGTTAGCCATAACAAGTAATGCTGCCAATAATCCTATTCAAAATATAGGACTTTACGCCCTAAAGAAAGGTGGTCTGGAAGACACCTTTGAGCCCCCCTTGCAGGATGTGGTAAACACATTGGGAATAGGCATAAATGTGGGATGGACCAACCTCGCTGACGGTACAGAAACTATTTTAAAAGGTGATGAAGTATTTGTTCAAAAATGGAAAAAAGCAAATAATAATCCCATAAATATAACTCCCGTAGGAAGATATTCTCCTCAAGAGGTTTTACCCTTTGGTTGGTACACTACTGGTGGCGGTGAAATCCAAGAAAATGAAGTTGGTGAACTTGCAAATGGTATCCTTAATGCACAACGCCTATATCCACCCGTATCGTCTGGTAATACAAGTTTTGATCCTGAGAATGCGGAGTTTGGTGTTTATGTATTCTCTAATTCTTTTAATCGTTTTAATTATACAGAAGATGGACTCAATGGAGATGGAAGCTTACGCCGTGCGCGCACCTATCCTTTAAAAGATAGAGAAGGAAATGTCATTGAAAACAGTTATTTGGTCACCTTTGAGGATGCCGAAAATGGAGACTACCAAGACTATATGTTTGTTATTGATAATGTATCTCCTGCGGCCTTAAGGCCCATTATAAGCCTTAATAAAAATGAATTTGTGGGTGATGCCATTACCGCTGGTAATGCAACTTCCACAAAAACATTTACAATAACCAATACCGGTAATTCTATTTTATATAATTTAAATGCGCAAATCACGGGTAATGCTGCACAGGAGTTTAGTGTCAATAATTTACCTACTCGTTTAAGTTCTGGTCAAACAGCAAGCTTTAATATCGTTTTTGATCCTTCAGCAAATGGGTCAAGATTTGCAAACATGACTTTTTCCGGTACAAATGCTGTATCGGTATCTATACCCCTTAAAGGTTTAGGTAAAAAAGGAACAGGCGGCACTAATGAACCCTCGCTACAGTGGGTTCTAGATACGCAGCTGGGCACAGGAACCATTAACGTGGGCGATACAGATAATAGCACGAATTTGATCGACTTACCTTCTGGATCTACTTACAATTCACTTTTAGGTGATGAAATCGATGCGCAGTTATTTCAAAAGGCCAATGAACAGCCAGTGAGTATTGAAGTTCTAAGCACTTTTGGGCCTGAAGATAGTGATCCTGTAGTTGCTTTTGGCTGGTATACCAGTGGCAATCCCTCACAACCTAATGAACTTGCCCAGATAACTAATGCTAATGGCAATGGTCAACGTCTCAATCCTACGGTAAATGGTGATTTAGAATTTAATCCAGCCACAGCAAACTTTGGTTTTTATAGCAGGTGGCCCTTCTTTAACAACAGAATGCTTTATAGTGAAGATGCGCTCAACACCTTTGAAAACGCAATACCACACCACGTACGTGTCTATAAATTACCGGAAGAAGAAAACGCCTATATAATTGCGACAGAAGAGCATATTACAGGCTATGATTATCAAGATTTAGTGCTTTTGGTACGTAATATAGAACCTGCCGAACAACAAAGGCAAGGGTTAAATATCAATTTTTCAGATGCTGCAACCGCTGCTCCAGATGGATACCTCAAAGATAGCGGAAATGCCTTTGGGAGTAGAGAAAATGGCAATAGGTATGGGTGGCTCAATGCAAGTGATGATACTCCAGCAGATGTGAGCCGGAATGCCAGAAACAGACAAGTAAGTGGGGTAACTACATTACAGAACACCCTCATCCACATGCAGTATGGAAGTTTCTCTACTGATGGTACAAATGCTTATCTACCTGATGCAAAGTGGGAAATTGAATTACCTAATGGCACCTATGAGGTCACCGTGAGTGTAGGTGATCCCGAAGTAGATACTCAGGATAATCAAGTGCCCTCGCATACAATTAATGCAGAGTCTACAACCCTAATAAATAAATTTGTGCCCAGTGGTGCTCGGGGCGCTTCATCGCGTTTTTCTACAGCAACCAGGGTTGTGGTTGTAGAAGATGGAAGATTAACACTTACACCCTCTGGTGGCTTCAACACTAAAATCAACTTTGTAGAGATCAAACCTACAGATCAGGAGCTTCCTTATTTTACAGACGTTACTCCCATCGAAAATGCAACAGACGTTGCCATAAGGGATTTTCAGATTACCGTGGGCATATTTGTGCCCAATGGGTATGAGCTGGATAAAAATACGACGGCAGGAAATGTTCAACTGTTTGAGGTAAGCAATTCTGGGGAAGAAATACTGTTGCCGACAAATGCAAATGATACCGGTGGGGGGGACGCCATTACACTTACTCCCAGAAACCAGCTCAAAGAATTCACCACTTATAAATACAGAATAAACAACATTGAGGCAAACCGTCTGGACGATCTTAATGACCGTCTTGATTTTGTACCTTTCCAGTCTACATTTACGACAGGTGCACTAGAGGATATACCCACTCCGTCGCGTGATCTGAGCGGCATAGAATTTACCAAGGTACTAGGTGGCGAAGGCTTGGGCGAAGGTACGGCCAATCAGTTGTTCTCAAGCCTTGTCGTAGGTCCAGATGGCAAACTTTACGCCAGTACCTTAGGGGATTTTCAATCGGACGGAACCATACAGCGCTGGGACATAAAGGCTGATGGTACACTTGCTAATTTGGAAGTGCTCAGTCCCAATTTACAGGGAGCGCCGCATCCCGAAACAGGTCAGAACAATAATAACGACCGGATCATAATAGGTCTTGTTTTTGACCCGGCCTCTACAGCAGATAATCTGATTGCATATGTGAGCCACAGTATGGCATCCATAACCAATGGCCCTGAATGGGACGGGGTCGTTTCAAGACTTAGTGGCCCAAATCTTTCCAACGTGCAGGATATTGTGGTAAACCTCCCCAGGTCTGTTAAAGATCACCTGACCAACAGTATGGTTTTTGACGATCAAGGGCTTATGTACATTAGCCAAGGCGGCAATACTGCAGGTGGCGTCCCAGACGCTCTTTGGGGACAGCGCAAAGAACGTTTACTTTCTGCAGCCATATTAAAACTGGATTTTACCAAGCTTCCAGCTGCCCTACCACTTGATGCGTACACCACTGATAATATAGAAATCATTAACAACGCGCCTTCAAACCGCACCTCGATGAGCGATGGCTCTTACAATCCCTATGCAATAAACTCACCGCTTACCATTTTTGCGACAGGAACGCGCAATACCTATGACCTGCTCTGGCATTCCAACGGATGGTTGTACATGCCTACCAACGGAACTGCAGGAAATAATATCAACTCCCCCATTACCCCTTCCACATCCTCCTTCGACTTGGCAAGACGTATAGATGGACGAACCAGTGTGACCAGTGCCCCAGAGATACGGGGCGGCGAAACACAGAAAGACTGGTTGTTCAAAACACGTGGTGGCAGCTACCACGGCCATCCCAACCCTTATCGTGGTGAATTTATAATGAACCATGGCGGTTTACCCTATAGCGGGCTTCCCGGTCAGAGTGAATCATCGGCTATAGATGTTCAAAAATACCCACGTGCGCTGGGCCCAGATGCTAATTATATGGAACCCGCTTATGATTTTGGTTTCAACAAATCACCCAATGGTGTTATAGAATATAAAGGAGATGCCTTCGGCGGAAGGCTAAAAGGCTTGATCGTGGTGGTTCGTTTCAGTGGTCAAGATGATTTATTGGTAATGGATCCCGCAAGCAACGGGGATATCAACGAAGTTTACTTGGGCATACCCGGCCTTTCAGGATTTGATGATCCACTTGATGTTATCGAGGATCCCAATACCGGAAATTTATACGTTTCGGAATACGACCGTGATCAAGATGGCATCGCTAGGCTTACCCTGCTCAGGGCTGATGACCCCACTCTGCAACAACCGGAGATAACAACCAATGTAGACGAACTGCTCTACGAAACCGTGATCAACGGTCAAGGGGAACAGTCACAGACCAAGGAGGTCACGATCACAAATACGGGCCTTGCTGATCTTGAGATAAGCAGCATCACCCTACAAGGTGATTTTGCCTCACAATTTGATGATTTGAGCGCGAATGGCGAGCAGACCATTGCCCCAGGTGAAAATAGTACGCTCACGGTTACGTACGCTCCAGACCTCAATACAAATGACCTGGGCTATCAGAACGCTGAGATTGTTATAGCAAGTAACAGTGTAGACAACCCAAACTATTCCATAGGCCTATATGGTCTCAAAAAACAGGGCTACGAGGGCGATTCTGAGCCTACTTTACAAGATATCGTAAATACATTGGGAATAGGTATTGATGTGGGCTGGACTGGCTTGACCACAACCACGGATGCCACCCTACAGGGTGATGAAGTTCAGTTTAGCCAGTGGATTCAAGCTACCGATGCCCCAGTCACATTAACCCCCGTGGGCCGCTACTCCCCCAGCGAAGAATTACCTTTTGGCTGGTTTACCACTACAGGCGACCTGAAAAGAAATGAAATTGGGGTGCTGCAAGACGGTATAGCCAATGCCCAGCGCCTTTATCCCCCAGTGGCTTCTGGCGATACCATATTCAATCCCCAAGGTGCTCTATTTGGAATCTATGTCTTCTCACAGTCATTTGATAGGTTTAACTACTCTCAAGACTCGTTGAATACAGATGGTGTCCTGCACCGCGTGCGTTCTTACCCGGTAAAGGATAGAAACGGCAATCAGGTGGACAATAAATACCTCATTACCTTTGAAGATGCAACAAATGGAGACTATCAGGATTATATATTCATTTTAGATAATGTCATTCCATTTAATTCCGGTGACCTATCCTTAAGTTTTGACAAGGAAACCCTTAGTTATATAAGCCTTCCGGAAAGCACCAACCCTCCCGTCAAAGAGGTAACGCTTTCAGCAAATGGCTTTGTAAACGACAATGATATTGAACTCACGGCTTCACAGCCCTGGGTAATACTTCCTGATGAAATCACTTTGGAAAGTCCGTTGGAAATAGGTATAAACACCCAGGACATGGCAGAGGGTCAGTACAGTGCTACCGTTATCGCAAAAGCTGATAACTACAGGCAGGCCACACTTAGCATAAACGTAAATGTAACCACTGACCTAAACTATACCTATGAGTTCAATTTTCAGAATATAAACCGTCAGGAAACATCCCCTCAGGGCTATACAGATGATTTTGGACTTCCCTATAACGGTCAGTCCAGTGCTTCTGGTGATCTTACCTATGGTTGGGTATTGCCAAATACGCTTACCCCCGCTAGTGCAGTGGTAAATGGTAGAAATAGGAACACCGGGATCAATGATGATGTACTGTTAAGGACATTCACACAAATAGGGCATCGGGATGAAAACATATACCCTACCTTAGATTGGGTTGTGAGCATACCCAATGGCAGCTATGCCGTAAATGTTAGCGTGGGCGATCCAGATTTCTCTGACAGTAACCATGTGCTTGATGTCAACGGGGAAACCATACTTTCTTTTGATGCGCAGAATGATAACCCAGACGATTTAACCAATTTTGAGAATACAGCCGAAGTAACCGTTACTGACGGCATACTTAGACTTTCATTGGGTGAAGGCGGTGTCAATGCAAAAGTGAACTACATTCGTATCGCACCTGTGGAAGCACCACAAACGCCACCACAAATCACGGCAACCTTTGATGGTGTGGAAAACGAGCTGAATAATTACAGAGGCAGTGTGGACATAACATTGGCCGCTCAGGCCACTGCGGACAATGGTTCTATTAACAACCTGCAATACGCGCTTGACGGTGGCAGCTATCAACCTTACTCATCACAGCTCACGGTAAATACGGTCGGCGATCATGTGTTGCTTGTTCAGGCAGAGGATAATAACGGCATTACGGTCACAAATACGTATTTCTTTACGGTATCCCCTGCATCCAATGCATTACTCTATGTGGAGAACATGACCAAAATACCAGGAACAGATCAAGGCTTCCCCGCAGATGATTATTATACATTTTACCGAATAGGTGATCCCGGTCAGGCCATTACGCACGACTCCAATGTACTAAGGATCAACAATACGGGCACAGCAGATTTGATCGTTTCCGATATTTCAATAAGCGACACGCGCTTCTATACATTTGAGTATTTGAACAATGACACAGTCAATGATTCTTTGCCCCTTAACGTTGCCCCAGGCGAATTTGTGGATTTAAACATCACATTGATTGGATCTACGACTAACGGGCAAAACAGGATTTTTCAAGAGACCATTAGCATAGAGACAAATGCAGACAACAGCAGCGAGTATGTTTCAACGCTGCATGGTGGATATGCCCCACAACCGGAGGGCGGTGCAAATTTCGTAAGCGATGAGATCAATGCCCAGGAAGTTTTCAATGCTTTTGGTTACAGGACCAACATGCAGAGTATTGTAAATGACCAAGGTACAATCACGCCGAACAACCCGGTGCCCACGCGACCAAGTTCTAATGCACCAAATGCCGAAAACATCAATGCAGGTTACGAGGGAGACCTTATATTACCGCAAAGTTTCGTTCAGGCAGATCCTTCGGCACCCATTCGTGTGCTTCAATTATCAGCTTTTCATGGTTACACACCGGGAACGCTAAGGTTTATTTCCGTAAATGGAACCGGTACGATAGGTGGCGTGACCGCGGTGCATACCAATCGCTATTACCAGACCCTTCTCCCTAAAAACTCCAATGGGGACATAAACAATGATGTTGCAAACAGGATTAATTCACCCTTCCGCATAGCGGTTGAAAATTACCTTAACACCGGTGGAAATGACCTTAGGGGAACTGAT
>DRGP01000197.1 GCA_011050015.1 Leeuwenhoekiella sp. | reverse complement strand
ATATTTTACTGTTCGGCTTGACCACGATAATATCGCCTATACCCAATTTTTCGATACCCACCTCTTCGGTTTTGCCATCTTTTTTGAGCAAAGCTGTTTTTGGTGCGAGATCGGCAAGGGCCGCTATGGATTTTCGTGCTTTGTTCATTGCATAATGCTCCAAAGCATGTCCCAGGCTGAAAAGAAATAATAACAAGGCACCTTCTGCCCATTCGCCCAGAACAGCGGCACCGATGGCGGCCACCAGCATCAAAAAATCGATTTCAAAACCACCTTTGGCTACGGTCTGTATGGCCTCTTTTGCCGTAAAGTAACCCCCAAAAAAGTAGGCGCCCACATACAGGGATAAGCTGACCCAATCCGGTATTGATGCTACGTAGGAAAGCCCAAAACCAATACCCAGAAGAGCACCGCAAATGATGGCAAAAATCAGTTCGGTGTTTTTCCCAAAAATGCCACCGTGGGCATGCGCGTGGTCTTCACCCTCTTCGTGATCGTGCCCACCCTTATCCTTATGGTCGGCTTCTTTGCCTTTTTTACCTTCTTCATTTAACTTTTCAGGGTCTTTTTCCGCAGGTACAAAACCATTTTCATCGGCAGAGGAGCTTTTATTGACTTTCAGGTCTTCCTTTTCGAGCCTTGCACTTATCTCTTCAAAATTGGTCTCGCGTTTGTCATATTCCAGACGGATCATTCCCCCGGCATTGGCCGAAGCTTCCAATACCCCATCAATGTCAAGTAGTTTTTTTTCCACCAGCCGGGCGTGGCGGGTATGCCTGATGCCACTGACCTCTATGAGCAGATGGCCATATTTCTCGGTAATTTCCGCCCCGGTACGTTCCGCCAAGGTCTGGATGCGGTCAATGGAGATGATATCCGGATCATAGTGAAAACAGAGTTGTGGGACTGAATCCGCCTGTTCATCGGCAATATGGACTTTTTCAAGACCCTCTTCGGCCTCCAGTTCCTTAATTAACCTTTTCACACAAGCATCTTTCTCGTTAGGCACTTGGGGCAGGATTACGGGTATTTTTAGTTGTAGTTTTTTCATTTTAAAAAGTTTTAAGGTGGGTTTCTTAAAGAATATAATACTTGCTCGGTTTTTCTTTGATCGGAATATCTTCATTTCCTATCATTTGTTTTAAATTGATCTCAATGGTTGTGGCCAAATCGGTCACAGGGGTATCCATGGGTTGGTTTTCAAAAGGGTCCTGCATAAGGATGGATGTTTTTTCAATGGCAACTAAAATTATTGGTATAACAAATGTTATAGCGATCTCAACTGCCACGTTCTTATCATCCAGACCAAATGGCAGCATTGTGGCGAACACATAGATTATAAGATGTATCAATAAGCTATGCGCTTTGGGGAAGACCGTGTTTTTTATACGCTCGCACTTGCCCATGGAATCACATAACCTAGCTATGGTACTGTCTATCTGTACCTGCTGAAAATCATTGACCATACCGTTTTCTTTTGCCCCCAGCAAAGTTTCAGAATGTTGTGACAATAAAGTATTTGGAATATTAAAAGATTCCAACTTACGGGATTCCTTGTATTCCTTAACTTTGGGGGAAAAGGGCATTTTTCTCAATGATTCCCCCAAGGCATAGCACCAGACTACCTGACGATCGGTCATTTCTTTGACCATCCGTTGATAGACTTCTTCATCCTCCCGTTCAAAAAAGGATACACACTGCCTGACCAGTGTTCGGGAATCGTTTACAATAGCGCCCCAGATAATACGGGCTTCCCACCAGCGCTCATAAGCTTGATTGGTTCGAAAACCCAAAAGCAAAGCTACCGCAGTGCCAAAAACCCCGGTTATAGCTATAGGGATGGAAATCTTTGACAAAAAACCATATTGATCCATATAGCCAACTAAAATTGAATAACCACCTATAAATAACAGGTCGAATTTTAAGATCTTCAAGAAGTCAAAGATCGATATACGTTTGTTTAAGAGCATATTAAAAAATTACAGTTATGGTTTACTTATTATTCCACTCTTTTGGGTACGACAGACGTCGCGTCTGCGTACAATCATTTTACCAGCTATACATTAATTTAACTTTCAGTGCAAAATTTGTTGCCAATAGGTGTTTTTAAATTGTTTTTTTATCGCGCATCTTCTCGAGGAGAACCGGTGTTTTTAGTTGTAGTTTTTTCATTTTTAAGAAGGGTCATTATATTTTGGTCTAAAGTCTATTTAAGATTTTTTGCGAAATTAGTCATCAACCTCCCGGCAGTAGCATAAAGAGTAGGAAGCCTCCGAAGAATGCCGCTGTCAACATTGGGTTCTGCCTGTTCTCGTGGGCTTCTACCAAAAGTTCCTCGGTAACCAAAAACAAAAGTGCCGCAAGACCAAAAGCCAATATAACTTCGAGATAGCCTGCCGAAATCCCCACCAATGAGAAAGCACTTAATAATGTGCTCCCCAATACCAGGGCAGACAAACCAAGGATGGTAAGGATTGTCTGTGCGCGATTAAGGTTGGAACCTGCCAGTGTTATAGAGGTTGCCATGCCCAGGGATAGCAGTTCAATGGAAAT
This sequence comes from Leeuwenhoekiella sp., assembly GCA_011050015.1. Taxonomy (GTDB): domain Bacteria; phylum Bacteroidota; class Bacteroidia; order Flavobacteriales; family Flavobacteriaceae; genus Leeuwenhoekiella. Next base: position 15,414 of record DRGP01000197.1, on the reverse strand, counting down.
CGCTATGGCCAAAAAAGTACCTGTTTCCCTACTGGTCGCGAAGCCTATGCCCATGAGGACGCCATCAATGATGAGGTCAACTGCGATCACTACGATGAACGCGGTAGGGAAGCCAGGCTCGTTTCCTTTCTCTTTTTTAGGCTCCAGAAAATAGCGAATCCCCAGCATCAAAAGCACCCCGGCCCCAAAACCGGTCGCAATTTCCAATACATTGTGCCTCGCCATAATATCAGGTAGCAATTCTACGGAGACCACGGAGAAGATCACCCCTGCGGCAAAATGCAGTATGGCACTCCGTACCTTGGTGCCTGGCTCTTTTATGACCGAAATTATTCCGCCAAATAATAGCGCGAATGTGGCAATGAAAGCGTATATGATTACCCCAGAATAATTTTCCATCGGTTTTTGTTTCTATATGAATAATTTATAGCGAAATGACCTTTTCATTTAAATTTATTAGGCGTATCCTCCTTTTTATTTTTATGATTCGATTCAACAATTCTATGTTTATAAGCTTTCGCTTTTCTACATTTTATACATACCCCTTTTAAAACCAAATTCACATCGTTTATTTCGTATTTAACCGGCAAGCTATCTTGACTTACTTTATTAGGTAAACAGAATGTATTGCCACAATGGGTACAGTGGAAGTGAAGGTGTAAATCCAGGTTTTTTCCATCGGAAAACGCATATTTAGCGATAGCCGTTCCATCATCTATTTGATGTACTATCCCCTTTTCTTGAAATAGTTTTATGGTTCTATATATTGTTGTTCTGTCCGCGGTTTTATTGTTATCACTTTTTTTGATGAAAGACTTTTCTATTTCCCTTAATGTTATGGCATAAAACTTTCTTTTGAGGTGTTTGTAAATAGTTGACCTCGTTTCGGTAGGTCTAATCCCTTTAGCGGCAAGTATTTTTTCAGCTTCTTTCATCTTTAAATAATCAAACAGCACTACATTTTTCGCATATTCCTTTAACCACCAAATTCACATTTTCGGCCATATATCCTTCCGGTAGATTGATATGAGGGATTTTATGATCGGTCAAACAAACCGTCTCATCACAATTGGTACAATGAAAATGGATGTGCAGATCCTGATCAATTTCACAATTGCAGCCAGGTTCACAGAGCGCATATTTTGGTATGCCCGTTCCATCGTCTATCTGGTGTGCAATTCCAGTAGTCTCAAATGTTTTTATCGTCCTGGATAATGTTGTCCGGTCAGCTTTGCCGAAGGCATCTTCGATCTCGGTCAAGGCAACGGCCCTTTCTTTTTTGGCCATAAACCTGTAGATCAGGATGCGCATCGCCGTAGGGCGCACGTTGTGATCATTTAAAAGTTTTTCGATATCGCTCATCCTATATGGGTTTTATTTCTGGGGCTGTTTTATCGATTGTCCGGTCTTGATCTGAAAAGCGTCCTCAACTTCAGACAGATAAATAATACCGTCGCCAGGCGTAGGGGTCTTTCCATTTTCCAGGATGATTGCGACTGCCGATTCCGCTTCTTCATTTTGACAGACCAGCTCTAGCTTGACCACCGGGCTATCCGTAACGTGAAAATCTAGGGATGGCGATGCTCCTTTAGCTTTAAACTTGCCCGTTCCCTCTCCTTGTGATAGGGTCATACTCTTGAATCCGGCATCACTTAATGCCTCAATTGTTTTCTGTACCCTCTTGGGTTTTATAAATGCTTTTATCTCTTTCATTTTTTCTGATTTTATCTGTTAAACTTTTTTGTAAAAAACCGGACCTACCAACACTTTACTAACCATTTGACAAAGAGTCTTTGGTAAGCCCGGCATAATTTATTTTCCCTGTCGGGAAGCCTTATGTTGTTCTCCCTATCGTCTCCGACGAGGGGGAAACGACGAGAGGAAGACACAGTTAGAGGGCTTCTAGGGAATCTAATGCCCGTGTTCCGTTTCCCCTTTTTTCATTTCAGAGATCAGGTAATAGGCCTTGTTCCAGACAACCATTTGCCCGTTTTCCAGCGGCTGTAGCAACTTGATCTCCGTCCAGCCGTTATCTTCCTCCCCGGTTACCACTTTTAAGGGGCTCAACGCCCATTCTTCCTCACCGCCTTCCATTACTTTTTTGGCCGTGAAAATATAAGGCTCTCCGTTTTCGGTAATGATGGCCTCTTCTGGAAGCGCGGTTACTTTATTTTCCGAAGTCGCTATTTTCGCAGTTAGGTACATTCCCGGGAACAGGTTTCCTTGCTTGTTCTCAATTTCGGCGTGCACGTGCACCGCTTTGGGATTCATTTCAAAGGTTTTTCCCACGGAATAGATTTCTGCGCTCAAGTCGGAATCCGGTAAAGATTCAATATTGAACTGCACGGTCTGTCCCTCTTTTACCTTGCTCACGTCTTTTTCATATACCATTAAGTCGGCGTGGATATGATCGATATTCACGATCTCGAACATTTCGGTCTGCTGTTGGACAAATTGCCCCACTTTGATGTTCACTTTTTCTACGTAGCCGTTTATGGGGCTTACCACGGGTACTTGGTTATATACATTCCCGTTCCTGATGCGGTCTAAATTAACCCCGAACAGGCGTAATTGGGATTCTAGCCCCTTGACCATACCCTTCATACTATTGTACTCCGATTCGGTTTCCTGAAATTTTCGTCCGGAAGCCACTTCGGCATCGTACAATCGTTTTTGACGGTCATATTCCTTATCCAGAAAGTTCATCCGGTTATAGGCATTGGAATAATCGGTCTGCAATTTGATCAGGTCGGGATGGCTCAAATACCCTAAAATACTCCCTTTGCTTACCTTATCCCCCTCAATGACCTTTATGCTGGTAACATTGGCTCCAATAATGGCGGTAACGGCAGCTTCATTCTGCGGGGGTACTTCCAGTTGTCCGTTCGCCTCCACAAGTCCGGTCAGGCTTTTGGTGGGCAGGCTATCTACCTTTAATCCCATCGCTTCAAATTTTTGTTGGGACAGGTGCAGTTTTTTGCCCTCTAGGCCCGCGCTCTCTTCCTGATGCTCGCCGCCATTTTCGGCAGATGCCGTTTCGTTGTGGTCTCCTTGTTCATCAGCGGTTTTTTCCTGCTTACAGGCACTTAAACTGAATACGACAAGGGCTGCGTAAAAAATCGATTTTATATTGAAATTCATAGCTTTTATATTTATTGTTTAGCGGAATTGAGGAAAAATTCCAATTCGTATTTTGATTGCAGATAGTTGTTTAGCGCATCCCAAGACCTGCTCTGGATACCGATGGCATCACGCACCGTTTGCAGAAAGGTGGTATAATCGATACCACCCTCTTTATAGGCGAACACCGCCCCGTCCCGTTGCTCTTTGGCCAGCGGAAGGGCTTCCTGTAAATAATATTGCCAGGATTCCAGCCATTTTAAATAGTGCTGCTGCAGGTCCCGGTATTGGGAATTGACCTGAAGTTGTTTTTCATTGTAATTCTGCTCGGCGATCTCGGTCTGTATCCTGGCCGATTGCGCCTGCCCCAGCTCCGGACCGAAAAAGAGCGGAATGGTTATCCCGGCCTGAAAATTGAAAAACCCTTTTTGCCCCGCAATTTTCTGCCGTCCATATTGAGCATTGAACTTTGGAAAAAACGCCTTGGTGCGCACATGATGCTCGGCATCAGCCACATCGATCTGACGCTCATAGTATTGTAGCATCGGGTGGTCCGTTATCGAATCTTTGCGCTGCAGGATGGGATCGTCGATCTCATCAACGCGTTCATCGGTCACCGTATAAAGGGAATCGCTTACCAGCCAGAGGTTCAGTTTTTGCAGGTTGCCCAGATAATCCCGGTACACCTGCCTCTTCTGGAGCGTTACCTGTCGCGCCTGATTGGTGGCCGCCAGATATTCCAGCTTTGAGGAAGCCTCGGTCTCATAACGTAACCGCGCCGCCCTTTCAAAATCTCTGAAGATGGAATCGAGCTCCACATACAACAGGTATTTCCGTTTGGACGTATAGGTATATCCCCAGGCCATACTAACTTCCCGTTCCACTTGCAGCGAAGTAAGGTCGAGCGCCGTTTTGCTCAATGCTACTTTCTGCTTCTGCAATTTATTTTTGGCACCGATGCTAAAAACGTCCATCAGCTGCTGCTGGACGCCGATGGTGGTGTAGATGCCCACATTGCCCGTTGCATCGTCCGGCAATTCTTCGCCGCCGGTAAATACATTGGTCCTCCCAAGGTCCCAGGCGGTTTTCTTCAGGGCTTCCTGATTCTCAATTTCCAATTGGGCTGCATTTAACCTGGGATAGTTCGTTTTGGCCCTTTCCACCGCATTCTGTAAAGAAATCGGTGCAAAGCCCTGTTCCACCTGAAGGGTATCCTGCCGGGGCCCATCTTGCTGCAGGCCATCCTGCGTTTGGGCACTTGCACTTGATGGGATGGCCATTGATCCAAGACCCAATAAAACGGCGATCAGGGCAGGATTTATGGCAACTTTACCCGTTTTCCCATTGTTGTTTTTTCCAGTTTTTTCAACAAAACTGTATAAAATGGGAACTACGATAAGCGTAAGCAAGGTCGCCGTAATCAAGCCGCCGATAACTACCGTGGCCAATGGGCGCTGTACGGAAGCTCCCGCGCCGTGGGAAAGTGCCATCGGGAAAAAGCCCATTATTGCGGCCAGTGCCGTTAGCAAAATAGGGCGGATCCGCTCCTGTGTTCCTATTAAAATACGTTCCTGTATATCCATAACCCCTTCTTCTTTTAATGAATTTAGCCTGCTAATGAGCACCAGTCCATTCAAGACCGCGACCCCGAAGAGCACGATAAAGCCCACGCCCGCCGAAATACTGAACGGCATTCCGCGAATAGCCAAGGCGAAAATACCGCCGATCGCTGCCAAAGGCACGGCCATATAGATCATAATGGATTGGGAAAAAGAGCCCAGGGCGAAATAGAGCAACAGAAAAATAAGCGCCAACGCAATCGGGACTACAATTGTTAACCGCTCTTTGGCCCGTTGCAAGTTTTCAAAAGCGCCACCGTAGGTAATACGGTACCCCGCAGGCAAATCTAATTGCGCATCCAGTTTATCCTGTATCTCATTAACCATCGATTCCACATCACGGCCCCGTACATTAACGCCTACGTAAATTCTACGCGAAGTATTGTCCCGGGAAATCTGCATCGGTCCCGGCTGATAACTGATGTCTGCCACCTCTTTTATGGGAATCTGGTTTCCGTCCGGTAAATCGACCAACAGGTTTTTCAGGTCATCAATGCTTTGGCGGTGCTCCTGATCCAGGCGCACCACCATATCGAAGCGTTTTTCACCCTCGAAAATGACCCCTGCAGAACTTCCCGCGAAAGCGGTACTCACATACTGGTTCAGCTTCTGGATATTCAATCCATACTGCGCCACTTTCCGCCTGTTAAAACGAACCGTCATCTGGGGCAGCCCGGAGGTGGCCTCCAGATTCACATCGCCGGCACCGGGCACTGTCTTGATAATATTGGCCATTTTTGAGGCTTTTTCGGTAAGAATATCCAAATCTTCGCCATATAATTTGATGGCCACATCTTCCCGAACGCCCGTCAACAGTTCGTTGAACCGCAGTTCAACGGGTTGGCTAAACACAAAGTTGACCCCTGGCACCACCGATAGTTTTTCTTTTATTTTTGCAATTAGCCCTTCCTTAGTTTCAGCCGAGACCCAATTGTCCTTGTTTTTATCAAGGATAATATATGAATCGGCAATATCCATCGGCATCGGGTCGGTAGGTATATCGGCCACCCCGATTCGGGCGACCATTGTTTCCACCTCGGGAAAATTATCCAAAATGATATTTTCAATCCTTTTGGAAGTTTCTATCGATTCGCTCAGCGCACTTCCCGGTCTGAAAAGTGCCTGCATTGCTATATCCCCTTCATCGATGCTGGGGATAAATTCCCCGCCCATCCGGCTAAAGGAATAACCTGCACCTACCAGTAACAGCACCGCTATGACCAGAACGACAATACGATGGTTCAGCGACTTCAAAATCACGGGCCGGTATCCCTTGTTGATGCGGTTCATCAGCCCATTGCTGAAGTTCGATATTTTATCTTCCGCTTTATGAAACCAGTTCTTCTTTTTGGTGGCCGGTTTCATTGTAAGTGAGGCAATCATCGGTACATAGGTAAGGCACAGAATAATGGCCCCGAGAACGGCAAAGCCAAAGGTAAATGCCATTGGACGGAACATTTTACCTTCAATTCCGGTTAGGAACAAAATAGGCGTAAATACGATCAAGATAATGATCTGACCGAAAAAAGCGGAGTTCATCACCGTACTACTCGCATCATAAACCACCTCGTCCATTTCGGCCTGGTTAAATTTATGTTTGCCCGCCTTAATGCGTTTCTCGATTTCGTGTACCGTTCCTTCCACAATGATCACGGCACCATCCACGATGATCCCAAAGTCGATAGCTCCAAGGGACATCAAGTTGGCCCAGACCCCGAAGGCCTTCATCAAGATAAAGGCGAACAGGAGCGAAAGCGGTATCAATGAGGCGGTAACCAATCCACCGCGGAAACTTCCCAAAAGCAGTACCAGAACAAAAATTACGATAAGTGCCCCTTCAATAAGATTTTTTTCAATGGTTGCGGTAGTCCGCCCGATCAGTTCGCTACGATCCAAAAAGGGCTCGATTTTCAATCCTTCCGGCAATGATTTCTGTACCTCCTTAATTCGGTTTTTAACCGTATTTACCACCGAATTGGGATTATCGCCCCGAAGCATTAGTACCATTCCGCCCACGGCCTCTTGACCATCCTGTGTAAATGCTCCGTAGCGTACCTGATTGCCAAAATGTATCTTTTCGGCTACGTCCTTGACCAAGATCGGCAGGCCGTTTTCGTTTTTGATAACAATTTGCCGGATATCAGCCAGCGAACGGGCCAGGCCTTCCCCGCGGATAAAATTGGCCATTTTGTTTTTTTCGATATAGGCTCCGCCCGTGTTTACATTGTTCTGTTGAAGTGCATCGAAAACTTCCGTCATCGTTACATCCATTGCATTGAGTTTTGCAGGATTGATGGCAATTTCATATTGCTTGATCTTTCCACCAAAGGCATTTACTTCGACAACGCCTTCCGTAAGCGCCAGTTGGCGCTTCACGATCCAATCCTGGATAGTCCTTAATTCGGTAGGGGAATATTGATCCTCATAGCCTTCTTCTGGCACCAGGGAATATTGATAGATTTCGCCCAGACCGGTAGTGATCGGCCCCATTCCAGGACTGCCGAACTGTTCGGGAATCTCGGATTTGACCTCGTTGAGTTTTTCGGCAACCAGTTGCCGCGGCAAATACGTGCCCATATTGTCCTTAAAGACAATGGTAACTACGGAAAGCCCGAAACGGGAAACGGAGCGGATCTCCGTAACCCCCGGGAGGTTGGCCATAGCCAGTTCCACGGGATAGGTTACAAATTGCTCAATATCCTCGGTGGCCAGGTTGGGCGATTGTGTAATGACCTGTACCTGATTATTGGTAATATCGGGCTGCGCGCCCAGGTTGATGGTGGACATTGAATAGACGCCCACTCCCACGAGTGCGAGTACCATCAGTCCCACGATAAGCTTGTTCCGGATGGAAAAAGCGATGATTTTATTGATCATAAAAGTTGAAAATTTAATTCAGTTTTTGAAATGTAGAAGAGTGGCCAAAAGAATCTAGACCTGTCGAAAAAGGATATACCTATCCTATAAAAACTGAATTAAACTCTTGGAGGATCTAAAAGGGACGAAATAGGCTCTTCGCCCAAACTATCAAAATGAAGGAAAATTTTAGAAGATATTCCTGCGTTAATAGGCCTAAAGTTGGCTGTAGCAAAATCTACAGTATGCACGTGGCAACAATGGCAAGTACAGAAAGGGGGACAAGTGTCCAAAATGCTATGGTTATGATCTAAATTTGAAGCGGCAACGACCTCCGTTTGGGAATTACCGGAAACGACATCAGTATTAACATCAGTACAAGGTAACGCGTTGAGCGTTAAAATGTATAGGCCAAATATGAATGTTATTAATTTCACGTTGCAAAGATAACAAAATACTGGTGCATAGGGTGTGCAAAGGTAAAATGGGTGTGCTATTCAAGGATATCCAACTATTTCAAATTTTGAAATAACCGCGAAAAATCCATAAAACAATCAACACCCAAAAGAAAATAATTATACCTTCAATTAACCAGTTGTTCTTTTTGTTCCATTTATAGTCCTTTGCTTTTGTGCTGCATTCCGCTTTTACTTTTTCAGGGATAAGCCTTACGGCGAAATAAATACCAATTGGTAATAGAATTAGATCATCGAGATAGCCAATTATCGGAATGAAATCAGGAATCAGGTCGACGGGACTTAGCGCATAAGCTATAATGACAAAAATCAAGACTTTTGCGTACCAAGGAGTTCTTTTGTCTTTGTAGGCCAAATGCAACATAACTAGTTGCTGCTTTAGTTTTTTTGCCCAGACTTTTAATTTTTTCATATTACATTGAGGCTGTTTTAAATACTTAAGAAGTGCTACAAAAAGGGGGAACCAAATAAAATTTGATTCTATTTATTGTTTTTTAGTTTAAGATATTCACATATCTTTGCTTTCACGAATAAAATCTAAGCAAAGGTTACCTATTCGGTTACCTGATTTTATTGAAACAATATAAGTGTCTGGTTATTAAAATATTGTCTAGTGGCAGGTTAGTTCTGCCACCCCGACGAACCACTTTTCAAGTGGGATCAAAACCCTGTAAATCTAATGATTTACAGGGTTTTTCATTTTTCTTGAAATCATAAGATTGGCTTTAATATCAATTCAAATGTTACCTATTCGGTCACCTAAATTGTTACCAGAATTTTCACTACATTGGTAATTCAATAGACTTGACTTTCGCAGCGATTTGACTTTCGTAAACAAATCGATTATTCACTTAAAGCGAGAGTTTATGCAGTCTTCCAAGACTTTTACCATTCATTTTTGGCTTAGTATGGCCAAGAAAAAAGATGATTTTGCACCTATCTATGCCCGTATTACGGTTGATGGGAAACGTGCCGAAATCAGTTTAAAACGATCCACATCAGTTACCTATTGGGATACCAGTTCCAAAAGGTCAACACTTAGGACTTCCGATGGCAAGGCACTAAATGTTTACCTTGACCAAGTGTATTCCGATTTGTTGACCTGCCACAAACAGCTTCTGGGCGAATCCAAATACGTTACCGCCCAAGCAATCAAAGCCCGTTACCTTGGGGAGGATGAACAGCACAAAACGCTACTTCAACTGGTTTCCTACCATAACAATAATATGGTTTCGGTACTGAAGCCGGGCACCTTGAAAAATTATTTCACTACGGAGCGCTATATCAAACAGTATTTGAACAAAAAACTAAAAACCAATGACGTTTTCTTAAAACAATTATCCTATAAATTCATCATTGATTTTGAACAGTTCCTGCGTAACGGAAAATCCATAAACCGTTCCCAGCCCCTAAAAAACAATGGGGTTATGAAACATTTGGAAAGGTTAAAAAAGATGATGAATCTTGCCCTTCGGTTGGAATGGATCGAGAAAGACCCGTTTGTAAGGTTCTCCCTAAAGTTCACAAAACACCAACGGTCATTTCTGTCCCAATCGGAACTTGAAGTTTTGGAATCCGGTCAGCTTTCAAAAGGGATGCACCAAAAAACCAGGGACGTTTTTGTTTTTGCCTGTTATACTGGCCTATCCTATATTGATGTGAAATTGCTTTGTGATGACCATATTGTGCGAGGCATTGATGGGGATTACTAGATATTTACAAAAAGGGAAAAGAACGATGAAGCTGTAAAAATCCCTCTTTTGGATAAAGCCCTTGCTATCTTGAAAAAGTATGGCCAAGATCCTAAAGGCAAGCAAGAAAAACTGCTACCGGTATTTTCCAATCAAAAAGTCAATAAATATTTGAAGGAAATAACAGCATTACTAAAAATCAATAAAAAGCTTACGTTTCACGGGGCAAGACATACATTTGCCACAACGGTTACACTTTCTAATGGTGTTCCCATTGAAACGGTTTCGAAATTATTGGGTCATACAAAGCTCTCCACTACTCAAATATATGCTAGGGTCATTGAACAAAAGGTTTCATCGGATATACGTTCATTGCGCAGTAAATTAAACACCAAGGACAAGGCCGAAACAAGGATGCATTATCAATAATTCGGTTTGGAAAACACCTTTTAGGTTCTAATCCAGTGGATTCTTATTTTACCCGTAAATTACCGCTGATATTATTTAATCTAAAGAATTCCCCGAGGCTTGCCTCGGAGGTATTGGAGGAAGTTTGAAAAGAGATGTTTTTCATAAAATGTCAAAACTTTCTTCCGTTGAATACCTAATGGGCTTGCCCCGAGGTAGTTTATCCATATAATGACCTGAAAAAAATCAGATTATGGTTATGGTACGATTACGAAGGAATCTAATTTCGATGCTTGGGCAGAGGACTAGATAGATTTTGTGTTTTGCTCTCTTTGCCGACACAACTTTAAATAGGATTGAACTCAAGGAAAAAGTCTATGAAAGAAAACTGTCATATTCTATCTTTTTGAGACTTAAAATGGTTCTAGTTTAATTTAGGGTTGTTATTTGTAATTTTTCTTTAAGAAGTGAGTCTATTGTTTTTTTCATGATTTCCGATTGTCTCCCTTCCCTCGGAGAGGTTATGGGATAGGATTTGCCAGAGTATGCTAGAAATCATGGCTAATCTAAATTAGAACCACCAAAATCTAAAGTAGGGTCGATATAACCCGAACGAAAGGCAGCATCATCAGAATATCCATTGGATGAATCATCAAAACCATTTAGGTTACTAACTCCCAGATAAACCCCTTAAAATTTCCTCTAATTTTAGTTCACCAGCTTTTGTTTGAGCTCCTTTTTGAATTCCTCCTCGAATGAGTTTTTCTGCTGCAGGAATTTTGAAAAGTTCTGCCCACCCATCATTTTCAAGTTTATAACCATTGTAAAGATTTTTCGCAGGAATAACCCGTTTAGCCGTGGAAATAACACCTTCTGGTAAAGAAGCAATATTGTGAGATAGAGTATATATAAATTCATCTATCTTATCAGCTGGTATAGCCCGATTGATCCAACCGTAGCGTTCTGCCGTAACCGCATCAAATACGGCTGCTCCCAAAATTACTTCAAGTGCTCGAGCTCGTCCCATTTTAGAGGAAAGATACTGTGTTGCACCACCTCCAGGAATAATTCCCATTAATGCTTCACATTGCGCCAATTTTCCTTGTCCGATCGCGGCAAAACTCATATCTGCTGCTGCGATAAATTCTGCACCACCACCACGGGCGATACCTTTCAATTTGATAATGGTAACCTGAGGTTGATTTCTCAATAGTTCTCCAAATGCTTGAAAGACATTTAATCCCGCTGGACTCTCTTTTTCTAATTCACTAAAAGCATCGGGTTCATCTATTAGCGACATATCTACGTGTGCAATGAAGAAATCAGGATTTGCACTGTCAAATACAATTACCTTTATGGTAGAATTTTCTGCAAAAACAGTAAGCACTTGTCGTAGTTCGGTCATAAGTTTTATATCCAAAACATTGACAGGAGGATTATCGATCGTAACATTTGCAACAGAATGATCAATAGATATTTGAAGGGTTTTAAACGACTCACTATTAATTGTATTTTCTAAATTTTCTCGGTTCATTTTTTAGACTTTTAATTATATTGAATTTATCTTCTGCAAAGTTAAAAGCATTTATTCTTAATTTTGCAGGTGATATAATGGAGTATAGCAATCAAGGCTTTTATGAAAACTGACGACTATATTTGTACGATTAAAAATCAAGAGGACATAAAATATGTTCAGGATACATTATATGTCATTAGTGGGAAGTGGAGATTACAAGTAATGATTTCCATCTACAACGGAAATCATCATTATAGAGAAATAGCTAAAAGTATTCCTGGAATCACTTTCAGAATGCTTTCAAGGGAGCTCAAAGCAATGGAAGTAAACAAGTTGATATTAAGGACAGAAGATCCTGATTTCTCAAAAATGGTTGATTACACGCTAACAGAATATTGTAAATCGCTTTATCCTCTAATTGAAAATATGGTTAAATGGGCAAAAGAGCATAGGACTGTAATAAGATAAAATACAAAAATCATCGATAGAGCTTCTTCTAAAATTGAAGTCTTGGCTGGAAGAATGAAAAAGAATTATCTTTTTCAACAGGTTTTAATTAAATGGAATTCTTGATTGGTATTATCCAGTGAACTTTTTAAAAACATTTATCTTAGTATTCCGGTTCTGAGTGTTCAAATAAATAGATAAAGTCAGTTCCTTAAAAAGTGAAAAATATAATGACAGGTTTTGATTTTATTCCGACCTTTTATGAAAAGAGGGCGTGAAAACGACCGCTGAATGATTTTTAGTATGAACACAACATTTAATTAAAAAAATAATGAAGAATAATGGCAAAATAAAAGTCGGAATTCTGTTATTTAATGAAGTAGAAGTTTTAGACTTCGCAGGACCATTTGAAGTTTTTTCTTTGGCAACCAAAAAGGATGAGAAAATATTTGAAGTTGTTACAATAAGTGAAACAGAGAAAATCATTTCTGCAAGAAACGGATTAAAGGTAATGCCTAGTCTACAATTCGACGATAAATTTAATCTTGACATCTTAATTATCCCAGGAGGATACGGAGCTGAAGAAGTGCAAATAAAAAATGAAAAGGTAATTAACTGGATTAAGCAAAAATATGAAGAAGTAGACCTTTTGGCTTATGTTTGTACAGGTGTCTTCCTTTTAGCAGAAGCAGGAATTTTGAAAAATAAAAAAGCGACTACACATTGGATGAAATTGGATAAATTAGAAAATGAATTTCCAAATTTAAAGGTTATAAGAAATACAAAATTTGTGGATGAAGGTAAAATAATAACTTCTGGGGGTATTTCAGCGGGGATAAATATGTCGTTTCATATAATCTCAAAACTATGCGGTACGGAAATAGCTGAACAAACGGCCAGAAAGATGGAATACGATTATTATAAAAAGGATTGAATCTATTTTAAAATAAACATTCTGTGATCATAAAAAATCCTGCTCCATTTAATACTTGAATTTGCCAGACACTTTCATCACTCTATGTAGCAAAAAGTAATGTTATTTCTAAGCCGAAAATTTTGATACATTTGGTAAACTGCTAAGTATTTTGATTTAGCTTTTTGAAAGGAAAAGATAAAAAAATACAAGATTTTGATTTGTGGCTAGCCGAAAGGTAATCACCTTTTTTATACGTTAGGGACTATATAAAATCATTTTATCTATAACAGTAAAAAAATGGAAGAAACTAATAAAGGATATAAGGATTTTCGAATCGCGGTGCCGAAACCTTTTCAGGAAATATTTTCACATTTTTACTTTGCAGAAAACCATTCGGATGAAGTGATTACCCATACCTCATTGCCTTCCTATCAGACTATTTTGGTTTTTAACTTCAAGAACAGTGTATTACTTCATTCCTCAAAAAACACACAGATTAAGATAGAAAAATGCTTGGTTTTTGGTCCTGTGAAGCAGGCTTTTAAATATTCTATGCCTAAGAATTCAGAACTATTAGTGGTGACTTTTAAAGATGATGGGTTTTACCGTTTTTTCAGGAATGCTTCCGTAGCAAAAAAAATCCCTGTAAATCCTGATACCCTTTTAGAGGAAAATTGTTTTACTTCCTTATGGAATGAACTTGATAAAATCGAGGATGTTCAAGAGCGGATAAACATACTTCTGGAATTCTGGAAACCTTTTGTAAATCAGCAAGATTCGATTGTTGAACAATTGAATAATTTTAGTGAAGAGAATGTAAGCCCAATTAAATCTATAGCTCTGGACAACGATCAAACTGAGCGTAGTATTCAACTAAAACATAAAAAACTTTTAGGCTATTCCGACAAAGAAATCAAACGCTATGAACGATTTATAAAAGCCATTGAATACATTCAAAATAGCGCTACGAAAGGATCAAAAATAGATTGGTTCGAGGTTGTCGATGCTTGTGGTTATTATGATCAAAGTCAGCTGATTCACGATTTTAACTATTATATCAATCTTACTCCCACAAAATACTTGAAGTTCCAACAGGATATCTGCAACTCAGGTCAGTGATTTTCGTTTTCATACAATTTTAAAAAATAGTCCCTTGCTACTTTTGTCTAAACAAAAAAGTAGAAAAATGAAACATCTAGTTATTTATGCACATCCTAATTACTCAAGTTTAAATGGTCAGTTGAAAAACTCCCTCATTGATAACTTGCTTGATCAGAGGGAAGAAGTTGAATTGCGGGATTTGTACCAGCTAAATTTCAATCCTGTACTTTCGTTAAACGATGCAGAAGGTCAACGAATTGGAAAAGTGGAAAATGATGTAGAAAAGGAACAGGAATTTATACGTTGGGCCGATTGTATCACCTTTATTCATCCGATTTGGTGGACGGGTTTGCCTGCCATAATGAAGGGTTACATTGATAGGGTTTTTAGTTATGGATTTGCTTACCAATATCAACAAGGTGTACAACAAGGATTGTTAGCTGGGAAACATACCGTAATCATCAATACACACGGAAAATCTAAAGCAGAATATGCTGAAACGGGGATGGAAAAAGCCTTATCGCTTACCTCAGATAAAGGTATTTACGTCTATTGTGGTTTAGAAATCAAGAAGCATTTATTTTTTGATAATGCTGACAGGGCTACTGCCGAAAGTATTGAGAAATGGAAAACAGAAATTAAAGAAACTTTTGATAATAGAAAGGTTGATAATTTTGAAGTCAATAATTTGCAGAAAATAGATAATTAAAATTAATAAAAATGACAAACAGTAAAATTGCTTTTATAACAGGTGCTAACCGAGGACTTGGGTTAGAAATTGGAAGACAATTAGGCAAATTAAAAATGAAAGTTCTTTTGGGTGCAAGAAATAAAAAATCCGGTCGAGAGGCTGCAGCTCAATTAAAAACGGAAGGAATTGATGCAGCATATATTTCAATCGATGTGACCGATCATGAAAGTATACAAAATGCTGCATCACTGGTAACAAAGAATTATGGGAAGTTGGATATCCTCGTAAACAATGCCGTTTTTTTCAATCGTGAAAATCAATCACCCTCTACAATTGCACCTGATCTTTTGAACGATTACATAAATACAAACTTTGTAGGCTCTGTATGGGTTGCGCAGGCTTTTTTGCCACTTCTTAGAGAAAGTAGTGCGGGCAGAATTGTAAATATGTCCACTTCCATAGGTTCTATGGCTACAATGGGCGATTCTGTGAACAGCAATCCAAAAATAGCAAAGGCAACACCATTGGGCTACTCATCATCAAAGGCAGCCTTAAATATGTTTACCGTTTTAT
>DRGP01000196.1 GCA_011050015.1 Leeuwenhoekiella sp. | reverse complement strand
GCTATAGACATTCCAAAATCTAATGTACTCATCTATCATACCGAGGCAGGCAGCCGCATAGCGGCCCGCCCCAGTGGCACCGAGCCCAAGATCAAGTTTTACATTAGTGTAAACCACCCTCTGGAAAGTTCATCTGATTTTGACAATGTGGAGCAGAAGCTTGACGAGAAAATTAGAGGGATTACCAAAGAGCTTGGCGTGTAGCACATTTTCAACTGTTATAGGAAATAACGAGGATGTATAAAACGGTTTCATTTTCATCATCCTCCATGTGTTTTAGTATCTCATAATCAGTATTAAATAATGGTATGGGGTTCTGAAAATAATTCAGAATGACGGATTTAATACTTTTAGACCGTCTCTTTTTAAATTCATCAATGAACTATTTCAAACAAATTCTAAAGTTTGCATTACCTTACAAAAGGTTTGCAGTATTGAACATTATTTGCAATATACTGTATGCGCTGTTCAGCACGCTTTCGTTTCTTGCATTGATCCCTGTAATCAATATTCTTTTTGACAAAAGCAATCGTGTTTTTAAAGAACCTATATGGAACGGCTGGCAAGGGTTTGGTGAGTTGCGCGAATACTTGGAAGCTTCTTTTAATTACTCCGTAAGTCAGCGGGTGGCAGAAGATGAGATTTCGGCACTTATTTACATTTGTGCCATTGTAGTGGTCCTTTTTTTCCTCAAAAACCTTTTTGGCTATCTCGCTACTTTTTTTATCACGTTCTTGCGCAATGGCGTAATGCGGGATGTGCGAGATGCCATTTATGATAAACTTATAGAGCTTCCTGTAGCTTATTTTTCTGAAAAGCGCAAAGGTGACACCATTTCACGTATCACAGCAGATGTGAATGAGGTAGAGCGTTCTTTTCTTTCTATCCTTGAAATGGTGGTACGTGAACCGCTTACCATTATTTTTACCATTATTGCCATGCTTCTAATAAGTGCAAAATTGACCATTTTTGTGTTTATTTTTCTGCCCATTTCTGGATTTATAATTTCACGTATCGGGAAAACTTTAAAACGGCAGTCCCATAAAGCGCAGGAAGAAAATGGTCAATTTCTTTCTATTGTAGAAGAAACCCTGTCCAGTTTAAAGATTATTAAAGGCTTT
This sequence comes from Leeuwenhoekiella sp., assembly GCA_011050015.1. Taxonomy (GTDB): domain Bacteria; phylum Bacteroidota; class Bacteroidia; order Flavobacteriales; family Flavobacteriaceae; genus Leeuwenhoekiella. Next base: position 26,326 of record DRGP01000196.1, on the reverse strand, counting down.
AATGCCGAAAATGCTTTCCGGAAAAAGTTTCGGGAAAGCACAGATCGGCTGAACTCCATTTTAAACAGTTTAGTAAACCGGCAGAACATGGCCTCCCCCACCAGCGAGTTTCTTGGTATTTTTGTGATTGTAATTATTTTATGGTTTGGCGGGCAAATGGTTTTGATAGAAGGTTCTCTTCAAGCAGCTTCATTTTTATCTTTTTTAGGTCTTTCCTATAACATTTTGACCCCGGCAAAACAAATAAGTAAAGCTTCTTATAGTGTTAAGAAAGGGAACGCTGCTGCCGAAAGAATTCTGGACGTGCTTCATACCAAAACCACTATTAAAGACGATCCCCAAGCGGTGGAAAAAATATCTTTTGATCACAGTTTACATATAGAAAATATTTCCTTCCGTTATGAGGAGGAATGGGTACTCAAAGATTTTAATGTTACTGTACCAAAAGGATCTACCGTTGCGCTGGTGGGCCAAAGCGGTAGTGGCAAAAGTACCATTGCCAATCTCGTCACACGATTTTATGATGTAAATGATGGCAGTATTCAAATAGATGAAATGGACATCAGGAAAATCACTAAAAAGTCCCTGCGTGATCTTATGGGCCTTGTTACGCAGGACTCCATACTTTTTAACGACACCGTGCGCAATAATGTGCTCTTGGGAAAACCAAATGCTACTGATGAAGAAATCACCAAAGCCCTTGAAATTGCTAATGCCTGGGAATTTGTCAAAGACTTGCCACTTAAGCTGGAAACCAACATCGGTGACAGTGGGAACAAGTTGAGCGGCGGTCAAAAACAACGTATTTCTATAGCCCGCGCCGTACTTAAAAATCCGCCTATAATGATTCTGGATGAGGCCACCTCTGCCTTGGATACACAAAGCGAGCGCCTGGTACAAAAAGCTTTGGAAAATATGATGATGAACCGTACCTCACTGGTTATTGCTCACCGTCTTTCCACCATTCAAAATGCAGACCTCATCGTGGTCATGCAGCGCGGTAAGATTGTAGAACAAGGCAAGCATCAGGAACTTATAGATAAAGATGGTACTTATAAAAAACTGGTTGAAATGCAATCTTTTGATTAGCAATCTATGATCATCAAGTAGTAAAAGATTTAACCCACTGGTGGATCTTAAAAACCGAATAAAAATACTCCGAAACCAAAAAACCATTTCTTCAAATTATACCTCACGGACTTGCTCTAGGTATTAAATTTTGTAGGAATTTGCGTATTACTTGCTATATGTGTCAATAAACCATTACAATTTAAAAAAGGAGCCTTAAAGGGCTCCTTTTTTTTAAAAGATGCTGGCCTGCTTTGGGGTAAACAGGCCAGCTGCTGTTGCAATTAACCACCAATTATCATTTTGGGATTAACAATTGGCTTTATGTAACTTTCTGGAACAAATATAAGGCAAGATTAAATATCTCACAAGGAAAATTAGCATTTAAACCTTAAAATTTGCTTTTAATCGATGAAATACCCACTTTTCTATTTGTATATTTAGTTTTTATTAATACTATCTTATCCTACACTTTTAACAAAATCATCTGTAATGGCAATAAAACGCTCCTTTAAGTCATAAAAAAAGCCTAAGAAAATTTTTTCTTAGGCTCCTTATAAAATGGTGATCTACTAAAAAAATAAACTTTAAGATCTCACAAATGGCTTATTGACCATACTTTTTTCAGCTTCAACTTCCATACGTTCTAGCCGTCGCTGCTGCTTAATGGTATTAGAACTGCCATCGTGGCTCCAACCCGGAGGACCAAAAGCATACATAAATTTATGATACCAGTTGCTTGATTTTTTCATATCCTTCCAGATGTCTTTATACTCATGGGTCAAAATCACATAGGGATTGTATGAATTGGGTGGTTTAGTAACTCCATATTCTATATCAATATCTTCATCGAGCTCTTTCCATGTGCCAAATACGCGGTCAAATACATTGAGGATACCGCCATGGTTTTTATCCATATACTCAATATTGCGCGCGTGGTGAACCTGGTGCATGGTATGAGTATTGAGAATGCGTTCTAAAAAACCCATTTTTGGAATATACTGTGAGTGCAGTTGAAACTGCCATAATGCTTCTATCCCCAGGCAAACCACAAGCATTTCTACAGGGAAACCCATTGCAGGAATCCACATATAAAACAGTGGTTTATAAAAAATGGTAAACCAGCCGTTGCGTATGGCAGTGCCCAGATTAAAGTTATCTGAGGAATGATGGACAATATGCGCCGCCCATAAAAAACGTATCATATGATTTTCACGATGGAACCAGTAGTACGAAAAATCATCGGCCAGCATGCACAATAGCCAAAAATACCACGCGTAGCCAAAAGAATCCCAACCCATAATATTCATACGGACACCATCTACAAGCGGGTTAAAAAGTTCGTAAACCACATTAAAGATAAGAATGGCAGATATGGTTTTTGCCAAGGGAGAAAGGATAGCGGACCCTAATCCCATTACAAAACTAGATCCGAGATCTTTCCATTCATAAAGATGTTTACCATCATCATGCGATTTACTATAGGTAAGTTCTACCAAGATGAGCCCCAGAAAACAGGGCACACCATAAATTAAAGGGTTTGTAAAATCCATAGTATTCAAATACATCGGTATGACTTAATAAGCAGCACATACCATTCTTTTAATTAATATTGTCAGGCGGTCAATATAAGCATTTAAAATGATGCTACAATTTTTTGGCCTCTTCCCAAAAAACATCCATTTCTTTAAGACTCATATCTTTTAAAGACTTATTGGCCTTCTTTGCCTTTGTTTCCAGATATTGAAAGCGTTTAATAAATTTTTTATTAGTACGCTCAAGGGCACTTTCGGGATCCACTTTTAAAAACCGAGCGTAATTGATCATCGAGAAAAGCACATCACCAAATTCTGCTTCAATCTGTTCTTGATTTACCGCTTCGATTTCCTCTTGAAGTTCGGCCAGTTCTTCCTGTAGTTTTTCAAAAACCTGCTGGGGTTCTTCCCAGTCAAATCCCACACCGGCCACCTTATCCTGTATTCTGCTGGCTTTTACCAGTGCTGGTAAAGATTTTGGCACCCCCTCCAACACAGAGGATTTACCTTCTTTAAGCTTTAGATTCTCCCAATTGCGTTTTACATCCTCCTCATTGGCTACTTCAACATCTCCATAGATGTGCGGGTGCCTTGAGATTAATTTCTCACTAATGCTGTGCGCAACATCGCCAATATCAAAATCATTGGTCTCACTCCCTATTTTGGCATAAAAAACAATGTGCAATAAAAGATCGCCCAGCTCTTTTTTGACTTCATCGAGGTCATTATCTAAAATAGCATCCCCCAGTTCATAAGTCTCTTCTATGGTTAAGTGCCGAAGGGTTTGAAGGGTTTGCTTTTTATCCCACGGGCATTGCTCGCGCAGCTCATCCATAATGGTAAGCAGCCTGTCAAATGCCTGTAATTGTTCCTGGCGTGTGCTCATAAAATCATTGGCGTTAAGTGGAAAACCCGATGCCGGCAAAGGATTATTCAGATTAATACCGGGTATATATACCGCAAAAAGCTCTTTAATATTGCGTAAAGAGTCCTAATTTTCATTAAAAAAGCCTATTCTTCTTCTCCAGAAGCTTTCTGCTCTTCTTTTTCATCTTCTTCAAGATCAAGCATGTCATGAGCTTGTAATAAATTATACCATTGTATTACCTTCTTAATATCGCTGGCATAAACGCGGTCTTCGTCAAAGTTGGGAAGTATATCAAAGAAATAGGCTTCTAGCTCATCTTTAGAAGCTTTGTGATTTATAGCCTGATCACCGTTTTCCTTTTGACTTATTTTTTTAAATATATCCTTTAAAGGCACTTCGCCATCCAGGGTATAAATTGCTATTTCTGAAAGAATGCTCACATTGTGCCGCATGCTCACCGGTGTTTTTTTTCCATCAGCAAGGGATTCTGCAATAAAACCGGTACGTGTTTTTGCCCGCAGGTGATACAAGCCTGGCTTTCCAGAAATGGATAAAACTTTATCTAAACTCATTATATTGTAATTTTAAGGGGTTTTAAATCAATCTACGATACTACTAACGTCGTAGTTTTTATTTTGTTGATTTTTGGGGCACAAATATCACTGCCCGCAGGGGATTTTTCAAGATAATTTTTAAAAAATACCGTCTTTTTCCTTTTAATTCATTCAGCACATTCACAAAATGAACTAACGCCCTTTTTTATCAGGGAAACGCATACGATAATCTGTATCGACTTTCCCTTTGCTTATATTTCTTAATTTACTTTTTAAAATGCGCTTTTTCAAACTGGAAAGTTTATCAGTAAAGAGAATACCTTCTATGTGGTCATATTCATGTTGAATCACTCGCGCTATAAGCCCCGTATAGGTTTCGGTATGTGCTTGGCGATCTGTATTCTCATATCTTATGGTAATATCTGGCTGGCGGAATACATCTTCATTAATGCCAGGAATACTTAAACATCCTTCTCCAAAGGGCCACTCATCACCTTCTTCCTTCACAATTTCGGCGTTTACAAAAGTTTTTTTGAAATTTTTCAGTTGGTCGCGCTCTTCCTCGGTAAAGTCCTCATCTCCTGCAAATGGTGACGTATCTATCACAAAAAGGCGTATTGCTTTTCCTATCTGTGGTGCCGCAAGCCCTACTCCGCTAGCGGCATACATGCTTTCAAACATGTTATCTACCAGCTCTTTTAAATCAGGATATTCTTGAGGGATTTCCTTTGCTTTCTGTCTTAGCACAGGATCGCCGTAAGCAACTATGGGTAAGATCATTTATTTTTTCTTGTAGTTCTTGATTTCTTGAAGAATCTTCTATTTATATAAATATGTCTGCAGGATTATCGTCGCACTTATCTCATCCACAAGTGCCTTATTTTGACGTTTTTTCTTTTTTAATCCTCCTTCTATCATACTTTCCATTGCCATTTTTGAGGTGAAACGCTCATCTACACGGTTTATAGGTATATGTATCTCTTTTTCCAGGTTTTCACGAAAGCGCAATATATGTGCTTCAACTTCAGAAGCCTCGTTATTCATACGCTTGGGCTCACCTATAAGTATGCGTTCTACTTGTTCTTTTTGACAATATTCTTTTAAAAAAGACATTAAATTTACGGTTTTTACGGTTGTAAGTCCAGAGGCAATAAGCTGTAATTCATCTGTAACAGCTATGCCTGTGCGCTTCGTACCATAATCTATCGCCAAAATACGTGCCATGTTCAAATTTTCTGCAAAATAAGGCTTTAAAACTTATATGGGCAAATCTTGGCTGTTTATAGTGGTGGGATTATCTTTGAATCCTGACACTTAATATTATGATTGCCAAATTTAGTTAACACATGTATTTGTCAACCTTTAATCAAAAAATACTTTAAATAGTGGAACAAGTAAAGAATGTTATAGAAAAAGCCTGGGAAGATAGATCACATCTCACGGAAAAAGTTACTCAAAATGCCATTCGCGAAGTCATAGAACTTCTGGATGAGGGGGTGTTGCGCGTAGCCGAGCCTGATGGTGATGACTGGAAAATCAATGAATGGATTAAAAAAGCAGTCGTACTTTATTTTCCCATTCAGAAAATGAAAAAAATGGAAGTAGGCATTTTTGAATACCATGATAAAATGCCTCTTAAAACAGGCTACCAGAATAAAGATATACGTGTGGTACCAAACGCTGTTGCACGCCACGGTGCTTACATTTCAAAAGGAGTAATATTAATGCCCAGTTATGTAAATATAGGCGCACACATTGAGGAAGGTACTATGGTAGATACCTGGGCTACGGTGGGAAGCTGTGCGCAGATAGGAAAAAATGTACATTTAAGTGGTGGCGTAGGTATAGGCGGCGTTCTAGAACCATTGCAGGCATCTCCTGTTATCATTGAAGACAACGCTTTTATAGGCTCCCGCTGTATCGTAGTGGAAGGTGTACGTGTGGGCAAAGAGGCTGTTTTGGGAGCTAATGTTGTAATCACCGCTTCTACAAAAATCATTGATGTGACCGGCGATGAGCCTCAAGAATCAAAAGGATATGTGCCGCCCCGTAGTGTAGTGATACCAGGGAGTTATACTAAGAAATTTCCAGCGGGGGAATATCAAGTACCCTGCGCACTTATTATAGGTACACGTAAAGAAAGTACCAATAAAAAAACCTCTTTAAACGATGCGTTGAGAGAATATAATGTTGCCGTTTAAAATATATGGGGTACATACTATATAGTAGTTTACTATGAAGGTTTTAATTATTCAGCAAGAGATGATAGGTGATGTGCTTACGTCATCACTGCTTTTTGAAGCCTTAAAAAATAAGTACCCCGAAGCAGAGTTACATTATTTGATAAAGGAGAATACAGCCGCAGTAGTGGTAAGTAATCCTTATATTGACAAAATTATTTTTGACAGGCAAGATTATTTAGGTAAAAAGTTGAGCTTCCTATCTTTTATAGCACGCCTTAAAAGAGAAAAGTATCACGCTGTGATCGATGTATATTCTAAAATAGGTTCTGCATTGTTAGCGTATAACACGGGGGCTCCATTACGTGTAGGAAGACAAAAATGGTACACCTCGTTTTTATATACAGATACCAGGATTTATAAAGAAACACCTAAAAGTCCCGCAGGAAAAGCAATTGAATTTCGTATGGATTTATTGAGACCTCTAGGACTATCCGGAGAAGAAACATGTAGGCCAAAAATTTTATTGTCTCCAGCAGAGCAGGAGGAGGCCAGAACTTTTATGAGAAAATCTGGTGTCAACCTGCAAAAACCTATTGTTATGTGCAGTGTTTTGGGCAGCAATAGTACTAAAAGTTACCCCTTGCCTTATTTGGCAAAGGTCTTAGCTACAATCGCTGATGTTAAGAACGTACAGTTGCTTTTTAATTACATGCCTGCCCAGTACAATCAGGTAGAGCATTTATTGAGTTTATGCACCAATAAGGTACGGGAAAACACAATACGCTCTTGTTATGCAACAAATTTAAGGGAATTTATCGCCATCACTTCTTTTTGTGATGCACTTGTAGGTAATGAAGGTGGCTCGGTACATATGGCAAAAGCGGTTAACGTACCTACATTTGCCATTTTTTCTCCTCAAATTAAAAAAGAATCTTGGTTCAACAAAGAGAATTATCAAGATGAGGCGGTGCATTTGATAGATTATAAACCAGAACTTTTTGACTGTTATACTGATAAAAACGAAGTTTTAAAATCAAGTACATCGCTTTACGAGCAATTTACCCCCGATCATTTTGAATCGCTTCTAGTACAGTTTTTAGATAAATACCTGGATAAATGACCTATAGGTTTTTGATCTATATATCCCATTCTTATGGAATTCCCATAGGGGAACCTCTAGAAAAAGAAATAGTCCGGCAGGGTTATGAGGTGAAATGGTTTGCAGATATGGCCTATTCCAAGAAAGGGATAGACGGTAAATCAAGTTGCGCCAATGTACAGGAAATTATAAATTATCACCCCCATATCGTTCTTACGGCAACCAATAACGTAGCCGATTTCATCCCGGGGATCAAAGTGCAGATCTTTCATGGTTTTCTGGCCAATAAGCGCAGTAACGAGCGTGGCCACTTCCGGGTGCGTGGATTTTTTGACTTGTATTGTACCCAAGGGCCTTCCACCACTTCTGTATTTAAACAGAAACAAAAGCAATATGGCTACTTTGAAGTAGAGGAAACAGGATGGAGCAAGGTAGATCCCCTTTTTCCTTTAGAAGAAAATAAAAATTCTCAAAAACCGGTCATTCTTATAGCTTCCACCTTTTCGCAAAAACATAGCCTGGCCTATAATGACGAGGTTCTGCGAGAATTAAAAGCACTAGCTCAGAGTGGTCGATATACTATTATGGCAGTACTGCACCCCAAAATGGATGTGGCCATACGCACCAAATTTAAATCGATGGAAGGTGATAATTTTACCTTTTATGACACGACCTATCTTATCCCCTATTTTAAACAGGCCGATGTGATGCTTGCAGATACGACCTCTGCAATTACAGAATTCATCTTACAGGAAAAACCGGTGGTCACTTTTAGAAATAATAAACCCGGCCCATATCATATAAATATTCAAGAAGCAACGGAAATAGACGCCGCACTTCAGAAAGCACTTCAAAGACCTGAAGCTCTAATGCAGGCCATACGCGATTATATAGAATTTACCCATCCTTACAAAGACGGTAAATCAAGTCAACGCGTTATAGAGTCTTCAATACGTTTTCTTCATAAAGACAAAAAACATTTAAAACCAAAACCTTTAAATCTGGTGAGGCGTTTGCAAATGCGGCGATTACTAGGTGATTTTAAGAATAAATCCTTTACAAGTCCCATCACGCTTTCAGACCAGAAAAACAGACAAAAAGTGACTGCGATTATACCGGTTTACAATGAATCGCACAACATAGAAAACACCTTAAAATCGGTCGCTTTTGCAGATGAGATTATGGTGGTTGATTCGTATAGCACCGATGATACGGTAGCAATCTCAAAAAAATATACAAATTTTATCATTCAGCGCGATTTTGGATATCCCGCCTCTCAAAAAAACTGGGCGATCCCTCAAGCCACCCATGAGTGGATTCTTTTACTTGATGCAGATGAACGGGTAACCCTAGCGCTACAAGATGAAATTCTGGAAATACTAAATAATCCTGCCCCAGACATCAATGCATATTGGATCTACCGTAAAAATCATTTTATGGGAAGAGAGGTGCGGTATAGCGGTTGGCAGAATGATAAGGTGATCCGGCTTTTTAAAAAGAGCCACAACCGTTATGAGGATAAAATGGTTCATGAAGAGATTATCCCTGAGGGAAAAGTAGGTTATCTTAAAAATAGGCTTTATCACAACACCTATGTAAGCCTAGATCATTACCTCAATAAGCTTAACAAATACGCCTACTGGCAGTCCCGCGATTATGACCGTTTTACCGGTAAACTCACACCTTTCCATTTTTTGGTCAAACCCTTTTGGAAGTTTTTTAAACACTACATTATTCAGCAGGGTTTCAGGGATGGTATTGTAGGGTTTTCAGTGAGTTTTTTACAAAGTTATTCGGTGGTGTTGCGGTACATGAAGCTTTGGCTTTACCGGCGTGATATGAAGTAGGATGCTGGGTACTGAAATTAATTTTTCCAGAATTTCAGTTTCTTTTTTAGGCGCTTTTTTCGCTGAAATTTCTGTTGGAAGTTTTCAGTGGCATTCCACATATCTTTAAAAGTCTTTTGCTCTTCATAACCCGCTAAACGAGCATATTCTTTAGCCATGATTTTCACCATTTCTTTTTTTGGTGTAAGCCGACTGAAGTTTTTTATACGCGTAGCATAATCCATTGGCTTAAATTCCATCCTGTTTAAATCTACAAGGTAAAAAAGATATTCCTGTTTTTCTTTTACAATAAGTGTATTGCCCGGCGAATGATCCAGAAAATGGATGTCTTTTTCATGCAGCGCATAAGTAAAACGGGTAAATGCCTTCAAAATCTCGGTTTCCCTGGCATATTTTGGATTATCTACGAGATCACGGTAGGTAAGGTCATAATCGAGCAGGTCACAAGCATAATAACTTTTATTGAAAAGAACCTGATTATCTTCAGCATACGCAAGGGGGCGGGGTGTCCCTACGCCCATTTCAAGCAGTTTACTGGCATATTCAAACGAGCGTTGCGCCTTTGATTTTCTAAAAAAACGATAAGCGATTTTATTAACCAGATTGGGTATCTTAAAGGATTTTATGATGATTTTTTTTCCTTCAAAATCAAAGTTTTTTATCGTATTGCGATCGCCTCCGGCAAAAAGAGTACCTTCTTGACCAAAATGGAACAGCAGTTGCTCTAATTTTAAAATACTATTTTTGTCGGTCAGGTTAGAATGTATTTTCATACTTTAATTTGGATTGTAAAAGTAATGCTAATTTACAAAGTTAAAAAACAACTAAAGCCAGTCAATAATCGCCATGAAAGACGTCTTTTTAGAATCGCATAACATCAAGAATATGTGCTTTGGTTTTGGCCAGTTTAACTACCATTTGATCAAGGGATTGAGGCACGCAGAGGATGACGAACTCAAATTCACCCTGCACGCCAGCGATACACAAGGCTTAAAAGATGAGTTTGGTAATTTTTTCAACTATAAAAAATACAGTTCATTATCGCGCTATCCCCTTTTTCGGATCAATAAAAAATATGACTTATGGCATGCCCTCAACCAAAATACAAAAATAGAACCTCAGGGTAAAATGCCTTATTTAATGACTGTTCACGATGTGCATTTTATAGAGGAACGCAGCGGAGACGAAGAACGGAAAGCGCGTTTTTATGAAAAACTAAAGCGTTGCAATGCGCTCGTTTATATTTCTAATTTTGCCAAAGAAAATACGCACGCACACTTTGACGTCCCCAACATACCAGAATACGTAATTTACAACGGCAACACCGTTCAGAATACTGAAATTCCTGAAAATCACCAGCCAGAATTCGTTCCGAATCAGCCGTATTTATTCAATATTGGTGAAATGACAGCCCGTAAAAACACTCATACTTTGGTCGAAATGTTGTCATTTTTACCCGATTTTCACCTGATTTTGGCCGGAAATCCCAATAAATCATACATTGATAAAGTTAAGAAAACCATTAATGAACATAATCTGGAAAATCGCGTTCATATACTTGGAAAAATAAGTGAGCAAGACAAAAAGTTTTACTTTAAAAATTGTGAGGCTTTTGTTTTTCCATCCCTTCGGGAAGGTTTTGGTATTCCACCCATTGAAGCCATGGCTTATGGTAAGCCGGTATTTTTGTCAAACAGCACATCACTACCCGAAATAGGTGGTCCGCATGCTTTTTACTGGGATCATTATGAACCTGAATATATGGCCATAAAAGTACTGGAAAGTCTCCATATTTACAATAATGACAAACAGCATTTAAGCACTCTTTACAAGGAATATGCAGCGCGTTTTTGCTGGAAAGAAACCGCAAAACAATATATAAAGGTATATAAATCCCTGCTAATTTCATAAAATCTATTTTAATACCTCATGTTTTTTAAGAGTGAACAGACCATTTCCTTAGAAAATAGTTATAAAAATGAAATTGAATATATCAACGAACTAGCGTTAAAAAACAAATCAGAAGATATCCTCTTTTAAAATAATGACCTTAAATATCATAAAATTATGCCTCGCAGTAAGTACAAAGACAATATAACCAATGAAGGTAAAGAGGCCCTTGCGGTGCTCAAACGCGGCGGGATCATACTTTATCCCACAGACACCGTGTGGGGCATAGGTTGCGACGCGACCAATGCCGACGCCATTGCAAAAATATACGCCCTCAAAAAACGCGAAGAAACACGTGCCATGATCTGCCTGGTACACGATTTTAAGCTGCTCAATCAATTTGTGGAAGACGTACCCGAAGTCGCTTATGACATCCTGAAATACGCAGCAAAGCCTACGACTATTGTATATGATAATCCCATTCGTGTCGCCGAAAATCTCGTGGGTGAAGATAACACCCTGGCCATTAGGGTGACGCGCGATGATTTTTGCAGCCAACTCATAAAAAGGTTGGGGAGACCCTTGGTTTCCACCTCGGCCAATATAAGTGGCGAACCCACTCCAAAAAGCTTTAGAGAAATATCACCCGTCATTTTAAATGGCGTAGACTATATCGTAAATTTGCAGCGCAATAAAAAATCTGAGGAACCATCAACCATTATTCGGCTCAAAAATGATGGTCAGGTAACCATCCTGCGCAAATAAAACACTATGCTTACCCAAAGCTTTAATAAAGCCATAGACCACAACATATTTACAACAATCACCCGTGCGGCAGACGAGCTGGGGTTAAAGACTTTTGTTATAGGCGGCTATGTGCGCGACTATTTGCTAAAGCGTGGTGAGGCCAAAGACATCGATATTGTGACCGTGGGCAGTGGTATTCAACTGGCTAAAAAAGTGGCTTCCCTCCTACCTGATAAACCAAAGGTGCAGGTTTTTAAAACCTACGGAACCGCCATGTTGCGCCATAATGATCTGGAAGTGGAATTTGTAGGCGCCCGCAAAGAATCATATCAAAAAGATAGCCGCAACCCCATCGTAGAAAACGGGTCGCTGCAAGATGATCAAAACCGTAGGGATTTTACGGTTAACGCACTTGCCATAGGACTTTCCAGCGAGAATAAAGGGGAATTGTTAGATCCTTTTAATGGTATCGTTGATCTGGAACGCGGCATTCTCCGTACCCCGTTAGATCCAGATATAACGTATAGCGACGATCCCCTGCGCATGATGCGCGCCATACGCTTTGCCAGCCAGCTTGATTTTATTATTGAGCGCAAATCTATGGAGGCGATAAGCCGAAACCGCGAACGCATAAAAATAATTACTCGCGAGCGTATTGTAGATGAGTTGCATAAGATCATGCTGTGCAACAAACCCTCTAAAGGGTTTATACTTCTTGAAAAAACCGGGCTGCTCCCTTTAATCCTCCCCGAACTTACCGCCCTTAAAGGTATTGAAGAAAAAGAGGGACAGACACATAAAGATAATTTTTACCACACACTGGAGGTTGTAGATAATATTTCCAAAAATACAGAAGATTGCTGGCTGCGCTGGGCCGCTTTATTGCATGACATTGGTAAAGCGCCCACCAAACGCTTTGATAAAAAAATAGGTTGGACTTTTCACGGACACGAATTTGTAGGTTCAAAAATGGTTTATAAACTATTTAAGCGCCTGAAAATGCCACTCAATGAGAAAATGAAATTCACACAAAAATTAGTACTCATGAGTTCGCGACCCATCGTCATCGCAGAAGACTTTGTGACCGATAGTGCGGTAAGACGACTTATTTTTGACGCCGGTGATAATCTGGAAAGCCTAATGACCCTTTGCGAGGCAGATATTACCACAAAAAACACAAAAAGATATAAACGCTACCACAACAACTTTAAACTGGTACGTGAAAAAATAAAAGAGGTAGAAGAACGCGATCACATACGCAACTTTCAGCCTCCGGTAAGTGGCGAGGAAATTATGAAAACATTTGGCCTCAAACCATCCAGGGAAATAGGCATTATAAAAGATGCGATTAAAGAAGCCATTTTAGAAGGTGAAATCCCCAATAATTATGATAAAGCACACGATTTTATGTTGAAGAAAGGAAAGGAAATCGGGCTTGAAATTCAAGCGTAAAACCGCCCAAATAAGCTAAAAATCAGTCTTATTTAATCAAAAAACGGTTATTTTCTTTTAATTAATACCCTATCCCATTACCCATAGTTATGTATAAAAAATTCGTGATTATTTCCCTGGTTTTGGTTTACCTGGTCATTATCGCCGGAGCAGTAGTGCGCATGACCGGTAGCGGCATGGGTTGCCCAGACTGGCCAAAATGTTTTGGCTACGTGATCCCGCCTACTGAAGAAAGTGAACTTGTTTTTAAGCCAGATCACGATTACTTCAAAGGGCAGGTAATCATTCACCAAGAATCATTGCAGGTTTCTAAATCAGATTTTACTTCAGGAGATAACTTTAATAACAGCAATTGGGATCTTTATACCAAGCATGATTACGCCATTTTCAATCCCTGGCACACTTGGATAGAATACATCAACCGGCTGGCGGGTGCTCTGGCGGGTGTGGCGGTTTTCATTATGGCGATATTGAGTTTTGGTTTCTGGAAAAAATCAAAAAAAACTGTTTTATTGTCATTTTTGGCCGTTTTTATAATGGGCTTTCAGGGGTGGCTGGGTGCTACGGTAGTTTATTCGGTGCTGGCACCATTGCGTATTACATTGCACATGATTGTAGCCTTGCTCATTGTATTATTGCTCATCTATCTGCTCTATTTGGTACGCAAAAAAAGACATCAGTTTGTTTTTGATGCTACGTTTAAGTGGGGTATGATCGCAGCTATCGTACTCACTTTAATTCAGATTGCTCTGGGAACACAAGTGCGTCAGCATGTAGATGAACAGATTGATATCTTTGGTTATTCGGCAAAATCGATTTGGTTACAACATCCAGAAGTCACCTTTTATATCCATCGTTCATTCTCGGTCGTCGTATTTTTGCTCAACCTATTTTTAGTGTATCGTAACCGGAATAAAGGCCTTAACCACACCTTGATGAACTGGATCATTGCTTTGATAGGTGTAGAGATCGTTACCGGGATCCTGATGTATTATTTTGATTTCCCTACGCTCAGCCAACCTATCCATTTGATCATTGCCGCGGTGTTATTCGGCCTGCAAAGCTATGTACTGCTTATTGCCTTAAAATTAAAAGAAAAGCCAGAAGTAGGATTGACAGGCACCGCTTAAATCGTATATTTGACCCTCCAAAAAATTAAGGTTATGATCTACCGTTTTCGGGTTATTTTAGACGCAAAAGAAGACGTTTTCAGGGATATTGAGGTTCAACAGGATGCCACCTTAGAAGATTTTCACAACTGCATCACCCAGTCCTTTGGTTTTGATGGTATGGAGGTCGCTTCCTTTTTTACCAGTGATGACGAGTGGCATCAGCACGAGGAAATTCCACTTTTTGACATGGAAGATACCGAAGATCCCGTACGCACCATGCAGGCCACACTTGTAGAAGATGTGGTGAGTAAGGATGAAACACGTCTTATCTACGTTTATGATTTTTTAAACCTATGGACGTTTTTTGTAGAACTTGCTGATATTGCTGAGGCCGAAGACGGCATACGCTATCCAAATTTACTTTTTACCCACGGGCAGATACCTGCTGAAGCACCACCTGCTGATTTTTCGGGCGATGAGGAACCGGAAGAAGATGGCGACGCGATGGACTTTGAAGATGACTACGACATAGACGATCTTGAAAATCTGGGCTTTGACGAAAACTGGAACTAGTTTTTGTTTTAATTGACAGTTTTTCATTAAAAAGAAGCGTCTTAGACCCTGGAGTTCTATTTTCCTATATCAATTTTAATAACAGCATGCATAATCTCAAAGCTATACTATGATCAATTTATATTCCGCGCACATAGATACTCTTTCCATACACCGGGTGGGCAATAAAAGTCGTTCTGAAGGTGCTTTTATCTCCAAAGAACCCTACGAACTCAATGATGAGATCACGCCGCTTATCAAAGAATTTTTCTTTAAACCCTTTCGGGAAAAAGAAGAAAACTACTACCAGTTTGTACATGAGGCTGATCTTGAGTTTCACCCGTTGCATACCTTGGTAAAAAATATTTTTACAGATCCCAGAACAGCGCATGAGAATTCTATTGAGATCGCTAAACTGCTTTATGAGCAGAGCAGTCATCCCCACATTAAACCGGGAGAGGTTTATATTGCTTATTTAAGCAATGTGCTTGCTGACAATGAAAAAATTGACGCGATAGGTATTTTTAAATCCGAGTTAAAACAGGAGTTTTTACAATTTAACGAGGCCGAAAAAAACCTGCAGATGATGCTTGAGCAGGGCGTAAACTTAAATAAACTGGATAAAGGATGCCTCATCCTCAATAAAAATTCCGAAGAAGGCTATAAAGTGCTTTCCAGCGATTCCAATCGGTATGATACCAAGTATTGGCTTGAAAATTTTCTGGGCGTGGACCAGCTGGCCGACGATAATTTTTACACTAAAAAATACCTTAAATTCTGTCAGGATTTTGCGAAAGACGTTGTGCTGCCTGCCGAAGATAAAAAGGAGGAGGTCATGTTTATGAACCGCGCGGTAAATCACTTTGCCAAAAATGACAATTTTGAGGAGAGCAAGTTCATGAATGAAGTGATGGAAAATCCTGCATTGGTTCCGGAATTCAATAATTACAAAATGGAGCGGGCGCCAAAGTACAAAATTGAAGACCTTACCACTTTCCCCATTGCCAATACGGCGGTTTCCGCAGCGCGCAAAAAAATAAAAAATGTTATTGACCTAGATACCAATATCCAGATCAAAATGAACTTTATAAACCCAGAGAGCGCCGAAAAATTTGTGGAAAAAGGCTGGGATGAAGAGCGCCAGATGTACTATTACCTCGTGTACTTCAATAAAGAGGAAAAGAGTAAAGGATAACTATTCCATTCAATCTTAAAATCTAAACCTCACCAGTTCTAAAATCGGTGAGGTTTTTCAGTTTAAAAGATCAAATCAATATGCTGCATCCATAAGGCGTTTCATGCTTACATCTTCATAATTACGCATTACAAAATCTAATGCTGTGGTCACAATTTGCCCCATAGAACGCGCGCGCTTAAATTTCGGATCCGTTGTGTAATCATAGAGTTGGTTACGCAGTGTCTTGAGGTTTTCAAAACTGGAAATGTGATCCATACGCATACATTTTAGCAATTTTCTTAAACGCGTTCGCGAGGTTATGATACGCTTAGCGAGTACGGCACGCTCTTCTTTTCTATACTGTTCAATGGAATTATTTCCCAACCGGTTTGAAACCAGATTGACCATTTTAAAGTTTTCTTTAAATATATGTGGTTTATATACCTTAAAATTTCCTTCATAACTTTGCTGATCAAAATCTATGGCACGTATTTTATATTTAATGTGGTCAAAATCGTGCGTGGGGATCACGACATAATTGTATGAGCGCATATCCCCCAGTAAAAGGATCATGCACCGTTCATTAAATTTTACAAACTCTTTTGCAATTTGCGACTTGCCCACATCATCGCAATCATCCAGGTATTCATCAATAAACACATCGCCTGCAATACCGGTAATATGCTCCTCAATAAGCGTATCCTTATACACCAGAAAATTGATGCGGTTAGGAGAAAGTATATGTTCTAACTCCAGACCGTAAACACGGCTGGCATCTGCCTTTTTTACATAAAAATAGGTGTAATTGTCATTGAAGATATTCTTGATCTTTATGCGGAAAGGTTTTGAATTGCCAAAGGTGCAATAGTCTATGGCCGCTACTTTAAGAAAGGGTATAATATTTTTATTACCGTCAGAATGCAGGATGGTGTAAACCAGTTTGAGGCTGGTCTCAAGCTCTTCGCGCTCATGATCAGGATAATAAACACTGATCCAGAGGGTGTCATTATCATTCTTGTCGTACACGCTCACCCCTCCCGAAAAGCGCAATAAATCGTCATAAAATACAGGTATTTTTGTATCCCGGTTGTATTTTATAAGATAATCCTGTAGCTTCTCGCCCACAGGATATGTAGGTTTCTTTTTTGACATTAATCGTTCTTCCATATGCAATGCATTTCTGTAAAGATAAGAAAGCAGTGTAACAAAATAAGCTGAGACTCGTCTTGTAAATAACAATAACGTAGCGCTGTTATTCTGGGCGCCGTAAAATCAATCTATTTTGAAAACAATTCTAACCCTGGATAAATTGTCCAAACGTTTTGGCAATGTGCAGGCCGTAAACAACCTTTCCTTTACCATACAACAAGGTAACGTTTATGGCATCTTGGGCCCTAATGGAAGTGGTAAATCAACCACCCTGGGCATGGTGCTCAATGTTGTAAATCCCACTGAAGGGGATTTTAAGTGGTTTGAAGGCTCACACTCTACCCACGAAGCGTTAAAACGAGTAGGTGCCATTATTGAGCATCCCAATTTTTACCCGTATATGACCGCAGCCCAGAATCTAAAACTGGTGTGCAAAATCAAAGATGTACCCCAGACAAAAATTGATGAAAAACTGCAAATAGTTGGCCTTTTAGACCGAAAAAACAGCAAATTCAGTAGTTTTTCTTTAGGGATGAAGCAACGACTGGCGATCGCCTCTGCCCTGCTCAATGATCCTGAAATACTCATTCTGGACGAACCTACAAATGGTCTCGATCCACAGGGAATTCATCAAATTCGGGAAATAATAAGGAAAATTGCCGCTGACGGAACCACTATCTTACTGGCCTCCCATTTACTGGACGAGGTAGAAAAAGTATGCAGCCATGTGGTCATCATTCGAAAAGGGATAAAGTTGTATTCAGGACCCGTAGATGAACTTAATGCCAATAATGGATTTTTTGAGCTAAGAGCTGAAAACACCCCAAAATTGGTCGATTTTCTGGAAAAACACCCCGATTTTAAATCGGTGAAAGAAGAACAAGGTCTCCTTACCGCATTCCTCAACGAAGAATTACCAGCAGATGCACTCAATAAACAGCTCTTTGAGCAAGGTATTGTTCTCACCCATTTGGTCAAAAGAAAAGAAAGTCTGGAACAGCAATTTTTACAACTTACCAACTCCCAAAATTAAACCCTTACCGCTATGTTGCGATTATTGAATATAGAATTTTACAAACTCAAACACAGCCGTTCCTCAAAAATACTGGCAGTTGCCTATTTTATCATCCTCTCCTTTATTGCTCTCATTGCCTCTATAGAATTTAATCTGGGCGATATACAGGTGAGCGTAGCAGATATGGGCATTTTTAATTTTCCGGTGATCTGGCATTTTACCACCTATATCGCTGCGATGCTCAAATTTTTTCTGGCCATAGTCATCGTCTCGATGATGTCTAATGAGTACACCAACCGAACCTTAAAACAAAATCTTATAGACGGTCTCAGCAAAAAGGAGTTTGTACTTTCAAAATTTTACGCTGTAATTGTTTTTTCGCTTTTATCGGCCATTTTTGTATTTATATTGACCCTTATTTTGGGTTATTCGTTTTCAGATTATACCGAGTTTAGTATCGTTACGCGTGAGATGAGCTTCATTTTTACCTATTTTTTAAAGCTGGTGGCCTTTTTTTCCTTCTGTCTTTTTCTGGGCGTTTTGGTTAAACGTTCGGCCTTTGCGCTGGGTTTTCTGTTCGTCTGGTGGATTGGGGAAAATATTATTTATGGTATTTTCCGTTATCAGCTGGGTGCAGATGCATCCAGCTCCATCTTACAATTCTTTCCGCTGGAAGCCATGTCAAATTTAATAGATCGTCCTTGGGAGCGCTTGGATTTTGTACAAGCCGCCGCAAACCAGCTAGAGGCAAATATAGGAGTGGATTATGTCCTGCATTGGTATGAGGTTTTGATCGCTTCCATTTGGATTTTAATTTTTATTTATAGCACCTATTATCTTTTGAGAAAGCGTGATTTATAGTATTTTAGTAAATACTTATGAAATCAACTTTAACATTTCTCTTATATTTTGCGTGTATTAGTCTTGGTTTTGGGCAGGGGGCGGCAAATAATTGGTATTTTGGTAGCGGTGCCGGGATTTCTTTTGAAACCTCCCCACCCACGGTTTTAACCAATGGCAACCTGAATACGTTAGAAGGCTGCTCCACCATTTCAAATGATAACGGCCAGCTTCTATTTTATACCGATGGCACCATAATTTACCAGGCAGACGGTTCGGTAATGACTAACGGGGCTGGGCTGCTGGGTGATAGCTCAAGCACCCAATCTGCGATCATTATCCCAAAACCCCTTGATACCAATATTTATTATGTTTTTACCGTAGATGTTCTGGAGCAGTTTGATCCCAATGGCCCACTGGAAACTGATGGTATCAATTACTCAATCGTTGACTTTAGTACGAATCCTCAGGGAGAAGTAACTGAAAAAAACATCCATCTGCTCGATTTTTCAGCCGAGAAACTCAGTGCCGTTGTTATGGGCTGTGACAGCGATACGGTCTGGATGGTTTCCTTATCTACCAGTACGGGAAACATTCCATTCAGTTTAAATCAAAATATAAATCTCAATACCTTTTATGCCTTTGCCATTACGGAAAACGGTATTGAAACAACGCCGGTAAAATCGACCACCGGTATGCAGGTAACAGACCAACGGGGCAATTTAAAATTTTCACCAGATGGAAAAAAACTCGCTTGTGCGAATGTAGTTTCAGGACTTTACCTGCTGGATTTCAATTCGCTGACTGGGCAGGTAAGCAACGCGCAATCTTTGGGTTCCTATGAAGCAATTCGCGATGCTTACGGCGTGGAATTTTCACCAAACAACAGGTTTCTATACGTTGCAAACTATAATGACCTTCCTATCAATGCGCCTGCAAGCCAATTTAATTCCGTCTTACGGCAATACGACCTCGAGAGCAACTCTATAAATGGTAGTGTGTATGTGGTCGATCAGCAGAATCTGTACCGAAGCAGCCTGCAGCTGGGTCCAGATGGGAAAATTTACCGCAGCATGAGCACCGCCTATTTTAGTGGGCGGCCCTATCTTTCCGTTATAGAAAATCCCAATGAGAAGGGAGCGGCCTGTGGCTATGTAAATAATGCCGTAAATCTTGGAAGTGGCATGAGTACACAAGGGCTGCCTCCTTTTAATCAGTCTCTTTTTAACCGTGTGGACGTGATACAGAACAACGTGAGTACTTCAACATTGAATCTTTGTGATGACGAGACCTACACGTTGCGTTATGATGCTATTTCTGAAGCAGATTACCAATGGTCAAAAAACGGCCAGGATATACCAGGAGCCACAAGTAATGAACTGCCCATTGCCCTTCAGAATGGGGCTACGCTTCCGCAGAGCGATGTGTACAAGCTTAGTGTGGATCTTAATGATGGTACATGCCCTCGCATAGGAATTGCCAATGTGAATTATTACCGTACACCAGAATTACCCGAAAACCCTCTTGTGCTTTCCCAGTGCGAGGATGCAGAAACGGCAGATGGCCTGAGCCTTTTTAATTTGAAACAGATTGAACGCATGGTCGTGGGCAATGATCCTTCCTTTACGTTTACTTATTATGAAAATAATCAGGCAGCGCAGGTCAACGACACTACACAGGCTATAAATCCCATAGGTTACGCCAATACCACAGCAAATCAAACGCTTTATGTTTATCTTACCAATCCAGCAGCGTGCTCGCTCGTCGTACCATTTGAGCTTAATGTGAGCAGTACTGTGGCTAATAGCGCTACGCTGACCGCTTGTGATGTTCAGGAAAATGGTTATAACACGTTTGACCTGAGTGTGGCCAACGCACAATTACTTGCCGGGCAATCCCCTACTATTGATATAACATATTATTCCACCCCAGATGCGGCCCTGCTGGAAGATGAAAACCAACAACTACCTGTTTCATATGAAAATATAACGCCTTATGAAGATACAGTTTACGCAAGGCTTGAAAATAATGAGCAGTGCTTCGCAATCAGCGAAATTGTGCTTGTTATTTTTCCACTGCCCGATGTCGCACCAATAGCCGATGAGATTATTTGTGCGAACTTATTAGCTGAAACCGTCACCATTTCCCCGGAATACAACCTCGATCCATCGTATGATTATACCTATCTATGGATGCCCACCGGTCAGACCACCCTAGAACTGATCACTCGCGAGCCGGGAACGCATACACTTACGGTTACCAATACCACGACTGGATGTTCCCGTTCACGCAGTGTGGTTATTGAAACACGCAGCATTGCGACCATAGACGACATTGAAGTCATCGACGCTTCAGCGAACAATCAAGCAACCATTATAATAAGTGGAATGGGCGATTTTGAATTTGCCCTTGATGAAATGGGTCCTTATCAGGATAGTAACGTTTTTACAAATTTGTTACCTGGATTTTATACCGTTTTTGTACGCGCCAAAGAAGGTTGTGGTTCGGTGAGCCAGGATTTTAGTGTAATTGGTTTCGATAAATTTTTCACACCAAATGGTGACGGCTATAATGACCGCTGGCAGGTAGAAGGTATTAGCGCCACTATTCAACCGGGTACAAGCATCCGGATCTTTGACCGGTATGGAAAATTGTTGAAAGAACTCAATCCGCTATCTGAAGGCTGGGACGGCACTTTTAATGGTAAAGCATTGGCCAGCGACGATTATTGGTTTCGCGTTGTCCTGGAAGACGGGCGGGAGTTTAAATCGCATTTTACGCTGAAAAGATAGCGCTGATTTTTAATCAATTTTGACCGTTTTCAGCAAAAATTGCCCGGTTTATATTTGCTTTTATATACTGGTTAAAAGCCGTAAATTCGTAGGAAAATAGTACTCCCTTGAAATTTAATATCCACTCCGAATTTAAACCTGCCGGCGATCAACCAGCTGCCATAAAGCAACTGGTACAGGGGCTTAACGCTGAAGAACGCTACCAGACCTTGCTGGGTGTTACCGGTAGCGGTAAGACCTTTACCGTGGCCAATGTGATTGAAGAAACACAAAAACCTACACTGGTTCTCGCCCATAATAAAACACTCGCGGCTCAGCTTTATAGCGAGTTTAAGGCCTTTTTTCCGGAAAACGCGGTAGAATATTTTGTTTCCTACTACGATTATTACCAGCCAGAAGCCTTTATACCCAGTTCCGGAACGTATATAGAAAAAGATCTTTCCATTAATGATGAGATTGAAAAGCTGCGCCTGAGCACCACCTCTTCCCTGCTTTCTGGACGCCGCGATGTGATCGTGGTCGCCTCGGTTTCCTGTTTGTATGGTATCGGTAACCCGGTCGAATTTAAAAAGAACGTGGTTTCCATAGAAAAAGATCAGAATATTTCCCGTACACAACTACTGAAACAACTCGTACAAAGTCTCTATAGTCGTACCGAAGGTGATTTTAACCGTGGGAATTTCCGCATAAAAGGAGATACTGTAGATGTTTTCCCGGGCTATGCCGATCACGCTTTGCGCATTCATTTTTTTGGTGATGAAATTGAAGAAATTGAAGCTTTTGACGTCAATACCAATGAAATATTGGAAAAACACGATCGGCTCAATATCTACCCGGCCAATATGTTTGTTACGAGTCCGGGGCGGTTACAAAACGCGATCGATCAGATTGGGTTTGACCTCAAAAAACAAACGGATTATTTTAAGGAAATCGGAAAACCCCTTGAGGCCAAACGCCTGGAAGAGCGTACTAATTTTGATCTGGAAATGATCCGCGAACTCGGGTATTGCTCAGGTATTGAGAATTATTCCCGTTATCTGGACGGTCGCGAACCCGGCACACGCCCATTCTGCCTGATCGATTATTTTCCCAATGATTTCCTTATGGTCGTTGATGAAAGTCATGTGACTATTCCCCAAGTCGGCGCTATGTACGGCGGTGACCGCAGCCGTAAGGAAAACCTTGTGGAATACGGTTTTAGACTTCCTGCTGCTATGGATAACCGCCCGTTAAAGGCTGAAGAATTTGAGGCTATGCAAAACCAGGTGATTTATGTAAGCGCCACCCCGGCAGATTATGAATTGCAGAAGTCAGAAGGTACGTATGTGGAACAGATTATTAGACCGACCGGTTTACTTGATCCCCCGGTGGAAGTGCGTCCCAGCCTGAACCAGATTGATGATCTTATCGAGGAAATCCATAAACGGGTGGAAAAAGATGAACGTGTTCTTGTGACCACCCTGACCAAGCGCATGGCGGAAGAACTGACCAAATATTTAAGCCGGATCGATATCCGAACCCGTTATATCCATTCCGATATTGACACGCTGGAGCGTGTGGAGATCATGTCTGACCTACGGAAGGGAATTTTTGACGTGCTTGTGGGGGTGAACCTCTTACGGGAAGGGCTCGATTTACCCGAAGTGTCACTCGTCGCTATTCTGGATGCCGATAAAGAAGGCTTTTTGCGCAGTAACCGCTCCCTGACCCAGACGATAGGCCGCGCCGCTCGAAATATCAACGGACTTGCAATTTTGTACGCTGATAAAATCACAAACAGCATGCAGGAAACCATGGACAATTCAGACTACCGTAGAAACAAGCAGATTGCCTACAATACAGAACATAATTTAAAACCGGTAGCGATCAAAAAATCACTGGAAAGTGCTTTAGCCAAAAAGGAAAAATTCAAGTTTGAGGCCGAAGAATTGACCAACATGGCGGCAGAACCGGAAACTGAATACCTGAGCAAACCGAAACTTGAAAAACTAATTCGCGATACGCGCAAACAGATGGAAACCGCCGCCAAAGAACTGGATTTTATGGAAGCTGCAAAACTGCGTGACCGAATCAAAAGAATGCAGGAGCAGGTAAAGGAGATGGCTTAGTGGTACAAGCATATCTGTGAATTGATCTTATAATTTCAAAGTGATAAGCAACTAAACAAAAAACCCCGGATCAAGATTTGATCCGGGGTTTTTCAAGCTAATTCAATTTCAAATTATGAAATTTCGATCATTCTCTTAGCTTGTACTTTAGCTTCTTCTTTTTTAGGAATAGTCAAAAGCAAGACACCATTATTGTAAGACGCCGCTATTTTAGCATTATCTACAGAATCGGGAAGGCTAAAAGCACGTTTAAAGGTGCTGTAACTAAATTCCCTTCGGGTATATTTCGCTTTTTTATCCTGCTCTTCGTTTTCATTTTTTGCAGAAGCCGAAATAGTCAATACATCATTATCCAATTCGATATTAAAATCTTCCTTGGCTTTTCCTGGTGCAGCCACTTCCACCTCAAAAGTATCGTCTTTTTCGGTGATGTTAACGGCGGGGATGCTAACGCCTATGTTATTTACGTTAGAGGTTCCACCCAGCCAGTCTGTTTTGAACATATCGTCAATCACAGAAGGCAACCAGTTCTCAGGTGTTCTTTGAATTAAGCTCATAATTTTATGTTTTTAAATGTTACTTTTAATTTTCAAAAGAGAATAAACAAATACAATACCAATTGAATTTCAAGTCATTTTGACACTTTAATACTTAAAATAGGTGACTTTTTGTCAAAAAAGTCATTTAATGCCTTAATTTACCCGATTTTTATGACTCTTTTTTTATGATTCTTTCTAATAAATGGAATTTTCCAAAAATCTTGGTCAACTAAAAAATCCTTCTCCGTCCATAAAATGACGAAGAAGGATTAAATTTCAACTGCTTTTCAGCCAATTTTAAGGCTTAAAAACCGATTTAAGGAACCTTAATAGTTACGGGAAGAAAGTAACGTTGTCCACATTTGGTAGCAGCTTTCAGTTTTCTGTAATTCAATCTGGACTTGATGAATTGCTCGATTTCCAGATTGTCTGTGTCCACATCGGTAATAACGATTTCCTTTGCTTTGTTGACCACAAATATGACTTGAAATGTTGTGGCAGCATCCAGTTCCATGGAGTTTTTTTCCAAAAGCTGCGTGATCTCTGCCGAAATGCTTTGTGGTTTTACGCCAGAAAATGAATTTCCATTAGCAAATGAAAAATTGCTGATTGCGAGTGCTGCGATAAGCACTGATTTTGAGATTGTGTTCATACTATTTGATTTTTGATTGATGTATTATAAAGACGACCAAGTCGCCCATTCTGTTACACATTAATCCGGAATTAACAAAATCAAAACATTTGAGAATATAAAAAAAGCCTTCAACATAATTGCTGAAGGCTTTTTTTATGAATTCCGCATTGCGGAACTATTTTTTCTAGTTACCCAAGCACTTTATGTACTTTATCTGCAGCTTCCTGAAACTCGATCGCACTTTGTACATCAAGACCACTATTGTCTATAAGTTCTTTGGCTATATCTGCATTAGTCCCTTGCAGGCGTACAATAATAGGCACATTAATATTACCCATATTTTTGTAAGCATCAACAATACCTTGCGCTACACGGTCGCAACGTACGATACCACCAAATATATTTATCAAAATCGCTTTCACACTTGGATCTTTCAAAATCAATTTAAAAGCAATCTCCACGCGTTCTGCATCTGCGGTCCCTCCTACATCTAGAAAGTTGGCAGGCTCACCACCGGCCTGTTTGATCAAGTCCATTGTGGCCATTGCAAGCCCGGCACCATTTACCATACAACCCACATTTCCGTCCAGGTCCACATAATTAAGGCCGGCAGCTTTTGCTTCCACTTCCACGGGATTTTCCTCGCGCTTATCACGCATCGCTTCATAATCCTTATGGCGGAAAAGTGCATTATCATCTAAAGAACCCTTTGCATCTACGGCAAGGATTTTATCATCGCTGGTTTTGAGCACGGGATTGATCTCAAAAAGAGAAGAATCAGAATTTTCGTAGGCTTTGTAAAGAGAGCTAACAAATTTGGTCATTTCTTTAAATGCGGTACCGCTCAAACCCATGTTAAAAGCAACCCGTCGCGCCTGAAAAGGCATAAGTCCCACCGTAGGATCAATCTCTTCATTAAAGATAAGATGTGGTGTTTCTTCGGCAACTTTTTCAATCTCCACGCCACCTTCCGTAGAATACATGATCATATTCTTGCCGGTAGCGCGGTTAAGCAATACAGACATATAATATTCTTCGGGCTCATTATCACCGGGATAATATACATCTTCAGCGACAAGCACCTGATTTACTTTTTTACCTTCTTTAGAAGTTTGCGGGGTCACGAGGTTCATCCCAATGATTTCGCCTGCTATTTTCTCAACTT
>DRGP01000195.1 GCA_011050015.1 Leeuwenhoekiella sp. | reverse complement strand
TTCATTAGTGTCCATTAAAAATTTTTAATTGTTCTTTGAAATTACTGATAATCTATGCTTTATAAGCCTAATTGGCGCGTGACGATTTGAATTGATTAGGTTTAGCCTCTAAAATTTGGCGGCCATGAATCAAGGAAAATATGTTTTCTCCCAATTGACGGGATATTTGCCCCAACGGGTTTTTGATGGGTTTGCCAAGAAGTATCAGGGCAACAGGTATGTGAAACATTTTACTTGCTGGAACCAACTACTCTGTATGCTATTCGGTCAGCTGACCAATCGAGAAAGCCTCCGGGACCTAATCGTTGCGCTTGATGCTCATAGTGGAAAATCATATCATCTAGGATTGGGCAAAAGTGTTACCAGAAGTAACTTTGCAAAAGCTAACGAAGTTCGCAGCTCAAAAATTTTTGAAGATTTTGCCTATCATCTGATCGCTATAGCCCGGGAATTGCATTCCAGTGATGATTTTAAAATCAAAGGAAACATTTATGCCTTTGATTCCTCCACTATAGATCTTTGCCTAAATGTTTTTTGGTGGGCGAAATTTCGCAGGGCAAAAGGAGGGATTAAACTTCACACCTTATATGATGTAAATACCCAGATACCGGCCTTTCTGCATATTACCCCGGCTAATGTTCATGACGTGAAGGCAATGGATGAGCTGGTTTATGAAGCGGGTGCCCACTATATATTTGATCGTGCATATCTTGACTACACCAGGTTGTACAAAATAGAACACTGCTCGGCCTACTTTGTGGTCCGGGCAAAATCGAATACCAAATTCAGGCGGATGTACTCCAATAAAGTCGATAAGCCAACTGGGATCCGATGTGACCAGATTGGAAAATTAAGTGGTTTTTACACCTCCCAGGAGTATCCAGAAAAACTTCGCAGAGTGAAATATTATGATAAGGAGTCGAACCGAACCTTTATCTTTTTGACAAACAACATGAAGGTTACTGCAGGGGAGGTTGCCTTACTGTACAAAAAAAGATGGCAGGTGGAACTTTTCTTTAAATGGGTAAAACAACACCTGAAAATAAAATCCTTCTGGGGAACATCTGAAAATGCAGTAAAAATCCAGATTTATTGCGCGATAAGTGCTTACTGTCTGGTCTCCATTGTGGCAGATAAACTGAAATTGGAGCGTTCAACCTACGAAATATTACAGGTTTTGGGTATCTCATTATTAGATAAAACCCCTATAAATGAGCTTTTTATGAATATAGATTATAGTAATGTCAAAGAACTTGATTATAACCAACTGTCACTCAGCATATTTTAACTGGACAGTAGTGATATTTATTTATATAATACTTTTCATTTTAAATTAAGTATTTATAACAATAAGTTATTTTTGAATGTAATGAGTTAAATATTAACTAAGATCAATTAATTGTTATAGAGAGGTATAAAAGATTTGTAAATTTAATTTAGAATAAATGACATATAATTATTAATAAATAAAATGTAAAATGAAAAAATCTATTTTTAGTCTAATCTGGTTGTTGATTTTTGTTTCTTGTGGAGAAAATCGCAAATCAGATACAGAAGTTCCTGGAAGAGAGGAGACAACCAAAACAGATGTATTGGAAGCTGGGGCGGCGGCTCTTCAAAAAAAAGGACCATTTGATCATATGAATATTTATCTCGTTGGCTTTCATCCAATGAAAGATAATCCTTCCCATCAAATGGAGGCACATCATTTTTGTACGCAAATTAATGAAGATTTTGCGCAATGTGCATTATTTGATGGTAATACCGATGAAGCCAAACTTACAGGCATAGAATATATAATATCTGAAAGAATATTCGATACATTACCCGAAAAAGAAAAAAAATATTGGCACCCTCACAACTATGAAATTCTTTCCGGGCAATTGGTTGCTCCTGGGTTACCGGATATGGCCGATAAGGAGCTGATGGAAAGTAAAATGAATAGTTATGGCAAGACCTGGCATGTATGGAGTACGGGCAATGCAGACGGAGATGGTGATAAAATTCCTATGGGAGATCCTAAATTAGCATGGTCATTCAATCGAGATGGCGAGGCAAAGCCAGGATTAGTTGAAAACCGGGACAAGGAGATGGATATTGATAGCAAGGAAAAACGCGAAGAGCGAAAAGATCTTATTCCACAAGCGAAACCACAGGAAGGAGTAGATTTTTTAAAGGGTAAATTTCCGCGTGAGACAAAGTCAATACCTGGAGTAGAAAGCAAAAATGACTCCAATAACTAATTAAGGTTAGAAAGAGTTAACATGAACAATTACCAATCTTCTTCAAATAGGAAACAACCAGAAGGTGACCGGGTACGCAGAAATACTGCTAGTAAATAGAATAGTAAAATTGATGAGCAAATACTGGACAACATCCGCAGATATTTAAATTGTTCATCGGAAGGAATATCAGCCAGAATAAAAAAATTAGATAAGCAGTGGGATATTGAAAGGACGCTAGAAGCAGATATATCAATATTGGCCTTAACGGGATTAGCCCTAGCTGTTTTTCTAAATCCCTACTGGTTAATTTTGCCGGCAATTGTTATACTTTTTTTTCTTGCAACATGCGTTGCAAGGGTGGTTTTTTCCTATACCTATTATTGGGCTGTGCCTATTCTAGGGTACATGACATAAAGAAAGATGGATTTGCTGCCCCTCAGTTAAGACTGTTTCAGCAAGTGGAAATAAAACATAAAGTGGGATAACTGGATTTTAGCATCGGTTAAGAATAGAATAACGCTGGATCAGAGATACTATAGAAAGAGAATTATTAAAGAGTTACGAATTTACCATTCAGAACAAGATACCGTCTATAGGTTGGTTATTCTATTCTTAAATCCGAGAAAAAAAGGCCAGCTAGCTGTGCAGGTAAAGTAAGAAATATTTGTGAATTTTGACGAAGCAACTAAAGCTTTCGATCAGAACCGTCTATTTGTAGGACTTGCCTATCATCCCGTATAACCTTTGGCTTTAGAATTGGACTATATGTGGAGTTGCGCGCAGCAAAGTACTAAACCTGAAGAACACAGTGATGTAGTGCGTTTTACCTTACGGCATTATTTGGATTTATGATATCTTGTTAGATAAATTGGCTTTAAGAGTGACTATTCAATAATTTGCATTTTTTTGCCTGTATATTTGTATACAGTATACACATTTAGTTTTATTCTGAATAAATAATACTTACTTCACCCATATTCTTTGGCCATCCAATTTTCTTCATTTCCTTAAGCTTTTGTGTGATAAAGTTATTCATATTTTTTTTTGTCTCTTTAATAGTAGTACCTTCCGAAAATTGCGTGTATTTATGAATACCTTTCAACATTCCTGAATGCGTTGCTACCTTGTATATTTTATGATTGTCTATATTTTTACCATCAATTTTTACATTGCATATTCTTTCATTCATAGGTTTGCCCAAATCGAGAGTGTAAGAAATTCCCGAACTCTGAAGTAATCCACCCACCGATTCCATTTTGTCTTCGGGTTTTAGATTTGATGCGGTTTGTTCCAATAATTTTATCAGTTTCTCTCCGGTCATTTCTAAGGTCACAATTTTAGAATTATGTGGAATCAACTTAAAAACATCTTCTTTGGTTACTTCTTCTTGAAGTGTAATTCCATAACCTACGCCAGGGACAAATGCTATATCCGTACCAAATTCTTCTTTCAGGATGGTAGTTACCAATTTATCAAACGGACTTTCCATTTTGTACATTCGCCCTATAGGTGTTTCGACAACGGCAACAGGTTCTTCCAGTCCGGCTAAGTGATCGTTTCTGAAATCGTCAATGATTTTTACAATCTCAGCATCTTCTTCCCACTTGTCTGCATAAAGAAAGTGATAATTGGTTTTAAGGTCTTTCAGTTTTTTATTCTCTATTAGCAATTCCGTTTCGCCAAGAACTGCCGCATCAGACATTGCCTGTACTACATAGGTGCCAGTCGATGATTTATAGGGCGGCTCAATATAATCGTGGGAATGGGCACCCACAATAATGTCAACACCCTCGACTTTATCTGCCATCAGCTTATCTACGGCCATCCCTTCGTGGGAAAGTACCACCACTATATCTGATTTTTGATCTAATTCGGGCAAATATTTTTGAATGGTGCCCAATCCTTTTTCAAAACGTATTCCCTTCATATTTTCAGGATTTCCCGTCAGTTTAGTATTTCGGTAGGCGATAGGCAAAACACCTATTCGAATACCTTGACGCTCAAAAATCTTGTAGGGTTCATTAAAAATGGGCTTTTTGGTCGCAACTTCTACAACATTTGCTGCCCGCATCGGGAAATTTGCCATTTGTTCAAGTTCCCGGGTTCGGTCTAAGCCATAATCAAAATCGTGATTGCCGAGCGCCATCAAATCGTAACCCATCTGATTCAATGCTTTGATGACCACCTCGCCTTTAGTGATGTTGCTCAACAGATCATCGCTAAATGTATCTCCACCATCCAATAAAAGCACTGCATCTTTATCCTTGCCGTTTCTGATTTGTGAAACAGCAGTGGCCAGTCTCGCAATCCCACCTATCTTCCCTGCTCTAGGAAACACGAGATAATTATCAATACTATCACCGGTTTGGGCGGTTGCGCTACCTTCTATGGCGTTTATAGACTCGTAGCTACCATGAATATCATTAGTATGTAAAATTGTAAACATTTGTTCGTTTTCTTCCTTACTACTTTCAACGGACTTGCAAGAGCTTACCACAATTAAAACTATAAGTAAAAAGCAGGTCTTAAAGGGAGTTCGATTCACAGAAAATTTCATAATATTCTTTTTAATAGTACCGATGTTTTGAATTTATGATTTGGCTGTTCCGATAAATCTTATGACATCTGCTTTGCCTACATGATGATTCCCTTCGGAAAGCTCAATGGTTTCTTCTTTTAATAATTTAAAGTCGAGTTGTGAGAATTCTGTTTTTATTTCCTCAATGGAAAATAACATTGCTTCGTTTTTAGGGCCACCAGAATCCTTGTCCAATTGTGCTTTTGCGAAAGCCTCAAATACAACTATCCCATCCGGTTTTAAAAATTTGATTAAATGTTGATGAGCTTGCTTTCGGATTTCCGCAGGAAAATGGGCATAACTCAATCCAATAACATCAAATTTTTGATTGGTTTTAAAATCAAGCACTCCAATAACTTTGTAGTCTATAGCTACATTGTATTTCATTGATAGACGATCAGCCTTTTTCCTTCCATTATCGCTGATATCAAATGCGGTCACGTTCCAACCTTTTGAAGCGGCATATATTGCATTACGCCCTTCGCCTTCGGCGGGCAAAAGAATACTGCCTGGTATTAATTTATCGATCTGTTGTTTAAAGAATTTATTTGGTTGTGTACCATAGATATATTCTTTTTTGCCGAAGCGTTCGTTCCAAAATTCAGCTGGGTATTTTTTCATAGTTCTTTAAATAAATCGTCGTGTTTTCTTTTTATAATCTACATATTCGTCAAAGGTTTGGCTAAGCAACTTTTCTTCATATTTTGACTTGAAATAAAATAAGATTAATAACACCAATGTAATCAATAGCTTAACTAAAGATTCATAATATATCGCATACCCCATTGCCGAAAAAACCAAAGCTGTGTAAATGGGATGTCTGGAAACTGAAAAAGCTCCAGTTCTAATCAATTTTCCGTTTGAAACTGGTGTTGGAAAAGGCGAAATTTTAGTGTTGAGTTGAAGCAATGCAGTTATTCCTAAAATTAAGGCTAACCACATTACAACCAATCCCGAATAGCGCAACCATTCGGGAATGCTGATTGATAATATTTCAAAAGACGAAATATAGGTAGCAAATATTAAAAATTGAAGTGCTACAAATAGATAATCTTGACATGAAAGCTTATTTTTCTTCAATAGCTTTTAAGTAAAATGGTTGGTTTTTATTCCAAATAGGACGAAAGCATCCAAACCAATTTTTCTTGCTCTACGATGTAATCGCTCATTAAAGCAACAGTCCCTTCATCATTTGCCTCGGAAGCCATAGTTAATATTGTTCTTTCTTTTGCCAATAATATATTTAAAGCTTCAAGAATTTTATTGACTGCCAATTCGCCATCTTTTATATTTTCGGCAGGATTTATTTCGCTTGTAGCAAGATATTTTTTAAAGGAATGTAATGGCGTTTCACTCAGTGTGAGTACACGTTCTGCGATTTCATCTACTTTAATTAATGCATCATTATAAAGCTCTTCAAATTTAATGTGTAACTCAAAGAATTTTTTCCCTTTAATGTTCCAATGAAACCCTCTCAAATTCATATAAAACAATTGGTAATTTGAAAGTAAATCATTCAGTTTTTCAGCAACATGCTTTGATTTATCTATATCTAAACCAATGTTATTTGTGTTTTTAGTTTCCATCATCTAGTTCTTAAACTCATTTACATTTTCACTCAAATCATAAACAGGTACATCTTTCAATTTTTCCTGAAGAATACTACTACCCGCCGCACTTCTATAACCACCGGCGCAATGTACGACGATAGGTTTATCATTAGGAATCTCGCTTGCTGAATCCCGCAAATCATTGAGCGGATGTGAAATAGCGCTGTCAAAGAATTTGCCTTCTTCCACTTCGCTGGTATTACGAATGTCTACAATAGTATACTTGTCCGGATTGCTTTTGAAATCTGCCAAATCTAGTTTTTCAGAGTTTACAAGATTTTCACCTGAAACCGTGATGACTTTTTTGAGCAGTTTTTCATAGCCTATTTTTGCTACTCGTTGTAATAAAGTGTCTTTATTTTCTTTATCATCAATTACTAATGTAAATGTGTCTTCAGGCTTAACGATGGAACCTAACCAGGTTTCAAATTTCGAATTTTCAGAAACCGCTTGTATGTTGAAACTTCCTTTTAAATGCCCTTTCTTGAACGTCGCTTCATCACGCATATCGACGATAAGACCTTCGGAAGTTGAATTTTCAGTAAAAGGGATTTTTTCAATGGACGGTTTTAAATTATCAGCACCGGTTTTGTTAGTATCGACATCAAATCCAAAATAATGGGGAATAAAGGGTTGCCCATCAAGAATCGTATTCATAAATTCCTCCTTGGATTGCTTTTTGAACGCCCAGTTTCCCATACGCTCATTACCTAATGTACTACTTGCAGCATCGCTTAAGTTTTTTCCGCACAGTGAACCTGCACCGTGGGCTGGATAAACCAATGCATCATTTGGCAAGTCTGTAAACTTATTTTGAACGGTATTATACATCATTTCAGCCAGTTCCTCGCGTTTAGCTTTCATATTACCTGCCTTTTCGCGTAAATCGGGACGTCCTACATCGCCTATGAATAAGGTGTCGCCAGTAAATAAAGCTGTTTCATTTCCTTCTGTAGCTACCACGGTAATACTATCAGGCGAGTGGCCTGGGGTGTTAATTGCTTTTAGGATCGCATTTCCTAATTGGATACTATCTCCTTCATCAAACGAAGTGTGTGGATAGTCTGCACCCGTTTTTTCGCTATTGTAGATAGTGGCATCCGTCTTTTTGTGTATTTCAAGATGTGAGCTTACAAAATCTGCGTGTGGGTGTGTTTCGATTACCGCAACAATTTCTGCATTGTTTGCTTTCGCAAAATCATAATACTGCTCGGGATTTCGTTCTGGGTCTATAACCGCCATCTTACCATCACTTACAATAGCATAGGAATAATGTGATAGTGGCTTATATTCAAATTGTTTGATATTCATAATTTCTAAATTTTATATAAAAATAAAAAAGGTTACAGCTATTTGCTGTAACCTTTGATACATAAGTTCGATTTATCTAGCTATTTTCTTGGACAGGTATTAAGACCCACTAATTTGTATAATGGACAAAAGCTCACAAAGCTTGTCAGTAGGAAAGCCGCTGCAACTGCGATTAATACATAAGCCAAGGTTCCTTCTATAAACCCCTGCCAATACAGAACACCAATTATTATGGCGATGACGATTCTAATTATGCGGTCTGCACTGCCCATATTTTTTTTCATAGTATTTAGTTTAAAAATTCAATCAATAGAACTATAGACGTTATTAGGAGGAGACATAACACGCATACAAGAAGAAGTTTCTTTATTTTATGCTTATCCAATGCTATACATCTTTACCTTTTAGCATTTTATTCCAGTATAGATAGGGAAGACCATATTTTTTCAGCATCCACAAACGCCAATGTTCTTTTGAACTATCTGAAATGAACATTTGTTTAAGTTTAGGATCAGGAGTAAAATTATTGTTATAATCAAATTCTGCCAAAACCATTTTTCCATAATCGGTAACTAATGGGCAAGATGAGTAGCCGTTGTACGATTTATTCCCCATTTTATCGTGGTTGATAAGCAAGCCAAGGTTATCTACAACCACAGGCACTTGTTTTCTGATCGCTGCTCCGGTTTTAGCAGTGGGCAATCCTGCGACATCGCCGAGACCAAAAATATTTGCGTAACTATTGTGTTGCATTGTGTGATTATCTACATCCAACCATCCAGCTTCGTTCACCAAGGTTGATTTAAGTACAAAATCTGGTGCAACGCTTGGTGGTGCGGTATGGAGCATATCGTAATGAATGCCTGTTAAATTACCGTCTTTTTCAATTTTCACATCTTTATGGTTGTATTCTTTTTCGTGTTCTGCAAATGAATACCAGGCAATTTTATTTGCTCCATCTATTTTCTTTAGTTGATACCCAAAACGTAAATTGATATCTTTTCTATCTACAACTTCCATCAAAGTTTTTGCAATTTCCTTTACGCCGAAGATTACTGTTCCGGCGGTGGCAAAAACAACTTCAGTCTTTGAACGCGTATTGCTTTTCGCCCAGTGACTCTCGGCCAAGTACATAATTTTTTGTGGTGCCCCGCCACATTTAATAGGCGTTGTGGGTTGGGTAAATAATGCAGTACCTCCTTTAAAATTCTTCACAACTTCCCAGGTGTGTTTTGGGTCTGTATAATTGCTGCACACCACACCCTTATCTATGGCCGCACCAAGACCAGGAACCAAACTAAAATCATAAGCTAAACCAGGTGCAACTACAAGGTAATCATAAGTGATATCGTCAGATTGTGCCGTACTAACTGAATTGTTTTCCGGGTGGAAAGCTGTTGCCTTGTCCTTAATCCATTTAACACCATTCGGTATCACATCGGCCATAGGCTTTCCTGTTTTACCATAATCATAGGTTCCCGCTCCCACAAGTGTCCAAGCAGCTTGATAGTAATGGGTATCGGCTGGTTCTATTATTGCAATATCTTTGGATTTATCTTGTTTTAATAGTTGTGCTGCGGTCATTATTCCAGCGGTTCCGCCTCCTATTATAAGTACTTGATGATGCGTTAATTTTGACATAATTTAAAGTTTTAGATGCTTTTAAATATATAGAGCTTATCACAAAATGTATGTAACTTTTGTTACCATACTCCAAAAAAAGCGACGATTGCTCGCCGCTTTCCACTAACCAACCTTAACTAAAAACTAACTTTGCTGAATTAAAGTGATTTTTTAGCGAGATAGAAATCTACTTTTTCACAGCTGTCATCTTTCATTCTTGCTTCCATTTCTTCCAAAGTTTTCGGCGGTGGCACGATTACCTTGTCCCCCTTTTTCCAATCTAATGGCATTGCCACTTTATGTTCATCTGATACTTGTAATGCTTCCAGAGCTCTCAAAATCTCATCCATATTTCTACCTACATTCAGTGGGTAGTACATTATCAAGCGTATTTTCTTTTTTGGGTCTATAAAGAAAACAGCGCGTACTGCTGCAGTTTCGCTCTCGTTGGGTTGTAGCATTCCATAGAGTTTTGATACCTTCATATCAATATCTGCAATAATGGGGAAATCAAAATAGACACCGGTTTTCTCTCTTACATTGTTTACCCATCCTAAATGCGAGTGTATGCTGTCTATACTTAATCCCAGCAATTCTGTATTGAGCGCGGTAAATTCATCTTTACGAACTGCAAAGCCACTCATTTCGGTTGTGCACACAGGTGTAAAATCTGCAGGGTGCGAGAACATCACAATCCATTTATCTTTTGCAAAGTCAGCCATTTGAATATCCCCTTTAGTGGTTTTCGCTTTAAAATCGGGTGCTTCATCTCCTATTCTCGGCATCGTATGCACTGTAGTTGTTTCCGTGTTTTCCATAATACTGTTTTTATTTATTTGTATAAAAGTATTAAGATTACTTTCCGAAAACAGTAACAAGCGTTACACAAACAAGAAATAGTTTAGGTTATATTGCAGGAACTTTAAATCAAGAATTTATGGATTACAATACTACTTTTGACGCATTGGGAAACGTTGATATTTATGTAATTGACCAAATTTTAAAAGGTAGATATCAAAATGGTCAATCCATTTTGGATGCGGGTTGTGGTAAAGGCCGAAATCTGAAGTGGTTTTATAAGAACGATTTTGAGATATTTGGAATAGATGCCGATTCTGAATTTTTATCAAATGCCAAACAAAACTTTCCTGAAGCAGCTTCAAATTTTACGGTTGGCACATTGGATAATTTGCCTTACGGCGAAAACAGTTTCAACCATATACTTTGTTGTGCTGTTTTGCATTTTGCGGAAAGTGAAACCCATTTTACGGTTATGTTTTCAGAATTAATCCGCGTGCTGAAACCTGATGGAATGCTGCTCATTAGGATGGCATCAAATATAGGTTTGGATGGCAATGCACCTGAAATCAGGTATAAGGAAAACGGTCAAAAAGGTACATACTACCTAACACGAGAGCGCATCAATCAATTGATACCGGAATTCAATCTTACTTTGCTCGAACCTTTAAAGACGACCAATGTTCAGGATGAGCGGGCGATGACGACGCTGGTGCTTCAAAAAATGTTTTGATTCCTCTTCTTTTTGAAGCTACAAAAAACAAAGTTTTGTGGTGTACTGAAGGGTGTGATATGATTATCATTTAGGCAAGTGAGTTTATCAAAATCTATACCAAATAACTCTAAAAGCTCCTGCTCAGAATACTGTTTAATATTTAGTCCGCTGCATTTTTCAGGCCCATCTTTCGAAAAGGTTCCAATAATCAAGAAATCGGAAACATATTTTTTTGCGATTTGAAAATATTTATCACGTTCTTGAGCTGTTGTAAGAAAGTGAAAGGTTGCCCTATCGTGCCAAACATCATAAGTTTCTGTCGGTTTAAATTCTGTAATATCGCTGACTATCCATTTGA
The DNA here is from genome assembly GCA_011050015.1 of Leeuwenhoekiella sp. Lineage (GTDB taxonomy): Bacteria > Bacteroidota > Bacteroidia > Flavobacteriales > Flavobacteriaceae > Leeuwenhoekiella. Next base: position 4,082 of record DRGP01000195.1, on the reverse strand, counting down.
CTTGTTTGGATTTATCTCCAAGTCTAGACTTTGCTTTTTCCAAAGCTTTGGCCGAAATATCGAGCACGGTAATATCACTATATCCTTCCTCAAGTAAATAATCCACCAACTTACTGTCTCCGCCTCCTACATCGATGATTTTTGCATTTTTATCCAACATAAAAGAATCTAAAAAATCCAGGGATATTTTGGGCTTTTCTTGGGTCCAGCTTACTTGTTCTGAATTTTTAGTTTCATACACAGTTTCCCAATGTTGTTTGCGATTTTGTTCGTTTCCACTCTTCATTTTTTCTTTGATAATTTGATAAATGATGTTTTATTTCAAGGTTGATGGACACACATATTCTGTAGTTTCAACACCTGCATCTTTTATGGCAGCAAAGCCACCCTGGATATCAATTAAATTATGGATTCCACGTCTTTTTAATATAGAGGCCGCTATCATACTGCGATAGCCTCCAGCACAATACACATAAAAAGTTTCGTTTTTTGGATATTCTGCCAAGTGGTCGTTTATATTTGATAAAGATGTGTTGGTTGCATTGAGCACGTGTTCGCTTTGGAATTCGGAAGGTTTTCTAACATCAAATACCGGAACATCATTACGAGTATCGTCCTCAATTTGATTGAACTCACTTGCGGGAATGGAAGTGACTGTATCATAATCTTTTGCAGATTTTTTCCAAGCTTCAAAACCACCATCTAAATATCCAATAGTATTATCAAATCCTACGCGCGATAATCTTGTGATGGTTTCTTCTATACGGTCTTTATCTGCAACCAACAGAATGGGTTGCTTTACATCTTTTATCAAATCGCCTACCCAAGGCGCAAAACTGCCATCAATACCTATAAAAATGGAACCTGGTATATGCCCTTTAGCGAAATCGTTTTGGTGCCTTACATCCAGCACCACAGCTCCTGCTTCATTGGCAACGGCTTCAAAAGCATCTGGTGCTAGCGCATTTTCGCCTTGAGCGATTACTTCATCTATATTTTTGTAGCCTTCTCTATTCATTTTTACGTTCATAGGGAAATAAGCTGGTGGCGGTAACAAACCATCAGTTACTTCTCTTACAAACTCTTCCTTGGTCATATCTGCACGCAGCGCATAGTTCATTTCTTTTTGATGGCCTAGAGTGTCTACGGTTTCCTTCATCATATTCTTCCCACAAGCAGAACCTGCACCATGAGCCGGATATACCATTATATCATCTGCAAGCGGTATAATTTTGTTGCGCAGACTTTCGTACAATGTTCCCGCCAGTTCTTCCTGCGTCATATATGCTGACTTTTGAGCTAGGTCTGGACGTCCTACATCGCCGAGGAATAATGTATCACCAGTAAACAAGGCGTGATCTTTCCCATCTTTATCCCTCAATAAATAAGTAGTACTTTCCATTGTGTGTCCTGGTGTGTGAAGCACGATGAATGTCAGTTCGCCCAGTTTAAATTCCTGTCCATCTTTTGCTGTAGTGGCTTCAAAATTTGGATTTGCATTTGGTCCATAAATAATGGGCGCACCTGTTTTTTCGGAAAGGGTAACGTGCCCCGATACAAAATCGGCGTGGAAGTGGGTTTCAAAAATATATTTGATTTTAGCTCCAGCTGCTTCGGCTTTGTCAATGTAGGGTTGCACTTCACGTAATGGGTCGATGATAGCTACCTCGCCATCGCTTTCAATATAGTAGGCACCTTGTGCCAAACACCCTGTGTAAATCTGTTCTATTTTCATAATTTTTATGCTTTAAGTTATCGCTATATTTAATTATGCTTTCGCACTTGACGTGCATCCAGCTTAAAATTCAGCGAGAATTAAGGATTTAAAATTATAAGAGATTTCTCTATTTGTTAGTAACTATTGTTACTCTACTTATCTTTTTTGAAGGGATACTTCATTTGTTTTAAAAAAGTATTAGGAAAGTTTCCGTCATCTTCAAACCCTAATTCTATATCCCGGCCACTTTTGGGTACGTAGGCAGTCCTGAAGATGTAATCCCAAATGCTCAAGGTAAGCCCAAAATTCATTCCGTAGGGATGTTCAGCTGGCAATGCCTTTGCGTGATGCCAAATATGCATTCTAGGATTGTTCAATACGTAACCAAATTTCCCATAGCTCCAGTCAAGGTTTGCGTGATTAAGATGCCCTACAAAAACAGTAAACATATGTACAACAAAAAATTGTTCAATACCAAACCCTATCATGGCTAAAGGAATGTATTGAATGGATTTATAGAAAATAGTTTCCAAAAAGTGAAACCGAAATTGGGCAGCAAAACCCATCTCCTTTACACTGTGATGCACTTTATGGAATTTCCACATCCACGGAACTCGATGCAGCATTCTGTGCACATTCCATTGCACAAAATCTGCTACTATGAACATTATCAAAAGCTGCATCCATACAGGAAAGTCCTGTACCTCTACTGCAACAATATTTTTAATGCCAAAAATGCCCAAGAAATCATTAAACAATTCGACTCCTACATTTGATAACGCGTTGTACCCGATTAATGAAAAAAGAAAGAAATTAAAGAGGATGTAAAAAGTATCGAGCCAAAACCCTTTTCTAATGATTGGCTGTTTCTGCCGCCAAGGAACGATAATCTCCAATAAAAATGCAAGTAGTGAAAGTCCCAGCAACCAATAAAAATAATTAGTCCAAGAAGGATTGGAAATTTCCTGAACCAGGTAATTGGAATAACCTGAAAAAGAGCGCTCTATTATCTCAATGTATTTTTCCATTGCTATTGATTGGCAAGTTCTTTATAAATAATATAAATACCCATTACAAGCACAAACCAGCCAAATCCCTTTTTAAGTCTTTCGCCATTGATAAAGTTATTCAACCAAATACCTATGAATATACCCACTACTGATATTGATGTAAATAGCAGCAAGAACAACCAGTCTATGTCATAGTTTTGGACATCTCCTAAAAACCCTATCAACGAATTAATGGCAATTATGAAAAGAGAGGTGGCCACCGCTTTTTTCATCGGCAATTTGGCTAAAAGAACCAAAGCCGGAATTATTAAAAATCCACCTCCTGCACCAACCATTCCAGTTACAATTCCAATGAAAAAACCCTGCACCATCAACAAGAGGTGATTGGATTTTTTTTCAACTGTTTCGGTATTCAGTTGCCGATCTCCATTGCGAATCATAGTAATAGATGCCAAAAGCATTACAATGGCAAAAAATAGCATAATGGCCAAATTTTTTGTGACCATAAAATCATTAACTTCAAAAAGTTGTTTTGGAATTACAGGGATTAAATAAGCTCTTGTTAAATATACAGCTGTAAAAGCGGGAACGGCAAAAATGATAGCGGTTTTGAAATCTACCTTACCCTTTATCATATTTTTAAGTGCGCCCACGAGTGAAGTTGCGCCCACTACAAATAATGAATATGCTGTAGCAATTACTGGATTAAATGATAACGCATAAACCAAGATGGGAACAGTCAGTATTGAACCACCACCACCTATCAATCCTAAAACAAGACCTATCAAAAGGGCACCAACATAACCAAAAATTTCTACAATGTTCATTTAACCTAAATTATATGACAAATGTAGAGGGCTTAACAAACAAGTTTGGTAACTGATGTTACAGGACTTCAATAAAACTACGATGTAATTTTATTTTTTTATTGATTTCCATCTTTTTGAGCAGTCTGGAAACTACCACTCGGCTTGTATGTAAATCTGCCGAGATTTCTTTATGGGTGGTGTAGATATGCTTACTGTTAATTACTTTGATCTTGTCATAGAGATAGTTTTCCAATCTCTGATCCATATTATTAAAGGCAATATTATCCACGCTCTCTAAAAGTTCCATCATACGCGCATGATAGCTGGTAAAAACGAAATTGCGCCATGTTTTATATTTGCTGGACCATTCTTCCATTTTACCTATTGGTATCATCAATAATTTTGCAGGTGTTTCTGTTATAGCATGTATTTCGCTTCTGGTGCTGCCTACGCAACACGTCATTGTCATCGCACAGGTATCTCCTTTTTCAAGATGATATAGAAGGAGCTCGTCCCCTTGTGAATCGGGTCTCATAATCTTAATGC
>DRGP01000194.1 GCA_011050015.1 Leeuwenhoekiella sp. | reverse complement strand
CTTTTAGTTATACTAAGATTTTCTCCTAGCTTTTCTAGAATTTCTTCCGTTTCATTTTTTTGATATTGGTCAATCATTAGATATGATTCGTTCATAATATAATTTTTTTAATCGGAGTTAATTCTTATTTAAATTACAAATATAACTAATTCAAGCAGTTAGCATTTTCAAAATTTTTTATTTATAAAATGTCGTTGAAGCTATTTAAAATATTCCTGCTGATAGAATGTTTGGATATTCTTCAATAAAAACATTATATGATTTAATATATTTTTAAAGTTCATTTAAAGGAGTGTCTGAAATCCTAAAATAAACTCTCTGCTGCAATTTGTGAAATGTTCAATAATAGGTATGGGAAAATGAACTTTGCGTGAATCTTCAGATAATGCCCTAAAGTAGAAGCTTAATGCTTTTGGTGAAAAAGGATCAAAAAAACCTTTTTAAGTCTGGAGGATAGTTCAAGAAAACCTGGGTTTTTTTACACCTTAATTCAAATTAACGGCTATCCTATTTTTTGGAAAGCCCAGAGCATCTATAAGAAACTTGAGTATTTTTATACATTTGATTAACGTAACTTCTTTACAGTTTAATTAGATTTTGAGTAAAAATGCGGAAAAACAATTTATATAAGCTAACAATCGCAATTATTATCTTTGGTAGTCTGCTCTACTTTTTTATAGGCTCAGATATTAGACGAAATAAATTGAAAGCTGAGAATGTAAACTTTACAATTGCAGAAATAAAAAATGTTGAATACGGAGCTCGAGTGGCACCTTGGTTTAATTTTCAATTTTATGGAAAAGATCATGAAAAATTCGAGGGGCAATATAACTTATCTAAAAATAAACAATTGAGTGTTCAGAATTATGATTCTTTAAAAAAATATTTTGGGAGAAAGTTCATTGTTAAATATAACAAAAAAGATCCTTCTTATAACGAACTATATTTGCAAAAACAAGTTCCAGATAGTTTAAATAATTGTAAAAATTGTCACTGGGAAAAATTGCCTTATTAATGATGAATAAAAGTATAATATTTAAAATAATAGTTCAGAGGAAAGTCCAAATATTGGTGGGTATAAGTAAACCTGGGTCTTATTACACCTCCATTCGGATTTGTTGAATCTTTTCCTACAATAAATCTCATAATGTAAGCTAAAAAAGATTTTGTTTTAATTGAGTGACCGGTAATCACTTGGAGTATAGCCTGTTCCTTTTTTGAATAGTCTATTGAAATGCTGTGGGTACTTAAAGCCCAGATCATAAGCGATCTGGCTCATGGATTTATCACCATCGAAAATTCTCTCTTTGGCAAGATCAATAAGTTTCAGGTGAATATGGTCTATGGCCGTTTTACCGGTTTCTTTTTTGACCAGATCGCCAAAGTAATTTGGTGAAAGGTTCAGTTTCTCCGCAAAGTATGCTACGCTGGGCAAGCCATTTTTTTGCGGCTGTTCTGACTGAAAATAAGCATTGAGCAAGGTTTCAAATTTGGAGAGTGTTCCGCTGTTTAGATTTTCGCGCGTGATAAACTGCCGGTCGTAGAAGCGTTCGCAATAATTGAGCAGCAGTTCTATATTATTGGCAATGATGGTTTTACTGTGTTTATCGATCGCGTGATCGAGTTCGTGATCTATTTTGGCGAAAATTTCCCTGATAAGTTGTTGTTCTTTTTCCGAAAGGTGCAGTGCCTCGTTCAGTTCATAGCTAAAAAAGGAGTACCGGTGTATTTTACTCGCTAGATCGGTACCTTTTATAAAATCGGCATGAAATACAAGCGCGTTACCTTTTGGATTATAATCACCCTGGCTCTTGATACCCACCACCTGGCCGGGGCCCATGAAAACCATAGTGCCGGCCTCATAATCATAAAGGTTTCTGCCGTATTGCAGTTGACCGCAATCCACACCCTTTAAAAATATGGCATAAAAATTAAAATTGAACTTTCCGTTGTGCAAAGGCCTGGCGGTGGCACTGTCAAAATAACTTATTAACGGATGCCTGGTTTCAACAGCCTTCAATTTATTGTACTGTGCGATGGTTTCCACTTTAAGTATATCTTCCATAATGGGGTGCTTCATTTTTCTACAAACAAAGATACCATTCAGATTATTAGAAATTTACGGCAAAAGGGCAAATCAGTAAAAATGGTAAGTATCTCCGTAAAATGTATCCTATATACCTAATGGTATTACAGGAAATTTGTATATCCAATAAAATCAAAACGTAATGGAAAAGAGAATATTAGGGAAGAACAGGCTTGAAGTTTCGGCACTTGGGCTGGGATGTATGGGATTGAGTTTTGGCTACGGGCCTGCGACGGAGAAGATGGCAGCCATAAAACTTATACGGGAAGCCTATGATAAAGGGCTGACCTTTTTTGATTCTGCCGAAGCCTACGGGCCTTTTGAAAATGAAAAGCTATTGGGAGAAGCGCTTGCGCCCTTTAGAAAAAATGTAATAGTTGCAACTAAATTCGGCTTTAAAGAGGGCGAACCGGGAAAAGGAACGGACAGCCGTCCCGAACGCATAAGGAAAGTAGCAGAAGAATCCTTAAAAAGACTAAATACCGAAACGATTGATCTGTTCTATCAGCATCGCGTTGACCCTAATGTTCCCATAGAAGAAGTTGCAGGAACGGTAAAGGATTTGATTCAGGAAGGAAAAGTGAAGCATTTCGGCCTTTCGGAAGCTGGGGTTGAATCCATTAAAAAAGCGCACGCGGTGCAGCCGGTAACAGCACTGCAGAGTGAATATTCCCTGTGGTGGCGCGAACCGGAAAATGAAATTATTCCCACACTGGAAGAACTGGGCATTGGCCTGGTACCTTTCAGTCCGCTGGGCAAGGGTTTTTTAACGGGCAAAATTGATGAGAAAACAGAGTTTGCCGAAAATGATTTCCGGAACACCGTGCCGCGATTTAATGAGGAAAACCGAAAAGCCAACCAGGCGCTGGTTCAACTATTGGGCAAAATCGCCGAAGAAAAAGAAGCCACTTCGGCGCAGATCGCTTTGGCCTGGCTGCTTCATCAAAAACCATTTATCGTCCCTATTCCCGGGACCACAAAACTGCACCGCTTAAACGAGAATATAGCAAGTGCTGACATCAGCCTGAGCGTGGAAGATTTAAACAAAATCGAGCAGGCTTTAGAGCAAATTGATGTGCAGGGAGCGCGGTACCCGGAGCGCATGCAAAATTTAGTAGGGAAGTAATCAAACTATAAATTTCATAAATTTTAAATAAATAAAAATGAAGATAAAAACACAGATTATAGGGCTTTTTCTAGTCGTTCTAAGCCAATTTAGTTACGCGAAGGACAATGCGGTAGAAGATCAGATTAAAGAACTCTCCAGCCAAAAATGGCAATGGATGGCCGATAAAAATGTAGAAAAGCTGGATGAATTATTTGATGCCGATTCCAGATTTGTACATATGAGCGGTACCTGGGACAAGGAACGTGAACTGGAGATTATAAAATCGGGAAGTATCTGGTACAAGAAAGCCGACGTGCATGATGTTTTGGTAAAGACATTTGACGATACTGCGATCCTTTGGAACCGCATTACCCTTACCGCATTTGTTAGGGGAAGTGACGTTACCACCGAATTTACCGTTACCGAAGTCTATCAAAAGCAAAGTGGTTCCTGGAAGCTTTTGGATCTTACCTTCAGCAGTGTCAGGGACACCCATGAAATCGTTCATTAAAATACAAAACATGAGATATTCAACAATAACCAGAGGTCTGTGCGCATTTTTTATATTCATGATCAGTAGTCAGATCAGTGCTCAGGATACCACACCGGAAACCGAAATCAAGGATCTTTCCGCTAAAAAGTGGCAGTGGATGGCCGATAAGGAGGCAGATAAACTTGCCGGTTTATTCCATGATAAAGCGCAGTTTGTCCATATGGGCGGCAGCTGGGGTAAAGAACAGGAAGTTCAGATCATAAAAAGCGGCGGTATCTGGTATAAAAACGCTGATATTCATAAGGTTTCGGCAGATATTATAGAAAATACAGCCTTAGTGTTAAGTAACATCACACTTCTCGCAGTGGTGGGAGGCAATGAGGTTTCTCATGATTTTATAGTGACAGAAGTATATGTAAAAGAAAATACGAGCTGGAAACTGGCAAACCTGTCATTTGTCAATCAGCTTACGGGACCTCCCGGGGAATAAGCCAAAAATGATGATAAAATACCTATTTCTAATGCTTTTTCTACTGTTTTCCGTTTGTGGGGCGTCACAGCCTGAAAATACAAAAGGCGTTGAAGTAGAAGCAATGAAATCAAAAAAAATATTGATCGTGTATTTATCGCGTACTGAAAATACAAAGGCGGTCGCAGAAATGATTCAGGAAAAAACGGGCGGTGATCTGGTTGAATTAAAATTGAAAAACCCCTATCCTGAAAATTATCAGGAAATTGTTTCACAGGTAGATCAGGAAAACGAAGATGGATTTCTTCCACCATTAAAGACCAGAATCAAAAATCTGGAAAATTACGATATGGTTTTTATAGGCTTCCCCACCTGGGATATGCAGCTACCGCCACCCATAAAGAGTTTTTTAAATGAAAATGAGCTTTCAGGGAAAACTGTCATCCCCTTCAATACCAATGCCGGTTATGGTTTGGGTCAATCTTTAGCACAACTTCGTTCTCTATGCCCTAAGAGTGAGATTCTGAAAGAATTTTCAGTAGAAGGCGGTTATGAAAAGCAAGGGGTGCTTCTGGCGATAAAGGGTGAACGTGAGCAAAAGGTTTCAGCACAGGTTGAAGCGTGGTTAAGAGCAATTGAAATTCTAAAATAGAAGATTATGATGTTGAGAAAAAATACAGCCTTAATACTGCTACTGACAGCTTTCAGTTATCAACTGGATGCGCAAACAGAGCAACTGAACCCTTCTGAATATTGCATTGCCAAAATAGCCGCGGCTACCGCGAAAGGGGATCTTGAAACCTTAGAAGCGGCGCTGCACGAAGGGTTGGATAATGGGCTCACCATTAATAAGGTTAAGGAAGAGCTGGTACACCTGTATGCCTACTGTGGCTTTCCACGAAGCCTTATGG
>DRGP01000193.1 GCA_011050015.1 Leeuwenhoekiella sp. | reverse complement strand
CAACCACACCATAGAGATGATCAAAACGCAATTGCAACAGGTAATGGAACAGGTTTGCTGTGAAAAAGTGAGCGATCTACCGAATTATTTGGTGAAATGAGAGTTGAGAACAAAGAGAATACAATAAAGAGAAAAGAACGATTTTTTGGATGTTAACAAATCACGCAAGCAGCTCTAAATAATGTCTTATAATACGTAACTTTTGAGCCTGCAATAGAGAATTAATTTTGACCAGAAGTTGGAAACGATTCAGAAAAATATTTATTTAATGTGAACGCTAGTTTATGCTAGAGTCAATTTCTAGAGAAGTATTTTATAAATTTTCTATTTGAATTTCTTTCCGAAAAATAGCATTTTAAGCCTAATTTTAGACCAATAAGGGCTGTTTTTAGAGCAAAACACACATAAAAAAGCCATTTTAACGAAATGCAAAATGGCTTAATTTACTAAAAAACAAACAACAATTAACTGTATTACTGCCAGCCGCCGCCTAAGTCCCTATACATAGAAACGCGGGCAAGTAATTGATCTTTGCGGGTTTCCACAAGTTCCATTTTTGATTCCAGTGCATCGCGCTGCGTGAGCAAAACCTCCATATAATCTGCGCGTGCCGATCTGAAAAGCCTGTTGGTAATACCTATAGATTCGGTAAGCGCGGCGACCTGTTGTTCTTTTAGGTCATAGCTATGCTTCAGATTATCAATATTAGACAGTTGGTTTACCACTTCAATGTAAGCGTTGAGAATCGCCTTTTCATAATCAAAAACGGCCTGTAATTGCCTTGCATTTGCATTGCCATATTCTGCTTTCAGGGCATTCCTGTTGATGAGCGGTGCCACCACATCGCCCACCACCGAATACAAAAGCGATTCTGGCGTTGAGGTCAAAAACTTAGGCTTAAAAGCTTCTAATCCCACACCGGCATGAATGTCAAACGAAGGATAAAAATTGGCCTTGGCTGCTTTGGTATCCAGTTTGGCGGCAGCCAACTCAAATTCGGCCCTTCGTATATCAGGTCTGTTTTTTAAGAGCTGTGAAGGCACCCCGGTGTATAGCGTATCGATCTTTTGATCTATAAAATCATCAGCGCTGCGCTCGATGTGTTTTGGGGTTCCGCCGATGAGGAAATTGATCTTGTTTTCGGTCTCTGTAATTTCCTGCTTTACCGTGTACATCTCGCTCCTGTTTTTCAGTACTTCTGCCTCAAAACGCTTAACGCCAAGTTCAGTTGCCCTGGCCGCTAGTTTTTGCAACCTGACCGTTTTTAGGGCATTTCCTTGCAGCTTGAGATTCTGCTGAATGATGGTCAACTTATTATCCAATGCCAAAAGTTCATAATAGGAGTCGGCTATCTCAGAGATTAGGTTCGTGACCATAAAGTGGTTTCCTTCCACAGACGAAAGATATTCCATGACCGCCGCTTTTTTGGAGTTGCGCAGTTTTTTCCAAACATCGAGCTCCCAAGAGGCAAATAAACCTGCTTTGTAATTGGGGAGTGGTTCCGGAAACTCTACTTCTGGCTTAATATCGGTATTGGCATCATTTGCACCCTGGCTGGTGTAACGCCCCACTTTTTCAAGCTCTGCACCTGCCTGAAGGTTTACAAACGGGAGATACTCACCTTTTCTGGCCCTAATCTCATTCCGGGCCATAGCTACCTGCTGCATGGCGATATTGAACTCCTGGTTATTCACCAGAGCCGTATCGATCAGGGCTTGTAGATTAGGATCTGCGAAGAACTGTTTCCAGTTCATCGCAGCCGAATTTATAGAATCCTTTACAACCTCATTCTGAAAATTGTTAGGTAAGGAAGCATTGGCTTTCCTGATTTCTTTGGTGGGCACGCAACTGTATAGTAATAGTATTAACAGTGCGCTGAGCCACCAAGATCTATGTTTTCTAGACTTTAAGATTAGCATGTTATTCATCGCCTTTTCTTTTCATTAGTTTTTTTAATTTTTTATTCATTTTGCGCAGTTTGACTCTAAGGCTACTTTCGCCTTCACTGGTGCGCATAAATTGCTCTGAGATAGGTTCTATGTCCTCATCTTTAATGAGGCTTTTGCCTTCGGACATTTTTGCAAAGATGAAATACAGCCCTGGGATGATGATCACGCCAAAAAGCGTCCCTATGAGCATACCGCCCATGGCCGATCCTCCTATCGTTCTATTCCCGATGGCTCCAGCACCGTTGGCAATTACCAGTGGGATCAAACCGGCTATAAATGCGAAAGAAGTCATTAAAATAGGCCGGAACCGCAGTTTTGCACCTTCAATCGCAGCATCTAACACCGTAGCGCCCTCCCGGTTTTTCTGCACCGCGACCTCTACGATGAGCACCGCATTTTTACCCAGCAGTCCCACCAGCATAATCACGCCAATCTGGGCATAAACATCATTAGAAAGCCCCATTACCTTCAATAATAAGAAGGAACCAAAAACCCCGATAGGTAGTGACAATATCACCGCAAAAGGAAGCAAGAAACTCTCATATTGCGCGGCAAGCACGAAATACACAAATACCAGCACAATTCCAAAAATGTAAAGTGCATCGTTGCCCCGGTTCGCCTCGTCATAAGACAGCCCTTCCCAAGCGATATCATAACCGGGTGGGAGTTTTTCCTTGGCCACTTCCCGAATCGCCTCAATAGCATCTGCACTGGTGTACCCTTTTGCAGGAAGCCCCCTTATCGCGGCAGAATTGTAAAGATTGTAACGCGTAATCTCATTGGGTCCCAGGCTTTTTTCCATCTTCATAAAAGAAGAATAGGGCACCATTTCACCTTTTTCATTCTTCACATAAAGTTTCATAAGGTCTGACGGAAGACCGCGGTATTCTGGCCCGGCCTGTGTATATACTTTAAAGAAACGACCAAATTTGATAAAGCCCTGTTCATAGGTACTACCGATTAAAATATTCAGGTTTTCCATGGCTTTACCTATGGAAACCCCTTTTTGCATCGCCGCGTTATTGTTGATGCTCAATTTATATTGCGGGTAGTTTGCCGCAAAAAAGGTAAATACTCCAGTCAATTCAGGACGTTTATTAAGTTCATCAAGAAACTCGTTGTTTATACGTTCAAACTCATGATAATCGGTTTCGTCGGTCTTATCGAGCAAACGCATCGAGAAACCACCGGACGAACCAAAACCGGGAACGGCGGGCGGCTCAAAATATTCGATCACCGCGCCAAGGTCTTTTGTTTTTTCCTCGAGTTCTTCCATGATCTCGTGTACTCCATACTCCCGGTCTGACCACGGTTTCAGATTGATAAGGCACGTACCGGCGTTAGAACCGCGGCCTTCAGTCATGATCTCGTAACCGGCTAGCGAGGAGACCGATTCTACACCTTCAACGTTCTCACTGATCTTCTGAAGTTTTTTGGCTACTTCATTGGTGCGCTCCAGTGTTGCGCCGGGCGGGGTTTGCACAATCGCATAGATCATCCCCTGGTCTTCACTTGGTATAAAACCCGCCGGAAGTACTTTGCTAGTAAGAAATATACCTACACAAAAAGCGATCAAAATTCCAAAAGTGATCAATCTGCGGTTGACGATACGGGTCAAAAGACTGGTATAACGGCCCGTTAATCGCTCAAAACCACTGTTAAACCAGTCAATAAACCGATTAATTGGGGTCTTTTTCCGTGGTTTTCCGTGGGTATTTTTCAGCAACATGGCACAAAGCACCGGAGTAAGCGTAAGCGCTACTACCGCTGAAATCACAATAGAACCGGCCATGGTGATCGAGAACTGCCGGTAGAAAACCCCCACGGGGCCAGACATGAACGAAATGGGTATAAATACCGAAACCATAACCAAAGTAATGGCGATGATCGCACCGCCTATTTCGCCAAGCACTTCAGAAGAAGCTTTATAGGGGGAAAGGTTTTTTTCTTCCATTTTTACATGCACCGCCTCGACCACCACGATTGCATTATCTACTACAATACCAATGGCGAGTACGAGTGCAAACAGTGTGATCAGGTTAATCGAAAGGCCGAAAAGCTGCATGACAAAAAATGCGCCTATGAGCGATACGGGAACCGCAATAATGGGAATGAGCGTGGAGCGCCAATCGCCCAAAAAGAGGAACACCACGATCGCCACCAGAATAAAAGCATCCCGTAGCGTGTGCAGTACTTGCTCAATCGAAGCGTTGAAGAAATTAGAAACATCATAACTAATCTTATAATCTACGCCCGGCGGAAGGTTTTTTTTGAGTTCCTTGAGTTTTTCCTTGACATCCTTGATCACGTCGCTACCGTTACTACCAAAGGTCTGCTTGAGCACAATGGAGGCCGAGGGTTTTCCGTCAAGGTTAGAATAAATATCAAAGAATTCACTACCCAGTTCTACGTCTGCCACATCGCCAAGGGTGACGGTCTCACCTTCTTCATTGGCTTTTAGAATAATGTCTTTATATTGTTGTGGTTCACTATACCGGTCTTCATAGGTAAGTACATATTCCAGCGATTGTGCTTTTTTGCCGGAGCTTCTACCCAATCTGCCGGGTCTAGCAAGAATACTTTGATCCTCCATAGATTCCAGCACTTCTTCCGCGGAAATTTTATAGGCGCGCATCCTATCAGGTTTGAGCCACACCCGCATGGCAAATTTGCGGCTACCCAAAATCTTGGCACTGGCTATACCGTTGATACGCTGCACTTCGGGGACGATGCGGGTATAGGCATAATTGTACAGGAACTTTTCATCAGTATGTTTGTTCTTGCTGTACAGGTTTACGTACATTAACATACTGGGCTGTACGGGTGTTATGGTGACCCCTTCGCGCTGTACAAGCTCGGGCAAGAGTGGCATCACCTGGTCAACGCGGGTCTTGACCCGCACCACTGCATCGTTGGGGTCTGTGCCCGGTTCGAAGGTTACCCTTAGGGTGCCTTCACCGGCACTGGTTGCATCTGAGGCGATATAACGCATACCCTGAACCCCATTTATGGCGGTTTCCAGCGGGATCAATGTTGATTTTACGAGCACATCTGCGCTAGAACCTGGGTATGCGATAAACACATGTACCGTGGTGGGCGCAATCTGTGGGAACTGTGATATGGGCAATTGTTTGATCGCCAGTAATCCTACAAAAACGATGATTACCGAGATCACAATAGCCAATACTGGCCTATGTATAAATTTTTTGAACATGGTTTCGGAAAATTATAGGATTTTCTACTCAGCGTAGATTTCTAGGTCAGCGAGCATCTTATTTGAAGCGACCTCTTTATAGTTGATTTTTTCGTTATCCTTAACCAGCCTGATGCCTTCCAGCAGGACTTTATCATTTTCGGTCAGGCCTTCAATGGCAAAAAGGTGGGGGATCTCAGCATCAACGGTGATTTCCTTTTGGTGCAGCACATTGTCTTTGCCCACCACAAATACAAAACGTTTATCTAGTACCTCAAAAGTAGCTTTCTGCGGAATAAGCAATGCATGGTCCAGCTTCGTGTTCATCATTATATTCCCAGTCTCGCCGTGTCTCAAAACTCCATCAGGGTTAGGAAAAGTGGCCCGGAAAGCGATATTTCCGGTCTCGTTATTAAACTCACCTTCTATGGTCTCAACGGTTCCTTCCTGGT
>DRGP01000192.1 GCA_011050015.1 Leeuwenhoekiella sp. | reverse complement strand
CATCAAGTAAGTCAGAAAGTTTTCCCGCCGTATTCAGTTGCAAAAGTCCCACGCTGCCACTGCCATAATTGGCGGTAAGCACAAAATTATCTTCATTGGTGGTCACAAAACAGGGATAGCTTCCGCCAGAATCACTAATACTTAGCTCCTCCAGACTATCTGGACGCACCGCAAATGACGTGAGCGTTCCATTTTCATTTTCATTCACGGCAAGCAGCACATCCTTGGCATTGTTAAAACTCAAAAAAGAAGGGTTATCTGTCTTTGCCACCAGCCCGATGCTCATGAGTTTCCCATTCGGATTGAGGGTGTATTTATAAATACCCTGACTATCTCCGCCGGTGTATGTGCCTACATAAAATGGGGATTGTACTTGGATGGACATGGTTGAATCATTTTGGGTTTTACAGGCACAAAGGCTTAGTAAACACACTAGCATTAACAACGTTGTAATAGATTTCCCAGCGGAACAGGGCAAATTGTTTGTTGTTGAAGCGGTCTTCAAACCGTTTGCCCTACTGGCCAAAGCTAAGATTGATCTCATAAAGTTGTACTATTGGTTAGGTATAAGTTGTTGCAGCTGCTCTTCTCCATTTATGGTTTGCCCATTATAGGTGAGCGTCCAGCCCAGAGAATTGGTGAGCAGATAAATATTTGATAATTCTGAGACCAGCCTATTGGCTGCATTTTGCCTCAGTTTTGATTTGTTGATCTTTTCACGTATGAGTTGATCCACACGTTTCTTGATTGTATTGTAATCTTTGGCTTCAAATTTATTTAAATAATCCTGTTTAACGTCATAATACTCAATATCAGGATTAATATCTATTTCCGGGGCTGGGATATGCGTGATTCTTATGGTTTTGGTCTCTGCATCCATTTCGGTTTCCAGTTTGCGCAGGTCGTAGCTAATATCCACTTTGGCATTGACGATAATGAGGGCTTTTTTTCTAGCTGAAAAAACATCCAGATAGAATTTTTTTGAATTTTCATAGGTAAACACCTGAGAAAAACTACCCTCGGTAACCACGAGCTTACCTACATTTTTAATCTGCTTTTCAATGAGCGCCGATGATTCGGTAAGTTTTTTGCCGTCTTCCTTATTGCTAAAATAGCGTACCGTAAAAACCACGGCCAAAGCAATGAGAACACCAAGTAAGATTTTACGCATCTAATTGTTATTAAAATACCCGTTTTGGGCGAAAAAGCTTTTTGAAAAAGAGACTAAATGTAGCTAAAAACAGCCTTTTTATGTCCATTTTTAACGCCTAAAACCGAATGTTGGGCAGGTTTTCTTCAATTTGCTTCTTCTTACGCTCCAGTTTTTTTTGAAATAGACCATGCGCTTCAGAATCCGGATTAAACGGTCGGTGCGCTATCGCCCGTTGTACCTCATCAATTTTTTCGGCCCATTGTTGCGCCTTCGGCGAAAGGTAAACGTGCACAAACTTTTCCCAAATATAATCTACGGCCAGCGGATTGGGATGTAGTAAATCCCGATCATAAAAACGGTAATCGCGCAGCTCGTCCATCATGATTTCGTACGACGGAAAATATTCAGCCCGATCCTTCTTTTCGATTACCTGATGAACCGCGGCAATGAGATGCGCCTTGCTACGCTGGTTTTCAACGAAACCATCTTTGAGATGCCGTACCGGAGAAACTGTGAAAACAACCCTGATTTGAGGGTTTATTTCTTGAAAAACGGCTAAAATAGAGGCTAAATCAGCATAAATAGCGTCGATTCCGGCCAGTTCTTTATCAAATTCCTTCTGTGGGATTTTATGGCAATTGGCCACTGGTTTTCCGGTTTTTTTATAACGGTAACCCCAGGCGGTGCCCAGTGTAATGATCACATGGGTAGCGTTTTGAAGAAAATCCGTGGCTTCCTTTATGGAATTATTGAGATTTTCAAGTACGTTTTTTGGGTCATTTCCGCTCCATTGGGAATGTGCATCCATACAATGCCAGCGCTCGTTGTGAAAAACCAGATCGCTTTCGGTAAATAAAGTTTGATTTGCAACCCGTTCAAAAAAACGTGCAATGGCCGCTGGGTGAAATAAAATCCCTAATGGATTGATTTTATTCTGAAACTTAAAGTACTCCAACTTCCCCCCAATATTTTTCACAAAACAAGACCCGATCAAAAAGATTTTGGAATTATAATCCAATAGATTTTTTGATGGTTTTAGTGGAATGTTGGTTTGAAGTTTCAAGGTCTGGATTTGAAATTTGTAAACTATAACATGTATTCTTTATCATGTATACTCGAAGTTACAGTTTGTGCTATACAATATACATTATACAATTTTTCATTATAATTTAACAGCCCGTAGCATTTCCCGTTTTCCAGGAGGGCCTGGTAAGCGCTCTACGGTAAAACCCACTTCCTGCATCGCCCGTCGCACGCTTCCTTTCGCAGAATAGGTTACCAGCACGCCATTATTTTTTAAGGCCTCGTACATTTTTTTAAAAATAGTCACATCCCATAATTCGGGCTGCACCTGCGCGCCAAATGCGTCAAAATAAATGAGATCATGCAGCGCTGCATCCTGTATATTCTCAAAACGTTCTTGGCGTTTTTTTAGGTGAAAACGATCCTGTAGAGCACATTGTTCTCCCCAAGATGCATCATGCATTTCCTGAAAAAAGAAATTGTACTCAGGCCTTTTTAATTGGGTAACATAGTTGAGTTGGGCAATTTCTTCCGGTTGCACCGGATAGGCTTCCACGCCCTCATAATAAGTAGTGATTTTGGTTGGAGCTACATGAACCGCGGTAAGCAGCGCATTCAGCCCCGTACCAAACCCGATTTCTAAAATATGGATTTCTTTTTTTTTAGAATTGATGCTGAGCCAATAATCCAGGCCGGTCTTGAGAAAAACATGCCTGCCCTCTTGAATAGCACCGTGCATAGAATGATACTGCTCTTCCCATTCTACCAGT